>JAYOKQ010000140.1:0-9611 GCA_038119905.1 Gemmatimonadota bacterium | reverse complement strand
GTCTATCGCTTTCAAATTCGCTTTGCCGCTTCGGCTATCCGCCACGGCAACGGCTGAGCGGCGTGTGCCGCGCCGACCAGGGCGCATCGCTGCGTTTCTGAGCAGTGCGCTGTTTGTCGTCGGGGCCTGTGGCGATAAGAACTCGATTAACCCCACAGACACTCCTGGGCCTAACGCCGACCACCAACCTGCTGGACGCATTGTGAAAGTGGGTTTTTGGTCCGAGCCTACCTGCTCAGGTAACCCCAATAACACATCCGACTTTCCCGTAGACTACGGCGACGCACTGTGTTTTTCGTGGCCGGGTCGCTCGGGCCAGAACTCGGCGAGTCGATTTGTCTGCGGCGATCAGCAGATGAGCTACACGCAGTGGACGACGCTAACCTGTAGCGGCGGTCGCGTGCCGGAGGGCACGCGCAAGACCGTCAGCACCGTTGAGTGCATACAGGGCGTACCCCCTACACAATACGCGCGCATTATCGACTTTAGCGGGTGCACGGATCCGTAGCGTACGACGCACGCAGCCGTCAAGAGCGACGGTCCACTCACTGCTATCGCGCCTTGATTTTTCCCCAACTGCCGGGCCATACCAGCGTAGGCTGCGGTCCTCTCATGCCGAAGTCGGCCGACGGCGTGCCGGCAAAGCAGCGCGGAATAAAGGGCCATTCCTCCGTTATAAAATAGGCGTACGTGCCCTCTGGAAAATCCGGCGTGACGACTTGGTTTCCGTTGCATGCATCCAGCGTGCCTGCACCCTCTACATACTCGTAATCGTTTACAAATGTCCCGTCGTAGGTCCCGCCCGGTTGATTGTCGCCGACAGGACGGTCGCCCGATTTGACGCGATAGCTCGAACGCATGGTCTGCACGGCACCCGCCTCATCCAATCCGTACAGTGCGTAAATCGGAAAGCCATCGGCTGCCCAGCCAACGAGCGGCGAGTGCTGGTCGGGTTGGAGGCCGGCGCTGCTCAGCAGCAGCGTGGGTGCGGCGTGGTAGTGATAGGCACCCGTCGGCTGCACGTGTGCGTAGCTTTCGTCTAGCCCTAGTGCAATGGCCCCGGATAGAGCCTCATATTGCCAGCCACTAGCGCGATCGCCGTGAAAAAACTCGGCCGCTCCCGGATCTAACGGCACCCCATTGATGCATACGCCAAACAGGCCGTTGAGCGGGGTATAGGTACCGCTGCGCAGCGGCTGAGCCGGTACGGTATAGCGATACATCTGGGAGCGAATCTCGTTGGGATTGCCCGCATTGGGGAATGCGCCCGTAAGGTGTTCGGGGATACCGTTGGATTCAATAATGCGCACGTCGCCCTCGATGCGAATATCGGCTTCGCCCGATTCGATTGGCGCTACAGTCGCTGGAATGAGTTCCACCGTTCCATCCGACTGAACGACTTCGTGGTAGCGCAACATGGGCGCGCCCCCAGGTGGCGGGCCTCCTCCGGGGGGCGGTGGGCCTCCGCGCTGTGCGTGAGCGGCAGATGCGATAAGTAGAGCGCATAGTATGGGAGCCGATTGCCGTATACTATATCTCTTCATAGAAAAGGTCTCCTCTCGTCAGATCGTCAGAATGATTTGCGGGGGGGCGGGTTTTAGACAAGCCGAAACGAGAATATATTCCCTCAGCGCTAAAAAAGCGCGTCCTATCGTTGGTGCTATTCGTAGTGTATTGTAGGTCGGTAGCGTTGATGAAATGGCACGTACCGCGTATTCTAACACAAGCTATGTTCAACCTCATACAAGGATCTATCGTGTGACACAGGACGCATTTTTCGTAGAGGGTTACGCCGGTCAGATCAGCTATACGGCGGGTCAGGAACTCACGCTACACGTATCGTCTACCGCGCCTTGCTTCAGCCTTCGCTGCGAGCGCGTTGGTCAAACGCGCGAGGAAGTGCTTTCGGAAAGCGATATCCCGTGTCAGCGCTATCCAGTGCCTCATGAAGCTTCCGCGCACGGCTGTGACTGGCCTTCGGCATTTCGCTTTGTTATTCCCGAAGAGTGGGCGAGCGGATACTACGAGTTTACTATGGAGATAGGTGACGACGGCGGTGCCTTTGAACAGCGCAGTGCGCGCTCTGCGCGTGCAACGGGTTATTTTGTGCTGCGTTCGTCGCGTCCGCAGGCCAAGATGCTCTTGGCGCTGTCGACCAATACCTACGCCGCCTACAATAATTGGGGCGGCTTTAGCCTATATGCCTACCACGGCCGAGGCGGCGTACAGGGGAATCGCGTGTCGTTTCAGCGGCCCGATCGCGGACTGTTCGACCGCTGGGAAGCGCCCTTTGTGCGCTGGGCCGAAGCGAATGGCTATGCGCTAGACTACTGCAGCAATCTCGATCTCGAGCGCGATGCGTCTCCGTTGGATTCATATGCGCTCCTGCTCAGCGTTGGGCACGATGAATACTGGTCGGCACCGATGCGCGATCGCGTTGAGGCCTTTATCGGCGCAGGGGGCAATTGTGCCTTTTTCAGCGGCAATAGCGTATGCTGGCAGGTGCGCAGCGAAGACGAGGGACAGGCGCTGACCTGTTGGAAGCAGCGCTTTAACCAGGATCCGGCTTTTCGCGGCGACCGTAGTCTGCTGTCAACGCTGTGGAGTCACCATCTGGTGCAGCGGCCGGAGAACACGCTGACGGGCGTGGGTTTTCTGCACGGCGGCTATCACTTGAGCCACGGCCAGATCATGGACGGCAGCGGTGCCTATACCGTGCACCGGCCCGACGACTGGGTTTTTGCCGATACCGGTTTGGCCGAAGGTGACGAGTTTGGCGCTGCACACACAATTGTCGGCTACGAGTGCGATGGCTGCGAGTTCACCCTCGTCGAGGGACGGCCACAGCCGACGGGTCGCGACGGCACCCCTGAAAACTTTACCATCCTCGGTACGGCGCCTGCTCAGTGGCATCCCGACGACTCCGAGTGGTACGATGCCTGGCAACCGGGTCATCGCGGTCATGCCGTCATGGGACACTACCAGCGCGGCGGCACTGTATTTACCGCAGGCACGACCGACTGGTCGCACGGACTGGGCGGAGACGATCCGATCGTCGAACAGATTACGCGCAACATACTAGATAAGTTGACCAAATAAGCCTAGGGTTACGTAAGAAGATTCACCCTGAGAGACTCTGCGATAAGATGTTATGCTCGATACCAGAAATGCGTCTACTTTTGCTCTGGCCAGCCTGCTGTTTTTACTGTCCGGCGGCACGTCCCTCGTCTACGAGGTCGCCTGGGTAAAGCTGTTAACGCTGCACATGGGCAGTGCGTCGTGGTCTATAGCTACTGTATTGGCCAGTTTTATGGCCGGTCTGGGCAGCGGTAGTGCCTGGTCTGGACGTCGTGCTGAGCGCTTTCGGCGGCCGCTGTTGACCTATGGAGTGATCGAACTCGGCATTGCCGTTTTTGGTGCACTCTCGGCGCCCTTTTTACGCTATACATCGCAGGTGCTCGATCCACTCTACGGGCTGATTGACGGACATTTCGCGCTGTTTTTAACCCTGCAGTTTATCATCAGTTTTTTTTCGCTTATCATACCGACATTCCTCATGGGTGCTTCGTTGCCCATTCTGATTACGGCACTCGCGCAGCAAGATACCTTTCGCCAGCGCGTAGCCTTACTCTACGGAATCAACACGCTCGGCGCTGCGTTAGGCACGTTGGTGGCGGGTGTCTTTCTATTGCCCGCCCTAGGTATTGTAAGCACGCTGTGGGTGGCTGCTGGGTTGGGTATGCTGGTGGCTGTAGGTGCCTTTGCGCTCGACCGGCAAGCGCCCTCGTCTCAGCCCGCCGCTGCGCCGGCCCCTGAATCGGAGCGCGCGCTGCCGCTGCCGTACCTGCTGCTCTGGACGATTGGTCTGGCCGGTTCGCTCGGCGTAGGCTATCAGATTGCCTGGACACGCCTGCTCGTTCCGGTCGTTGGCTCTTCGGTCTACGCCTTTACTATTATCCTTACAACGGTGCTATTGGGCATTGGCGCTGGCGCTCTGCTCGCTGCGCTACCGCGTTTCAACAATGCGTCCTACCACCGTGCTGTGGCTGCTGCAATGGGAATAGGGGCCTGCTCGTCGGTAGCCGGACTCTTTGCCGTCAATCGGCTTCCCGGTATGTTTGCCGCACTGGCGCAGTGGGGGGGTGAAACGACGTGGCTACTCTTTCTCTGTCAGGGCCTGCTGACGGCCAGCGTGCTGTTCATACCGGCCTGTGCGCTAGGTGCGGCTCTGCCATTGGGCATTGCCGGTTGGCGCAGTGCTGCTGGTTCGACTGGTTGGGCGGTGGGGGGTATGTATGCGGTCAATACGCTGGGTGCTATTGCTGGTTCGCTCTTGGCCGGCTTTGTACTGCTACCGCTCATGGGCGCTACGAAATTGGTGGTGGCTGGTGCAGCGATGGGAATCGCATCGGCCGTTGCGCTGCTCGTATCGCAGCCCGATGCGCAGCGCGCAACGACTTGGCGGCACGCCGGCGTGCTCATTGCTCTGTTTGTCGTTAGTGTTTTTACGGTGCCCCAGACCGATGTCGCGCGCCTGCAGCGCGGCGTTTTTCGCGGTATTCAGGGGAGCAGCGGGTCTTCCGATTTTAAGATGACGCTACTCCATGCCGAAGAGGGTACTAGCGCGACGGTGGCTATTTTCCGCACGCCGAACTCGACCGTATTGAAGGTCAACGGCAAGGCGGATGCCTCGACGGGCGGCGATATGGACACGCAGTACTTGCTAGGTCACATGCCGCTGCTGATGCATCCGTCGGCGCGTAGGGCCTGTATCATCGGTTACGGCAGTGGCGCCACTGTTCAAGCTGTTGCTGTACATCCAACGATTGAGCAGATCGATGTCGTGGAGATTGAGCAGGCCGTACTCGACGTTTCGCCCTACTTCCACTCCGTTAATAACAATGTCCTCGAAGACGAGCGCGTGCACGTGTTTATGGAAGACGGGCGCAGCTTTCTGCGTCGGCGCGATGCGGCGTATGACGTGATTATATCAGAGCCATCAAATCCGTGGATTGCCGGCATAAGCTCGCTATTTACTTCCGAGTTTTACGAATCAGTGCAGGAGCGTCTACGGCCCGAGGGGCTGTTCTGTCAGTGGATTCAGACCTATGAAATCTCGGCTTCCACGCGGCAGGCTATGCTGAATACGTTGACTGGTGTATTCCCCTACGTAACCGTGTTTTCTATTCGTGGGGATCTGATTTGCTTGGCATCCAATAGCCCCCTAAAGGGATCGCTGGATGCTATGGAGGAACGCGTTGCCGTCGAATCAGTTGCCCGTTCGCTCGCTCGTATTCAAATGCGCGCGCCCATCGATTTATTCGTCAGCGCTTACGCGCAGTTTCCAACAGAGCCAGCGCCCTTTTTATCCAAGACGCGCAATACGGACGACAATCTCTGGCTGGAGTACCGCGCTCCTGTAGAAATGTACCGGGGCACAAACGAGCCGCTGGAACTCGTAGACGAGCGCGTATTTCGCCCCATACTCGACAACCTATTTGTTGACGTGGATAGCGAGGCGATCTTTGCTCGCGCCGCCGGCAGTATTGCGCGCCGCTATCCCGAGCGGCACTACCTGTTAGAAGCTCTGTCGCAGGATACGCGCTTTTCCGACCAACTGCGGGGAGAATTGAGCGAGCGTGCACAAGAGGCCTAGGGAGTACACAGCGAGCGCGAGCAGAACGAGGCGCGCTTTACTCAGGCTAACGCGCTATCTCGCGCGCGTCGCTACGCAGATGCCGTTCCGCTTTATGAGCGTATTCTCGCCAACGCGCCGTCGGATGTGGCTGCCCATCGCATGCTGGCTTGGTCGCTAACTCGTTTGGGACAGCGCAGTCGCGCCTGGCGGCACTACGAACAGGCGCTTGAGCACAATCCAGATGACTTTGAATCGATGACCAATATGGCGGCTATCGCTCTATCGGGTGGTAGAGAAGAAGGCATCGAATACCTCGATCGAGCGCTGGCGGCCAACCCGCATCATGCAACGGCTTATCGGATCTACGTGCAGTATTTGCGCGATCAGGGACGAATGGAAGATGCGCGTGCAGTGGTTGAACGGGCGCGCGATCAGCTGAGCGCAGAAGAGACGCAGGCGCTTACAGGGCTCTTGGGCAAAGCAAACTGAGTTTTTATATTGGCGCGAAATAGATGCCATGCAATGGGGTGAATCGACTCCGTCGTCTGTATACCCTCATTGTACACTCGGCTGTTTACAGCCTATATGGGAGTTTGCTGTCATGGAATCAACCCCTGAAAAACAGCGGTATGTTTGGTCTCAGCCAGTTGCGTGGATTGTGTTCGTTTTCGTTTCGCTCAGCTGCGTGTGGGCCGTGCAGCGTTATTTCTCGGAGGCTTTTCCCCTCGTTGCTCTCGATATAACGATGGATCGTTCGAGCGCCTTGGCAGAGGCGGCCGAACGCGTGCAGGGCCATGACTGGGGGCCGAGCGAATACGAACAGGCTGCTTCTTTTGAACTCGACGGCAAGGTGCAGTACTACGTCGAACTGGAGTGCGGCGGTAACGAAGCATTCCGCGCTATGCTCGCTGGCGATCTCTATGCGCCCTATCAGTGGCGTGTGCGCCACTTTCAGCCGGATAGCGCACACGAGGTCACACTTTCCTTTACGCCAGACGGTACATGGTATGGGTTTGTGGAGCAATTGCCCGAGGACGAGCCCGGCGCCGCCCTAGACGTGAGCGATGCGCGCTCCATTGCCGTTAAAACAGCCGAGGCGTTGGGGATCGCTTGGGACGAATACGAGCCTATTAGCGCATCGAAAGAAGTGCTGCCGAGCGATCGGGTAGACCACACGTTTGTTTTCGAACGCTCCGAGCGCGATCTAGGCGAGGCTCGCTATCGTCTGCGCCTCGTCGTATCGGGCGATCGCTTGACGACGTTTGCCCGCGAAGTCTTTGTGCCAGAAGCGTTCGTTCGTCAATACACCGAAATGCGCTCGGCCAACGAAACGCTCGCCGCTGGGGCGAGTGTGGCGATGCTGTTGCTCTATATCGGGGGAGGGTGCATCGGCGCGTTCTTCCTCATGCGCCAGCGCTGGATCTTGTGGCAAACGGCCCTGCGTTGGGGAATCATTGTCGGCGTTTTACAGGGGGCTGTTGCACTGAATCAACTGCCTCTCAGTTGGGTATACTACGATACGGCGATCTCCGTGAATGACCACGTAATAGAGCAGGTGGTTGGCGCGGTCATAGCAGCCCTCGTTACGGCGCTCGCCCTTACGCTGTCTTTTCTCATAGCGGAGTCGCTGTCCCGCCGCGCCTTCCCGCATCACCTGCAGCTTTGGTCGCTCTGGTCTAGCGCGGTAGCCGGTTCACCTCAGGTTTTGGGGCGGACCATGGGTGGCTATTTGCTCATCGGGCCGATGCTGGCTTTTGTCGTCGGATTTTACTACCTGAACAGCCGTTTCTTGGGGTGGTGGAACCCCTCTAACGCCCTTTTTGAACCCAATGTGCTGGCCGCGTATTTCCCTTGGTTTTCGTCGATTGCTATTTCGCTGCAGGCCGGCTTCTGGGAGGAGTGTCTCTTTCGCGCCATCCCCTTGGCCGGTGCGGCGCTCCTAGGAGAGCGCTACGGACGTCCGCGTCTGTGGATCGCTGCCGCATTTATTCTACAGATGATTATTTTTGGCGCCGTACACGCTAACTACCCTGCTCAGCCGGCTTATGCGCGTCTGGTCGAGCTGCTCATACCATCCGCGGTCTTTGGGTTTCTTTTCTTGCGCTTTGGCCTGTTGCCGGCAATTGTAATGCACTTTGCGTATGACGTCGTGTGGTTTGCCATGCCGCTCTTTGTCGCCGATGCACCCGGACTTAGAATAGATCAGACACTCGTCGTAGTTCTAGCGCTCGTTCCTTTGGGTATTCCACTCTTTTATCGCTGGCGCAGCGGTGTGTGGCAGGTCGTAGGCGATGCGGCTTATAATGCGGCCTGGCAGCCGCCGGCTGCCGTCGAAGCTGCACCGCTGGCTACGACGCCCGTGCCGCAGCGCGCTACCGCCATTCCGTGGGTGCGCTACGCCTGGTGTGGTGTGGGATTGATCGGTTTGGCTCTCTGGGGCTATGGAACATTTGCCGGCCAGCAGAGCAGACTCGTTTTGACGGTTGATCGAGCAGAGGCCATCCATGCTGCGCAGGAGGCGCTCGCCAGCGCCCAAATCGAGTTGGATGACGCGTGGGACGCGTCGGTGCGGACCGTTGTAATGAACGCGTCCACAGAGCATAACTACGTGTGGCGCACGTGGGATCTGTCGGTGTATGAGCGTTTGCTGGGGACCTTTCTATCGGCGCCGCATTGGCAGGTGCGTTTCGCTCGTTTTGACGAACATATTCCCGTAGAAGACCGCGCTGAAGAGTATCGCGTATACATAGATCGCACGGGCCAGCTCATGTCTATTGACCACGTTACGCCGGAGGGATGGCCCGGAGCTGAGTTGGACGAAGCCGCAGCTGAAGCCCTGGCCGAAGAGGCGCTGTCGAAGCAGTTGGGTTTGCGTTTAGAGGACGTGCAGCGCATATCGGCTGACGTTGAAAAGAGGCCGGAGCGCAGCGACTGGCGCTTTGTTTTCAGCGAGCATGCTGCATTGCCCGAGGCCGAAGGGCAGGCGCGAATAGGAGTCGATATAGCCGGTGATCGGATCGAACGCGTCTACCGCTATGTTCACGTTCCGGAAGAGTGGGAACGCACCGAACGCGATCGCGAACAGTCGCTGATCTTATTCCGTGCGTTCTCTATGCTTCTGTTGGTCGGTTTGGTCGGCACAATTGTCGTCTATGCGCTGCTCTGTTGGAGCAGGGGGACCTTTGATCTGTCGACGTTCGTCCCGTTCTTTATCGCTTTTTTTGCGTGGGGAGCGCTGATGCAGGCCAATGGATGGTCTGCCGGTGACTTTACGCTGAGCACGACGGAGCCGCTCAATCATCAGCTGCTGATGCGCTCGCTGGGTGCGGTGTTGCTCCCTGCGGCGCTCGCCTTTCTTATTGCGCTGTTGGCCGCGGCGGTTCCGCGGTGGACGTTGGTGGCTGAACGAGCGCGGCCCGACGTGCTGCTAGGAGTTGCGCTGGGTGCTGTAGGTCTCGGCTTAGAAGCGGTCGGCAATCACCTGGTGCGCGAATTTCAGCCGGCTCTGCTCGGCTACAGTGGCGCCAACAATTTTTTTAGCTGGTTGCCCGAGGCGATCACAGCCTTTCCCATGCGGACTTTGCTCTGGGCCGGTGGTATTGGTCTGTGGGCTGTAGTCACCCAGCACGGCACGCGGCGCCTATTATTGGCTAATGTGCTTGTATTTACGCTGGGTGCTGCACGTGCGGGTATGGCTCAGCAGAGCGTCGAGGGCGTGATCATATTTGGCGTGGCCAACGGGCTATTTATGCTGGCGGCGCTGCACACGGCTCTGCGCTTTGATATCCGTTTGTGTTGGATTGCCATCGGTTTTGAGTGGATGTTAGGGCAGTTTGCCCAAGCGATACTGGCTCCGTTTCCCGGAGCCCAACTCGGCGTTGCGCTTGGTGTTCTAATCGTTGGCGGCTTTGGCTGGTGGTGGCTTGGGCGCCTATCGGAAGACATGCAGCTGCGCCGCGTGGATGCGGCATAG
>JAYOKQ010000139.1:1755-9815 GCA_038119905.1 Gemmatimonadota bacterium | reverse complement strand
CTATGTAGGAGCCCGGCTCAATCGACACGACGTTGCCCACCTGAAAAATGCCGCCACGCGTGGCGTTCACATCCGGCATCTGATGCGCGCGCAGACCAATGGTGTGGCCACCGTGGTGTCCGAGGCCTGCCTCCTGCAGAGCGGGATGCTCGCGGATATAGGCATCCATCGCTTTTGCGCAGTCGCGGCTGTCTTTGCCCGGCTGCAAGTAGTCACCTATCCGGTCGTGGAAAGCGCGCAGGTGCTCGTAAATCGACTCCTGTAGTTCAGTGGGCTCACCGACGGCAAAGGTGCGGCATAGATCGGACCAGTAGCCGCGATAAATCGCCCAAGCGTCAATTATATAGAGCTCACCCTCTTCGATGCGGCGGTCACGCGCAAACCCTCCCAACTGCCCGCACTGGTAGTCGCCGTCGTGAAATACTTTCTCCCCAGCCGCCAGATGCGCCGCTTGCTGCGCTGCGCCGAGCACCTCCAACTCGTTCACGCCCGGCGCTATAACTTTTTGCGCCGCCGTATAAGCCGCTAGATCGACTTCGATCGCCTTGCGAATGAGCACCAACTCATCGTCGTCTTTGACCTCCTGCATCTGGTGCAGACCCTCGTCCATAGCAACCCATTCGGGCACCGCCCCCAACCCCTGCTCGACCTGGTCGGCCAGTAGCTTGGGCATGAATTCGCGCTGATAGCCAACGCGCATAGCCGCACTTTTATGCGCCTGTAGCCGCTCGACCACGAGCTCACCTACCTGCGTGCGCATGTAAGGATTAACGGTTCCACCGATGCTACACACATAGGTGTAGCAGGCGTCGACTAGCGGTTCGCCCTCATCGCTATGGGCAATCATCCAACTCGCGCCGTCGGCCTCGATCCACAGCAGCACCGGCTGCCCGGGAAATTGCTCGGGAAACAGCACGCCCGTGAAGTAGTACACTTCTAACGGGTGGACAATGGCAATCGCGTCAATTTTAGCATCGCTCATCCGCCGCCGTAGTCGATCCTGGCGAGCGCGACATCCTTCTTTTGTCAGCATGTGTGCATCTCCTTATACAAGCGTGTAAAACAGGTGGGGGAAATAGGCCATGGGCCGTGCTGCACGGTGCATTCAGTCGGCCGGCTCGACGGTGGCCGACATCGAGCCCTTGCTCCTAGGCAGCCGCCAATCTGCGCCGTAGTCGTGTATTTGACCGCGCTTGAATTCGGCCTGCTCTCGATTGGTCGTAAATACGATGGAACGCCCCTGACTATCGACTTGACGTGCCATCCGCCACGCCGTTGCCTGTGCGTGACGAAAGAGCTTGGTCAGCATCTCGACGACGTACTCGTACGTGTGATCGTTGTCATCGAACAGCACTACGTGATAGCGCGGAATGCGCTGTGAGAGCACCTGACGGTCTGCGCGCTCTTCGACGGCCGTCGTCGTATCGGGAGGTGGGTGTGTCATAGATCGCATACAGAGCTCCATACTCTGCCAACATTGAGCATCAACATATTAAATGCAGCACGCCGTGAAAAGAGCACATACGCTTCTATTGACTCCCTACA
The DNA here is from genome assembly GCA_038119905.1 of Gemmatimonadota bacterium. Classification (GTDB taxonomy): domain Bacteria; phylum Latescibacterota; class UBA2968; order UBA8231; family UBA8231. The sequence goes on along the minus strand of JAYOKQ010000139.1, from coordinate 8,270 downwards.
CTCGATTCTCTTTTTTCGTTATTCAGATTTTGCCATGTATCCCGCACGGAGAGTATCATATCTATGAGCGAATCAGACGCCACCGAACTATTGAACCTGTCCGAGTTGGAAGAACGCCTAGGAGGCGACAACGAACTGTTGGAACAAATTCTCGAGCTCTTCGCCGAGACCTATCCCGAATCGCTGGATGAAATTGACGCCGCCGTGGCCGCGCGCAACGCCGACGATCTGCGCCGAAGCGCACATACGCTCAAGGGTATGGTAGCCAATCTGGGTGCCCAAAGCCCTATGCATCGGGCCTACGAATTAGAGACGATGGGCAAAGAGGGCACTTTCGACGACGCCGAAGCCAAGGTGGCCCACCTGCGAACGCTGGTCAGCCAGTTCCACCAAGCCCTGCTCGAGGTGCGATTTCCCGACTGATGTCCCACGCGTCTGAGTCCCCCAACGGAGTCTGTCGCCCCGCTCTGTACCCGCGCAATCGCACCCAACGCACGCCCACCATCCTTAGCGACGATCCACGCATCCCAATGACGCCGCATTCCCAACAGAGAAAGACGCCATGATACCGCTCGTCAGTTCTATGTGCACCGGCCCGCTCGGCACCGCTCATTTGCCGCGATTGTGGTGGAAAAACCTGCTCTATGCCTGCGGACAACTGGATCCCGACTACCCGCACTGCACGGGTGGTCTCGACCTCAACGTGCTCCAGCTGCTCAAGCTAGACCGCGACGAAACGCTGGCTTTTCTCCACGGCGAAAAACCGGATTACCTGCAGTTTGAAGCGTGGGTAGAGACCCACGGCACGGTACATCCCGTGCACGTGGAGCGCTGGAATCGCGCCCTGCTCCACCGCACACATCTGGTGGCAAAAATAGACGAAATTTACGCTGATTTAGGATGGGACAAAGACACCGAGACGGAGTCGTCTGCTGTGTTGCTCAATGGCCTGCAGGACTGGCAGCTCTTCCATAGCAGCGATCTGCACGGTGGACTCAATGTCGCTATGCCGCCGATGCTCAGCAGCATAGACCAAGGCCCGTTGGGCGTGTGCCAACTGCCGCGCACCTGGCTAAAAGTATGCCTGCGCGCTCGACAGCTGCTGCATAGCGATTACCCAGACTGCGCCGATGGCAGCCTGGACCAGCGCTGCCTGCTAACGCTTGGCGTCGATCAAGATGCCGCCCTTGCCTACCTCCGACAGCACCTACCGACCTATCTAGAATTCGAAGCATGGGTGCGCGACAACGGTACGATCGATCTCGTGGCCATCGCCGAATTTAATGAGCGCCTGCTAACGCGCGAACACATTCCGGCTAAATTAGCCGATATCCATTCAACGCTGGGACGCGAGCAAACGTGGGTATCTGGCGTCCTGTTGAATCATTTGGAAGATTGGCACTACGCGCACGCTGCACTGGTAAGCACATAAAAGCCGCCGACGGATACGCTTGGAGGGTTGCGATGGAGCGATCCGACGGCGGCTACCACGTGCGTTGCGCATGACCGCACGATGTGTTCGTTAGGCGGGCAATAACCGATTGTGACGCCAGCGAGAAAACAGGCGGTGGCGTCCCTTGCGCAGGTAGATTTTCACGGAAGCGGCGCTAACCCCCATGCACTCACCGATCTGTTCGTAGCTGCACTCCTCGCCATAGTACAGCTGAAGAGCGCGGCGCTCGTTGTCCGGTAAATCGTTCATACACCGCCGCAGCATTTCCACGCGCTGGTGCCGCTCGTAGGCCATTTCCGGCGTATCCTGACTGCGCCACTGGCTGGCGATGACTTCGTCCTGCAGGCGCAGGTGACGCTGATTCGTTCGCCCCCATGAAACGGCGGCATTGGTGGCAGCTCGCCGCAGCCAGGCGGGAAAGAGCTCGACCTGACGTAGACGGCCGATCTGCTGAAACGCTTTACAGAACACGTCCTGAACGAGATCTTCGACATCGTCACTGTGCTGCAGGTAGCGGCGAATTTCCCGATAGACGAGCGGTCTGTAGCGCGCCGTAAGTTCGCCGAATGCCATTGCGTCACCAGAGCGTGCTTTATCAACGAGCATCGTATCGTGTGGAGACATGGTTCATTCTCTTTCTACCGGTCAAATATAGATCTATAAAATATAATAACTATACTATAAAAAACATCAGAATGGCTTTTAACAAAGCTGTCTATTATACTTAATAGGGCAAAGTGACACATGTCAACAAGAAAGTATCCGCCATGAAAAAGCGCATCGCCCAGCCCGTCTATCTGCAGATTGCAGACGACCTACGCACCCGTATTCAGTCCGAAGACTGGGGACCCGGCTCCATGCTCCCGAGCCGAGCCGATCTGGCGCACGAATATGGCGTTGCCCTTATGACCATACAAAAGGCCATTCAACCCCTGCTCGAAGAAGGGCTGCTCGTGGCCAGCCACCGCCGCGGCACGTTTGTCTCTGAGTCGGCCCATGCCGTACTCGATACAGACTCCGAAGGCGATGCGCGGGTTGCCGACGGCGCCGGCGTAGATCGCATGCCAACAGCTGGCGCGCCCACCGTTGGCATCATCGGCTCGTTCCACATCGATATGGGGGACCTGGAGAATTGGCAGCATCTCGACTCATGGTCCTCGCGCACGCTGCGCGGCTTCAGTCAGGAAATAGGCGCATTGGGCGGCAGCGCTGAGGTCTTTAACCTGCACGGCCAACCCGAAAGCGAAGACGGCCCTATTATGCAGTGCATACAGCGCGCAATCGAAAGTGGGGTCCAGTGCCTAGTCTTTGCTGACATCCGCGCGGGCAGCAACTACGATACCCGACTGCCGCCGCTCATGGAGGCGAGCGGCCTGCCCTATGTAATTGTATCGGGCTCGAGCCTGAGTGGAACCGCCCCGCGCGTTTGCATCGACGAACGCCAAGCGGGACAGGCCGCCGCCCGCCATTTGCTCGAAGCCGGCTATCAGCGCATCGTCGCCATGCCGCTGTTTGATATGCCTTGGGAGCGCCAGCGCATCGAGGGGGCACAAAAAGTAGCAGGAGACGCCCTCGTACTGCCTGCACAGGCCGATATTGACCTCTTGCGACCGGCGTACGGCAGCTTTTGGAATCCCATTAAACCCGAACGCGCGCAGCTCCATGCCGAAATCCTTGATCGAACCATTGACTTTGATACGCTCGATCCGGGCGAATGGGCGATCCTCATGCCCAACGACCCTTCGGCCGTCCCCATTCACGGCGTGCTGCAGGGACTCGGCATCAAACCCGGACGCGATATCGGTCTAATCGGCTTTGACGACCACTCCTACGCCAGCTTACTCGGCATAACCAGCGTCGGCCAACCTTTTACGCAAATTGGCGTTACCGCTGCCCGCCTGCTGTGCGAGGCGGTGCGCTACGGCCTCGACTCGGTCCAGGCCATTGTGCGCTGTCGCGTGGCCGCGCGCGCCTCTACGCAGCGCCATCCACGCGGAGCCTCCAAAGCCTAGCGTCGGGGGCCGCTGGCGCGTAGCGCACCTTTGCGCTTGGTTTGGAAGGATCGCTGCGCCCACTTCAGATGCGGCCACCTTTCATCACGACCATCAACCAGACTTCATGCCTCTGCATTCTTTTAACCTCAATGAGTGAAACGTCCGACGGCGACCGCCGCATCCTCTTTGGCTTGATGCTGCCGGCGATGCTCATGCCCATGCTCTCTACGATGTCGCGCGTGGCGCTGCCCATTGTCCGGGACACCTTTTCGCTCACCGCCGATATTGCCGCGTGGATCGACGTGGGATTCACCCTGCCCTTTATGCTCTTTATGCCGGTATATGGTAGGCTCGGCGACGGGCTCGGTGCGCGACGACTGCTGCTGTTTGGCATCTCTCTTTTTGCGCTAGGCACTGGACTGGTCCTGACGGCATCTACCATGCCCCACCTACTGGTAGGACGGGCGATTCAGGGATTGGGGCTAGCCGGCATGATGCCTTTGAGCATCGGACTGATCGCTCAGCTCTTTCCACCGCAGACGCGCGGACGCACCATGGGCACTTGGAGCACCGTGGGACCGACCACGGGCTTTTTCGGACCGCTGATTGCCGGCTTTCTCGTTGGAATCTGGGGATGGCACGCAGCTTTTGCCCCCCCGCTGCTGTGCGGACTAGTCGCCTTTGCCGTAGTCTATCGCCTGATTCCGGCGCGAACGCACGGCGCACAAGATCCTCCCCTCGTCTTTCTGCGCACCTTTGACTGGGGCGGCATGGTGCTGCTGGCCGCCGCCGCTAGCAGTCTGGTGCTCTACCTATCAAGTCGTGCAATCACCGGCATAGCGCCCCTGCGCGACGGCCGCCTAATCGCCGCTGCGGTGCTGTTTTTAGCCTTTTTCCTGTGGTGGGAAAAGAGGCGCAGCGATCCCTTTGTAGCACCGGGCCTATTTGCCAACAGCACGTTTTTGCGCAGCACGTTTTGCGCGACGATGCGCATGGTATCTATGGGCGGCATCGGCTTTCTCGTTCCGCTCTATCTGGTCGATATCAAGGGCATTCGCCCTGCCGAGCTGGGCGGCATGCTGATGATCGGCGCAGGCTCCATGGCCGTCGTCGTGCGCCTGGCCGGCGGCCTAGCCGATCGCTGGAGCAGCCGCTGGCTCGTAGTGATCGGCCTGCTGGGACAAACGAGCGTACTACTGGTCTTTTCGCAGCTCACCGCAGCAGCCTCTCTGTGGCACATCGGTCTAGCCCTCAGCGCACACGGCCTATCAGCCGGCTTTATGCTCGCCACGCTGCACAAGGTTGTCATGGGCGGCGTCGGACAGGCCGAAACCGGCACCGCCGCTGGACTCTATAGCATGTGCCGTTTTCTAGGCTCGGCAATCGGCACCGCCCTCAGCGGCGTGCTGCTGCAGGAACACCTCGACGCCGCACTCGATCTGTTGAGCGCATACCAGCAGGTCTTCACCGTTATCGCGCTCTTTCCGGCCCTCGGTATTCTGGTCGCCTTCAGCCTGCGCGACGACTAACGCCTTCACATTGCGCCCGCGGCCGTTTGGCCGTACTCATACTCCTATGCAACGACCCAATATTCTGCTCTTTATTATGGATGGCGTGCAGGGCCACCTGATGCGGCCCGATCATCCGGGCTATACGCCCCATTTCGACCGTCTAGCTGCGCGCGGTCTACGCGTTGGCAACGCCTACACGCCCTCGCCAACCTGTTCTCCGGCGCGGGCCAGCCTAATGACTGGACTTCTGCCGCACAACCACGGCGTACTGCAGGTCGAGCACGTCGTCGATCCAGACCAGTGCCTGCTGCGCACCGACCGGGCACACTGGGCACAGCATTTAGAGCGCGCCGGCTATGCTACCGGCTATTTTGGCAAATGGCACATCGAACGCACCGATGCACTGGAACAGTTTGGCTGGCAGACGCATCGCGTGCTCGGACGCAGCGCCCATCGCACCCATTCCAAGCGAGGTGGTGGGGCCGACGTGCCGCTCGATCCGCAGCTAACGCGCTACTTAGAAGGTCCCGACGGCTACAATCCTATTCTTCACTACGGGGTTACCGACGTCGAGCCTTCCGAGCGCGGCATGGGCCAGACGGCGCGCGAAGCGCTGCGCTTTTTACAGCAGCAAGAGGGCAGCCAAGAGCCCTGGTGCTGCTGCGCTAGCTACTACGAGCCCAACGAAGCCATGATCGTCTCGCGCACGGCTTTCGAACGCATAGACCGCGCGTCCATTCAGCTGCCATCTACGCTGCGCGACGATATGGCCGATCGCCCCAACTGGTATCGCCGCCAGCAGCAGATCTTTGCCGCCACCAGCGAAGATGAATGGCGCACAGCGTTGGCCTGCTACTACGGCAGAATCTCCGAACTCGACGCGCAGTTCGGCCTGCTCATAGACTATCTGGAATCATCGGGACAGTTGGAAAATACGGTGGTCATCGTCACCGCCGACCACGGCAAGTACGTCGGCGCACACGGGATGGAAGGGCATAACTTTGGCGCCTTTGAGGAGATTTACAACATCCCCCTCGTTGCCGCTGGGCCGGGCATTACTCAGGGCGTCAACAGCGCGGCACGCGTGGGCCTGCACGCCGTTGGACCGACGCTGCTCGAGTGGGCCGGAGCCGATCCGCTACCCAACATCGACGCGACGTCCTTTGCCGATCTGTGCGGCGACCCCACCCTAGCCGACCGCTACACGACCGGCTATGCGGAAAACCACGGCAACCGCTTTGTCATGAGCCAGCGCATAGTGTGGGACGGGCCTTGGAAGCTGGCGTTTAACGGATTCGATTTCGACGAGCTGTACAATTTAGCAGAAGATCCGCACGAAACGCAGAATCGCGCCACCGATCCGCAGTGCGCCGACGTGCTGCGATCGCTGACGGCCGAACTGTGGAGACGCATTCGCGACAGCGACGATCAGGCACTCTATAACAGCCACTACTACACGATGCGCACGGCGATCGTCGGTCCCAACGCCGCAGAGCGCTAGATCACCGCCGCTTTCGCGTCCTGCTTATCCGGCCGCAGCCACCGTGGGCAGGTCCG
>JAYOKQ010000139.1:0-1655 GCA_038119905.1 Gemmatimonadota bacterium | reverse complement strand
TCACCGCCGCTTTCGCGTCCTGCTTATCCGGCCGCAGCCACCGTGGGCAGGTCCGGCCGATGCTGGTAGCTCGGATCCTCTTTTTGCCGTTTGAGGATGCCGGCGATCTCGCGCCAGGTCGCTACCAGTCCCACCGGTGAGGGCGGCAACTCGTGTCGGATGGCCCGGTGCAAGCGCCCGAGGCGATAGCACGGCACCGCGGCATACATGTGGTGCTCGATATGAAAATTCATATGCCAATATAGAAAGCGCACGACGGGATTGAGAATAATCGTGCGCGTGCACAGCCGGAAGTCGGGCACGTTGTCGCTGAGGCCAATGTGCTGTGCGTTGTTGCACAACAAAAAGAGGAAGCCGCCGTAGAACGATCCCAGCGTCACCAGCACCGGCAACTGCCACCAGCCCATATAGAGCGAACCGCCTACTAGCAAAATGTGACCCAGCGTCATCAACCTGTCCCAGCGGACTAGGCGCCGACGGCCCTCGACATTTTCCGGCGGAAAAAGCACCTGATCCCAGCCCGGATTCAGATGACCAAAAAAGCCGCGCAGTACCGTGCCGCGGATGCGGTGATACGCCCCGAGCGGATCGACAAAGGCCCCGCGCAGAAACCCCCTCAGCGTCAGATAGACCGGCAGCACGACCTCGCCGTCGTCGGGCGGATGCAGCGTATACTTGTGATGCTCCGTATGACTCGCCCAAAAATGCACCGGATTATACCAGCCCAAAAAGCTCAACACATATAGGAAAAAGACGTTGAGCGACTGCGTGCGAAACACGCTGCTGTGCACCAGCTCATGAAAGCCGTTAATGATAAACGCGTAGCACGTGCCGTGTAGAAAAAAAGCAGCCACTATTCCATACCAGGGGCCGTGCAGCGTCGACCACCAGGCCAGCGCACCCGTGGCGACCAGCGTCGCCAAATACCCCAACGTCTGCAGGGCACCCCAAAAATCGCTGCGCTGGTTGAGGTCGGCCAACAGCTGGCGGTCGATCTTCGTTCTGTGCCAAGCGATGCGGCGCTTTTCTTGTGCGTCTTCTGTAGAATGGGCTTCCATTAAATTACTCCGCGATTGCAATGTGTATTTCGCTGCAAAATAGGTCCCTGTCGTCCATACGGCAATGTAAACGCGAGGGATCCACTAGGCGCAGACCGGCTCTTCACTGCGCCAGCGATGATGCAACGGCAGCTGGGCACCGGCTAGGCGCGACCGAGTCTCATACCAGCTCTGTGCCCACTCGGCTGCATCGCGTAGCTCAGAATCCGGGTTGGCGCGACTGCGCGCAACAAAGCCGGGAAACACCTCTCGGCCCGTCGGCTGACCGATGGGATTGTAGCGTAGATCGTAGCTGATGCGCACGTCGTCGCTGCGATTGGGCAGCGACGAATGGCAGGTGCACCGATGCATAAAGAGCACATCGCCGCGCCGCATAGGACAGGTAATGACGCGCCCTAGTGCAAGCAGTTCGTCCGGTATCGACAGCCCTAGACCGGTCGAGGGGCAATGCGCCAGCAGCCCGTCGCGATGGCTGCCGGCGATCACTTCCAAACAGCCATTCTCTACGGTTGCGGCTGTGACGGGAATCCACACTGTAATCATCTCGGTCGCATCGGCCACCGGCAGCACTACGCCGTTGTCTTGGTGCCACGGCGT
>JAYOKQ010000138.1:0-9953 GCA_038119905.1 Gemmatimonadota bacterium | reverse complement strand
TTCGTGGGGAGCGCGGAATGTAGGAGGGCATTCCGAAGCATCGAGAATGCCAAGACGTCCACTGGTTCCGGCTCCTAAATAGAAGAGGCGACCGCCGCGTTGGAACGCATGAGTGACGATATCAACGGCCTGGGCGATGGCGGGTAGTTGGGTAGCGACTGCTTCAGGGACTTTGGCATCTTCCGCGTTTATTATGGCAAGCATGTCCAAAGTAGATACTTCGTCTATCCGCTCGCTTGCGGGATTGCGCTGTTCGGTTAATAAGTCGGCCCAACGGGGCATAGGAAGATCGCTCTCGGCAAAATGGTTCGTGTAACTGGCGAGTTAAATAATTAGAAAAAAGGAACCACCTGTAAAGAGCCATAAAAACACAGATATGGAGGAATGAATTTCCCTTAGTCTAACCAGACAAGGGAGATAAAGAGAACTGGTAAGGCCGAAACAAAAAGGGTTAGGGTGCCCAGAGCCAAGAAAAAACTGGTCAGACGGTAGACGGAACGGCTAAATTGGGCGATACACTGGGGCATAGTGAGCCTCCTTAATAAGGGTGTTTACCCTATGTAGCAAAGTGCAGGCCATTGCCCCGGGGATGTCATTGTCAATCTGAGTCCGACGGTCTATATTTGGTCTATTCAAGTCCATTTAAATACTCTATTTACACACAGTACTATGACCTTCGAACTAGATAAGACCTACGACCCCAAAAGCGCCGAAGAGAAGTGGTATACTTTTTGGGAGGAGCGCGGTTTTTTTCACGCGGATCCCAACCCCGCTAAGCCGGCCTACTCCATTACGATTCCCCCGCCCAACGTCACGGGGGAACTGCATATGGGGCACGCCATCCAACACGCTATACACGATCTAATCGTACGGTGGAAGCGGATGCAGGGATACGAAACCCTCTGTCTTCCGGGAACCGATCACGCTGGTATTGCGACCCAAATGAAGGTTGAGCAACAGCTGGCAGCTGAAGAGGGGCTCAATCGCTACGATATCGGTAGAGAGGCCCTGCTTGAGCGGATACACGCCTGGCGCGATAAATACGGCGATGCGATCTATCACCAGCTGCGCAAGCTCGGTTCGAGCTACGATTGGCGGCGGGCCCGCTTTACGCTCGACGATCAGTATGTAGAAGCCGTGTTGAAAGCCTTTGAGCGCTTTCAGGAACAGGGGTGGATTTATCGCGGCAGGCGCATGATCAACTGGTGCCCAGAATGCCGCACGGTTATCTCAGATTTAGAAACGGAAGAGCGCGAGCTCGATGGACACCTCTGGCATATTCGCTATCCGGGGATTGATGGAAGTCCGGACGTTGTTGTCGCTACGACCCGTCCCGAGACGATGCTCGGGGACACCGGCGTTGCGGTCCACCCCAACGATGAGCGCTGGCGCGAGGCGGTGGGCCGTCAAGTGCGTTTGCCCTTAGTCGATAGGGCCATACCCATTGTTGCCGATGAGTACGCAGATCCAGAAATGGGCAGCGGGGCCGTCAAAGTGACTCCTTGCCATGATCCCAACGACTATGCCATCGGCGAGCGACATAATTTGCCGCATATCCAGGTCATTGGATTTGACGGAGTGATGACTGAGGAAGCCGGTGCTTTTGCAGGGATGGATCGCTATGCTTGTCGCAAAGAGCTGGTGGCTCAACTGGAGCAGGCTGGTTTATTAGTCGAGATTGCCGAGCACCCGCACGCTGTTCCACATCACGACAAATGTGGAACGGTTATTGAGCCGCTGCCGATGGAGCAGTGGTTCATGAATATGGAGGACCTCGCCGCTAAAACGCGGTCTGTGCTGACCGATGGACAGATCGATTACGTGCCGGATCGCTTTTGTAATTATGCCGTCGAATGGCTAGATAATATTCGCGATTGGGCGCTATCGCGGCAGATTTGGTGGGGACATCGCATACCCGCCTGGTACTGCACGCAGTGCAGCGAGGACGGACTGATTCCCATGGGCGGACTCACGCGGGAAAAGGCCTTTGCCGAGGGGAGCTTTCGCGTGTCAGTCGCCGATGGTGCCAAGCCGCACGTACGGGTTCAGCAACCTGAATTGTGTCCCGATTGCGGGGGCACTGAATGGGTGCAGGATCCCGACGTGCTCGACACCTGGTTTTCATCGGCACTTTGGCCTTTTGCTACGCTGGGATGGCCGGAAGAAACGGAATCGCTCGCCTACTTTTATCCCACGGATTTAATGATTACCGGTCGCGACATTTTATATCTTTGGGTGCTGCGAATGGTCATGACCTCAATCGAGTGCCGACAAGAGATTCCCTTTAAAACAGTGTTGGTCCATCCGACGATACTGACCAAAGATGGCAAGCGCATGAGCAAGAGCTTAGGCACCGGGCTCAATCCGCTGGATTTAGTGGAGTTGTACGGCGCTGATGCAACGCGCTTTAGCTTACTGGCACAGGCGGGCGCCGTGCAAGACGTGCGCTTTGACGCGGAAGTAGAAAACAACGTCGTCCAGTCTTCTACCAGTGCGGAGATGGGGCGAAATTTTGGTAATAAAGTGTGGAACGCCGCGCGGTTTGTTAGTATGAACCTCGAAGGCTATGATCCAGATATAGCGGAGCGGGGGCAGACCGATCTGGCTGATCGCTGGATCTGGAGTCGCTTAGCCCACACGCTGCGCGAGGTGGATGAACGACTAGAAACCTTTCGGTTCAGCGACGTGATCCGTGCACTTTACGATTTTCTCTGGCGCGACTACTGCGATTGGTACCTCGAGTTGGCCAAGGGACGCCTGCAGGGCGACCAGCCGCAGGCGCGGCTTTCGGTCCAGCGCAATCTCGTAGAAATCCTTGAGACGGCACTGCGCCTTCTACATCCCGTCATGCCATTTATGACCGAATCGCTCTGGCAAGCGTTGCCGAAGGGAAATGATGCGGCAGAGAGCATTGTAGTAGCCGAATGGCCCCGGGATATGGAAGCGTGTTTGGACGAGGACGCCGAACGTTCAATGGACCGCGTGCAGGAGATCGTGACGGCGGTGCGCACGATTCGTTCCGAGATGAATGTGCCGCCCGCTACGCGCATCACCGTGATGTTATCGCTTCCGACTGAGGTCGCCACAGGACCATTTGAATCAATCGCTCCGTTGATAACCCAGTTGGTCCGCGGCAATCAGACGACCATCGGCTACGACGTCGAACCACCGTCTGCATCGGGAAGCGCCGTTGTTGGCCAGGTCAACGTGTATGTTCCGCTTGAAGGCATCATTGATTTGGGGGTTGAACGGGCTAGACTGCAGAAGGAAATGGCGAAGTTTGAGGGCCTCGTTAAGGGATTAAACGGCAAACTCGCCAACGAGAAGTTTGTTGCCAACGCTCCTGCCGAAGTCGTGGAGAAAGAGCGGCAACGCTTGGTAGAATACAGTGATACATTGAACAGTCTACGCGAAAGTCTCGAGCGAATTTCCTAAGCATATCGGAGAAGCGGTACGAGGGCGAAGGGCTTGGGGCCCTCCGCCCTCGTTGCATCTAAACATGGCCTACGACTACTTTACCGTTCTGGCGTTAGCCGATGAGATGAACGCGGCCCTTGCAGGGCATGCAATTCGGGCGGCTAACACGCGGGGAGCCGTTTTATTTTTTCAGAGCGAAGTGGCGGGGGTGCTGGCAGAATGCCGCCGCGAAGGTACATTGCGCCTACTTGATTCCCCCCCGAAAGGGAATCGGACTGTGCTGGGGCAAGGGGCTGAAAGATACCTAACCGGTTCTAAAATCTGCTCTGTGGACATAGTGGGGCGCGATCGCTCTATACGCCTACAGTTGGAACGGACGAATACCAGCGGTGAAACATCGCATGGTGCGCTCGTATTCGAACTGCTCAACAACCACCTAGTTGGCGCTTTGGTGAGTGAACGTACGGGCGAAATCCTTGGTGCATGGGGCGGGCAAGAACGCATCGCAGTGGGCAAGCAGTATGAGCCGCCGCAGGGCCCATCGCGTTATGCGCCGGGCCTTGATAAGTGGGCAGACTGCTGGGCCCAAATTAAAGCGAGTGAAGTCCAAACGGTCGGCGAGGCCTGTCGGATTTTTTTCGTAGGGCTCGATCGCCAGCAGCAAGAGGAGCTTTTTTATCGCGCTCGGCTAGATGCAAAAGATCCTGTTGAAGAAGAAAGTCTCCGCGCCTTGTGGCAGTCTGGAGAGGTTTTTTATCGAGAAGCCTTATCCGAAGGAGGCTATTCATACAGAATTAAAAATCGCTGGCATTTTTCTGCGCTTGAACCCCAGCGAGTGGAGCAGGGCACGCTGATGCAGCGCGGGTCGCTCAGCGCGATGATTCGTCACGCCGGCGAGGAAAATCGTCAGTTGACGAAAGCCAAGCAACGCGCGGATCGCATCGGTCAGGCTCTGCGGCGCGCGCTGCAAAGCTGTCAACGTCGTTTAGCGGCTATGCGCGATGATTTAGAACAGGCCGCGAGTGCGGGTGACGTGGAGCGAAATGGACACATTTTGATGGCGCAGTTGGACGCAGTGCCTGCCGGTGCCAGCAGCGTAGAACTGTCCAATGTCTTTGATGCCAGTGGATTGGAGCGCTGTACAATTTCGTTGGATCCACTGCTCTCACCGGCGGAAAATGCGGCCTTCCTTCTCAAAAAAGCGCACAAGTTCCGGCGCAGAAGCCAACTTTTGCCGCCACGCATTGCCCTGGAGGAAAAGCGTGAAAAGGACCTGATGGTGCAAATGGCACTATTTGAGAGGGGGGAGGATAAATACGATGAAGTGGTCGCTTGGTTGGAGAACAACAACCTAATGAAGATTGAAGAGAGGGGTGGTCGAGGAACGGACAAGCCTTCGCAGCATAAGGGGGCCGAGGCCCATCCGCGTCAATATGTCACCAGCGACGGTTGGTCCGTGTGGGCAGGGCGCAATAACAAGGAGAATGATCTCCTAACACATCGTATGGCAGCGCAAAACGACGTTTGGTTTCATGCCCACGGGTATCCTGGATCGCACGTTGTCCTGCGTCGAGAGGGACGCAAAGAAGAACCTAGTAAAATCGCATTGGAAGAAGCGGCCGCCGTAGCGGCCTATTGGAGCAAGGGAAAATCGGCAAAAAAGGTCCCCGTAATTTATACGCTGGCCAAGTACGTCAGCAAACCTCGCGGAGGCGCGCCCGGCCAAGCGTTGGTGAAACGAGAAAAGACCATTATCGTCGAACCGCGCGTCATATCGCAGTATATTCATTCGCATAAATAAATATATGTAAACTAAATGGAATAACATGCCACTCAATATTGGTCTAATCGGACTGCCCAACGTAGGTAAATCCACGCTGTTCAACGCGCTTACGCAGGGGCGTGCAGAGGCTGCAAACTATGCTTTTTGCACGGTCGAACCCAACGTGGGGGTCGTCGATGTGGACGACCGGCGCTTGGTTGATTTGGCTGGCTTGATTGAACCGCAAAGCTGCGTCGGTGCCACCATTCGCTTTGTAGATATAGCGGGTTTGGTCCGAGGGGCCCATCAGGGTGAGGGATTGGGAAATCAGTTTTTGGGGCATATTCGCGAAGCAGACGCTCTCGTCCAGGTAGTGCGCTGTTTTGAAGATGGGGAAATTACCCACGTCGAGGGGGCTGTCGATCCGCTTCGCGATATTGAAACGCTTGAAACCGAGTTATTGCTGGCCGATCTGGCTGTTTTAGACAGAGCTCAAGCCCACTTGGATAAAGTGGTTCGTTCCAACCCAAAATCAAACCAGAAACTCGAGCTAGCCACCGTTGAAAAGGTGCGACAGGCCATTGATAAAGGGCAAAGCGTGCGCGCGGTATCGCTCACTAAAGAGGAGCGAGAAGTGCTGAGGGGGTACCAGTTGCTCACGTCCAAGCCCATGCTCTATTTGGCCAATATGAGCGACGGGGAAGACCGAGGAGGAAACGCCCATCTGGCCAGTATGCGCACCCGGCTGGGCGAACACAATGTGGTGCCAGTTGCCGTTCGTCTCGAGGCTGAATTGGGCGAACTCGATCCGGGGGACCGGGCTATGTTTGTCGAAGAACTGGGCGAACTCAAGGATGGAATAGATCGGCTGGTCCAAGCCGGATATGCGCTACTTGACCTAGTGACCTTCTACACCCTGGCCAACGGCAAATTGCAGGCATGGCAGCTACCTCGAGGGTGGATGGCCCCACAGGCGGCAGGTCGTATCCACAGCGATATGGAAACGGGTTTTATCCGCGCTGAAGTGGCCGCTTGTCGGGATTTATTGTCCTGTGGAAGTATGGCTAAGCTGCGCGAATCTGGGCAGCTTAGGGTCGAGGGAAAAGACTACATAGTAGCGGATGGCGACGTAATAAACTTTCTTTTCAAGGCGTAAAGTGTGCTGGCCTTTGTAGTTGACGCTGCTGTAGAGAGCCTCTATTTTCCAGCGAAGCATAGATGAAACAGCGGGAAAAACAATAGATGAGAGCCGCAATGAAGGGTGCCCTGGGTTTTATAGAAACGCGAGGTTGGGTCGCTATGGTTGAAGCGGTAGATGCGATGACCAAAGCGGCACAGGTAGAGTTTCTCGGCTGGCAACAGGTAGGAGGTGGCCTCGTCACCGGGGTTGTTACGGGAGATGTTGCCTCTGTGCAGGCTGCCGTCCAAGTGGGAGGGCAGGCTGCGGGGCGTATCGGTGAGGTCGTAGCCGCCCACGTCATTGCTCGCCCTCATGAATCGCTGCTGCAAATAGTTCCTCTCCAAACCTCACAATCTACTTGATTGCAAAAGACGGGTCTCGTCTCTTTGCCCCCAATAAATCGTTCCTTTGTGTTTGCAGCCCAACTTTTTGTGGCAGTGGTTGCGCTGTGGGGCATAGTGGATTGGCTGGGGGCTGAGCCGCTGTGGACAGCTGCATTAGAGATTGCTCCTTCTATTTGGGGATTAACCGTTTTATTAGCTCTATGTGGTCTATATATACAGGCCGAAAAGTGGCGGGTGCTTCTTGTGTGCCTGCTGCCATCGGCTAGTCGAAAAGAAGCTTTTATATCGCTTCTGGCAGGATTGGGATTGGGATTGTTTACGCCAGGGCGAATCGGTGAGCTGGGGCGTGGGCTAGTCCTTCCAGTTGACCGTGCGCAGGTTGCCGTTTTAACCCTGGCAGATCGTTCTATATCGATGGGCATAACCCTTGTTTGGGGGTCGCTTGCTCTAGCGGTTATGGGAATGGTGCATTTGGTAATTCTATGCTGGGGTCTGCCTTCTCTGGGCTTGGGTGTTATATTAATAGCGCATCTGGCTAAGTGGCGAAGGGCTTGTGAACTCATCGAGAAATTACGGCGGATGTGCGCTGTTGTTCCTTTGCGTGTCTGGGTCCGTTCTGCGGCTTGGTCCATACTCTTTAACGCTGTTTTTCTGGGACAGTTTCTGCTCCTGCTCAGTGCACACTATGATGATTGGAGCCGAATTGCTCCGCTGGGTCCGGCGCTATTTGCGCTAAAATCACTGCTTCCAGTAAGCTTTTTAGATTTGGGTGTCCGCGAGGGGTTGGCCGTCTGGCTTTTTAAAGAGCAGGGCTTAGCGCCATTGCCTGCTTTTAACGCGGCACTAGGCATGTTCTTTGTAAATGTGGCCCTACCCGGCTGTTTTGGATGGTTTTTTGTCGGTCGAAAAGTGCTTAATAAAAGGTGAACAGGTAGAAAGGAAGTTCCATGAATTCCGCCTATGCATTGCGCAGGGAAATATGTGAAGTAGGACGCCGCGTCTACCAGCGTGGATATGTAGCAGCAAACGATGGAAATATTAGTGCGCGCATGCAGGACGATCGCATTCTGTGCACGCCCACGGGTGTGAGTAAGGGGTTTATCACAGAGGATATGCTCGCCATATGTGATTTGGAAGGGAATCAAATTGCCGGTTCTATGCGTATTTCCTCCGAAATTCGCATGCACTTGGAAATTTATAAACTACGTCCGGATATTCATTCCGTAGTGCACGCACATCCCCCGACGGCTACGGGTTTTGCAGTAGCCGGCATCGAACTGACTCAGTGCGTGCTGCCCGAGGTCATCGTTAGTTTAGGAGGCGTGCCTTTGGCGGCCTATGGGACGCCTGGAGGGCCTGATATTGTAGAGCCCATGAAGCCTTTACTCAAAGACTACGATGCCATCCTAATGGCCAATCACGGTGCCGTGACGCTGGGCAAGACGGTTATTGATGCCCATTTCAAAATGGAAACAGTAGAACACTTTGCTAAAATAGCTCTTGTCGCCCAGCAGCTGGGTTCCGTTAAGACGCTTTCCGACCAGCATGTAAACGAGTTGATAGATCTCCGCGAGCGCTTTGGTATTGTCGGCCGGCCTTCCTGTGATCGCTCCGAACTGCCTCTGGCAGGGGATGGGGATGGGGGCGATTTAGTGGAGCGCATTACGCAGGAAGTGCTCAAGCAGCTACGGTCATAGCGGAGACAGCCCCTTGGACATTATCGTCATTGGTCTTGGAGAAGTCGGTAAATACATAACCTCTGTCTTGGTGGGCGAAGGGAATAATGTGACGGTAGTCGACCGCGATGCCAGTGCGCTCGCGGCGGTGGAAGAGGGGATGGATGTTTTGGCTTGGCGCGGCAACGGAGCGACGTTGCGCGGTCTAGAGGAGACGCGTGCAGCTCAAGCCGACTTGGTCATTGCGACATCGAGCGAAGACGAAAGCAACATCCTCGCGTCCATCATGGCCAAGCAATTGGGAGCACGTCGCGTGATAGCACGCGTTTCCAATCGGATCCATATGCCCAACGAGCAGGGCGTCTTTTACAACTACTTTGGCGTCGACCTGTTGATCAGCCCCGAAATGCTAACGGCAATAGAAATTACCAAGCAGGTTCGCAGCGTGGGCGCGATCATGGTTGAAAATTTTGCCGACAACCGCATCGAATTGATCCAGTTGGCCATCGGCGAAGAAAACCCACTCTTGGATCGGCCGCTCCACAACATATCTCAGGAATATCTACTAGGACGCGGATTGGGGATTGCCGGTATCCTGCGCGAAGGAGCTCTGCTCATTCCCAGCGGGGCCGACTCGATTCAGGTGGGCGACGAAGTCTTTATTATCGGTCGCTGTGAGAGCATGGACCAGATTGAGGGTATTTTTGGCAAAACCCGCCGGCGTTCGGCGCACCGGGCTATGTTGATTGGCGGAGGCGAAATAGGATTTTCTGTTGCGCGAGAAATGGAGCGTTTGGGCATTGATGTCGTGCTGATCGAACGCGATCCAAATCGCGCAGACGAACTTGCCGAACAACTGCATCGCACGACGATCCTCAACGGTGACGGCACCAATTTACCCCTTCTAGAAGAGGAGGGCGCGGGTAACGTCGATGTATTTATTGCCGTCAGCCCTGACGATGAGACAAATCTCATGGCGGGCCTGCTGGCCAAGCGATTGGGGTGTAAAAAGGTCGTTGCGCTCGTGCATCGTCCTGACTACGGCCCCATCTACGAACAGCTGGGTATCGATGCTGCGATTAGCCCTCGTTTGTTGGCTGCTCGTCAAATTGTCAAATACGTGCGCGAGGGTGAAGTCGTATCGACCGCTGTGTTGGCCGATGGCCGGGGTGAAATACTTGAACTCATTGCCGCAGAGGATTGTCGTATTGTCAATAAACCCCTAATCGACACCAATTTTCCAAGGGGGGCGATGATAGGTGCCGTCGCCGGTCCCTCCGGGGTGTATGTGCCAAGTGGGAGTGATGTCATCCGTCCGGGTAATACGGTCATTGTTTTTACTACGCCTCAGGTTCGACCTCAGGTTGAGCGCATGTTCCGCAAGCCACTCATGGGACGGAGCTGAGCAGTGAACGGCAGGGTGATATCCCGCCTTATTGGGATTCTGCTCTGTGCATTAGGCCTGACTATGGGTCTATGCTTGCCGGTGGCTTTCTATTATGAGGAATGGGATGCGGGTCTTGGATTGGGCCTCTCGATGGGATGTACCATGGTTTCGGGGGCCCTTTTTTTTC
>JAYOKQ010000137.1:0-9975 GCA_038119905.1 Gemmatimonadota bacterium | reverse complement strand
TTTTCCTCGATATGGCGATCGGACCGACGAGCGATGCCTATGTTGCTCTATATGAAAATGGGCTCATTGGGGGAGATACCTTTTCAGCTGAGGTCTATGTCCAGCAAACCTATGGATACTGCACGGTGGGAGTAGAAACTCCTGCCCCAGATGATTTTGTCCGTGCTGTACAATCCATATTAGCTAATGCTTGGAATGAATGCGGATTTTCCGAGGATCTACAAAGAGCGCGGCGCAAGATGTTTGGTCGCCTCGTACGCAGCTTTGAAACGCCGGAGGGCTGTCTTGAAATGATGAGTGCTTCTTATGTGTTGGGAGGACACCCCTTCGAGTATATAGAGGCGATAGATGCCCTCACATTGACCGATGTAGAGCGTGCATGGAACGAATGTTTTTTCGATGCAAAGCCTTCCATTGTATACCTATTACCCCTCACAGATCGCGATCATGTCTGAACACAAGATCTACCAGTTTTGGGCTGTCGTTCAAACCGGTTTTGAAGAGGTCGCGCTGGATGAAATGAGCCAATTACTGCCTGAATTTAGTCTCGACCGGCGGGAAAAAGGACGAGCACAAACGCGGCTTTATTTCACCTACCATCGCAGTCCGCTGCGCCTGAGGGAACTTCGTTCTGTGCAGGCGGTATATGCACTACTGGCCGATATGCGCGGCATTACGGTAGGTAAACCGGGCCTTGAGCGGATTAAAGAGCAGATTGGCAAAACAAATATAGCGGCGGCCCGGCATCTGGCCGGCGTATTCGACCGTGACGTCGATGCCCAACGCTTTCATTTGAACGTGACAATGCAGGGGCATCATCGATTTAGCGTGGCTGATATGGTGCACCACGTCCAAGCTGCGCTCGGTGCTCATCATGGGCTCAAACCTGGTGAGTCCCAGGTCAGCATGCACCTGCAGTTTCAGGTGCGCGGACGCAGTGCAGTGCTCGGTATGAAACTAGTTGGCGACCGGGTTCGCGCTCAGGAGTCTGTGGCCTTTTGCCTAGGGCAAATGGTGGGACTAGAAGAGGGCGATTGCGTCCTTTGGCTTCGCCGTGATACGGCAGAAGTCGCCGAATTGGTTCGCTCATTCGGGGTCGAGGTGATCGCGGGGGCGATGATCGAAAGAGCGCCGCGAGCGGGTGTGGGAGGCGGAGCATGGTTTCGCTGGGATGGTTTCCATTTGCCCGTGCTTGAAGAGGAGTGTTCCCACGTAATGGCGCACTGTCGTACGGGTAGCGAGGGGGCATTTGTCGAAGAATTGGCACGGATCTTGCCGTTAGGAGGTATAGCGCTCGTTGAAACCGAGCGCAGGGAAGTGCTATCGCCCTTGGTTGCCGCCATCGATATCCTAAATATTGCCGCCGTTCTACCGGTATCTAGCAGAGGGCGTCAGCACCATTTATTCGCTATTGAGCGGGTGATAGACGAGGAATTATTGCAGGTGCAACTTATTTGATAAGTCATTATATTCAAATATGTTTAGCGCATATATTTTGCTGCGGAATCGTCGAATTATTGAGAAAGTGCCATGTCAGAAACCGATCCTGAACTAGAAAATGAAATGGCCGAAGCGGCTGAAGCGGTCGAATCAGAAGCTGACCTTTCTGAAGACGAGACGGGCGGCGATGAAGAAGCGCTGGAGGGGGAGGATCCTTCCCTATTGCCCGACATTGCCGGCGATCAAGAGGCATCCATCGGGGAAGACGGACTAAATGCCGAGACCACCAGCGGTGAGGATTCCGGCGTAGAAGAAGCGCTTCAGGCATGGACTGAAGGTGGGCATGCGCTCGATGAATTCGACGACGATGATGCGATTGCCTCAGTGCGCTTCCCTCAGCTCGAACCGGCCGTAGCGCGCCGGCAGGAACGTCCCGATCTGCTCAACAACGTTTGGGTCGATGTGGCCGTGGAGTTGGGCCGCAAAGATATGAAGGTTTCGCAGATAGCCAACCTTAAAGAGCAGGACGTCATTGAGTTGGATAAGCTGGCGGGTGAGGCCTTTGAAATACGCATTAATGGGCGGCTGTTTGCTCAGGGCGAAGTCGTGGTGGTGTCGGACCTAATGGCCGTGCGCATAACGAGCCTGTCGGCCAACGTCGATACCCAGAAAAAGGCCGATACCTAAGCCTTTGGTGGGATCCACTTTCGCGTTCCGCTGGTATTTCTTCGCAGTGCCTTGTCGATGAGGCTGACTAAGTGGCTTGCCTCAATGGGAAACTCGATAAATCCGTCACACTGCACGCGTCGCATGCGTATTTGCGTCAGTTGGTCAAGGGGGACGGCGGTGTGGATGAGGATGGGAATGGTGTGAGTGGCTGGGTGGTCGCGCAGTATCTTAAAGAGTTCAAATCCGTCAATTTCCGGTATAAATAGATCCAAAAAAATCAGGTCAGGTCGCTGGGCTACAATGCGTTCGATGCCCTCCGGCCCGCTGCGGGCAAATTCGAGGTCGTGCTGCGTGCGGTGGCGAATAATGCGCTCTAAGTATTTTTGGTTTTGCGGGCTGTCGTCAATAATTAATAGATGCGCCATGCGTCTCCGTTGGATAAACACCGGTGTTTAGAGTAAATTAACAGTAATGAGTCCAAAAGAGCGAGGAGATTAGAGGGAAGAGCAGGTCGTGAAGAACTCGGCCGAGGCTTTTGCCGAGGCGCAAAAATTTATCCCTGGGGGTGTTAACAGTCCCGCACGTGCATTCGGTGCGGTCGGCGGCGGCCCCCGTTTTTTTGCGCGAGGAAAGGGGTCACGTGTTTGGGATATTGATGGGAATGAGTACATCGATTACGTGTGTTCGTGGGGGCCTCTTATTTTAGGACATGCACATCCGCGTGTCGTGGCTAAAATCGGTCAGACCTGCGCCGATGGAACGAGCTTCGGTGCGCCCACATTGCTCGAAACGCAGCTCGCGCGTCAAATTGTACAGATGGTTCCTTCCGTAGAGAAAGTGCGCATGGTCAGTTCGGGGACCGAGGCGACCATGTCGGCCATCCGCCTAGCGCGTGGGTATACCGGCCGCGAAAAAATCATTAAATTCGACGGTTGTTGGCACGGCCATGGCGATAGTTTCCTCATTAAGGCCGGCTCCTCTTCGCTGACGCTGGGAGCCCCTGATAGTCCGGGCATACCTCAGGGCATCGCAGATAATACGCTCACTGTAGCCTATAACGACGCCGAAGCCGTTCAGCAGGCGCTGCGGGAAAATCCCGGTGAAATTGCGGCTATCATTGTCGAGCCCGTCGCTGGTAATATGGGTACGGTGCCCCCGGTTGAAGGATTTTTACAGGCACTGCGGACGCTGGCTAGTGACGATGGTTGCCTCCTGATCTTTGACGAGGTAATAACGGGATTTCGCGTTGGTCCTGGGGGAGCCCAAGCTCTTTACGGGGTCACGCCGGATCTGACATGCCTGGGTAAGATCGTCGGCGGTGGTTTGCCTGCGGCTGCCTATGGGGGACGCGCAGATATTATGGACAACGTGTCGCCGATGGGCAAGAAAGTCTCGCAGGCGGGGACGCTTTCTGGCAATCCGCTGGCTATGGCAGCCGGTTTAGAGCAGCTGCAGATTCTTTCTGAGGATGGCACCTACCAACGGCTAGAAGAAGTCGCAAGTAGATTGGAAACAGGCATGAGAGAAAACCTCGATCGACTCGGGTTGCCCTATCCTATCAACCGGGTAGGCGGCATGCTGTGTATGTTTTTCACCGAACACCCCGTGACGCGTTTTGCCGACCTTGCTACGGTGGATCTCGAACGCTTTTCACGCTATTTCTGGGCTTGTCTCCAGCGGGGAATTTACCTAGCTCCCTCTCAGTACGAGTGCATGTTCCCCTCCGTTGCTCACAGCGACGAGGATATTGAAAAAACCTTAGTCATCCACTACGATGCCCTCCGGGCTGTTCACTAACCGCACCATGGCCACGTTTAGAAATACCCGGGGAAGTGCCAAGGCCGTTCTGTCGCTCGGGCTCGTTATAGCTGCCTGTAGCAGCGAAATCGATCGCCGAGACGAGTTGGGCATAGAAGAAGGAGGGCGGTCTGAAGTTGTCGCTCTAGGCAAATCCCAAGAAAAGCCGGCTTCTCCCGCTTCCATAGATGGGGCCGATGGGGCGGATGTTTCCCGCGAGATTACAGTAGAGGAAGAGTCGCTAGTCGATCAACCTGCGGTTCAAGAAAGTGAAACAAACTTCAGCGCCATACGCTTTGATCCTAAGGGTACATTCACTGTTCAAGTTGCCGGATATCGGGACGAAAAAAAAGCGCAGGATCTCGTTCGGGAGCTTAATGAAGCGGGTTATCCAGCCTATGCAATTGTAAAACCCAACGGCGATGAAATGCGGGTTCGCATTGGTTACTTTCGCACCCAAGAAGAAGCCGATGGGTTTGGGCGACGTTTTCGCGCCGATCGGCAGATGGAGTTCTGGGTGGACAAGCGGGACAACGAGTAGGTTCAATGCCCAAGAGAGTGTTGTGCTGTGGCACGTTTGACCATGTCCATCCAGGGCACGAGGCCTTTTTACGGCAGGCCGCACAGTTGGGCGACGAACTTGTCGTCGTCGTCGCGCGCGACGAAAACGTGCAGCGCTTAAAGGGACGCCTTCCAGATCACGACGAGCAAACGCGTCTTGCCGACCAACAGGCGCTAGGTATCGCGCACAAGGTACAGTTGGGTTACGCGGGCAAAAATCTATTGCAAGTCGTAATGGATATCGGACCCGATATAATTGCCCTTGGCTACGATCAAAGCAAGCCCCCTGGGTTAGAAGACCACTTTCCTCAGTGCGAGCTTGTCGTGTTAGATGCCTTCCATCCCGACCGGTATAAATCCTCCTTTATACGTCTGCAAAAAAACGGCCCACAGTAGGTGCTGCGGCTACTTAAACGCGGGTTGCGCTTCATGTGGAAAGAGCCTCCTCTGCCACAGCTATTAATGTGGTTCCCAGAACACGCTGAACTTCTGATCGATACTGTGCCGAGTGGGTATGCGGTTAGATCCTATCTGAGTGGTGACGAAGACCGCTGGGGCGCGCTATTAAATGCCAACGGCGAGCTAGGGAAGTGGGATCGCGCGCGCATAGAGGGTGAACTGACCGGTGCTCTTCAGCCGGCAGGTCAATTTTTTGCCGTAGCTCAAGACGATGCACTGGTCGCCTGTGCTGGCGTTTACGATCGGATACGCAGTGAACAGAGCTGTTGGGAAATTGGCTGGATCGCAGCGCATCCTGATCACAGGGGAAGAGGATTGGGCCGACTGGCCGCGACGTATGCGCTAAATTATGCCCGCATAACGTCCCCACGCCCCATCTTCTTAAGGACAGACGACGGCCGGCTCCCTGCTTTAAAAACCTATCTTAAGATGGGTTTTATTCCCGACATTGCGCATCCATCCTACGTGAATCGATGGCGAAAGGTCATCGGCAAATTGGGGACTGGCTACGCACAGTACGAGGCCCTTTTACAGAAAGGTTGATCGGTGCAGCTAGTTATCTGCTCGGATATACACGATAATATATGGGCGCTGGATCGCGCGTTGGCCGATATGCCCAAAGAAGATACCACGCTGCTATTTTGCGGGGACTTCTGCGCGCCCTTCACGCTCGTTCAACTTGCAGAGGGGTTTCCCGGCCCGATACACGCTGTTTGGGGCAATAACGATGGAGACAAGTGGCTGCTTACCGCGCAGGCCGCGCGCTTTCCGCAGGTTAACCTACACGGCGAACTGGCCGAGTTTGAATGCGGTGGACGATCCATTCGTGCAAACCACTATCCGCAAATAGCTCGACGGCTGGCCGAAGCCGGCGGCGTTGATCTCGTCTGCTATGGACACGATCACGTCGCGCACGAAGAGGTTCTGCCTAACGGCGTGCACCTAATCAACCCTGGCGAACTCATGGGCCGGTTCGGTCGATGTAGCTACCGGGTAGTTGATTTGGATTCCATGGAGCAGCGGTTGGAAACATTTGACAGACTCTAAGTCGATGCTACTCCAAATAGCCCAAATCGCGCAGGCGCTGATCGAGTAAATCAGCCGTTTCGCTATGCTCGGCCCCTTGCGGTAGATGGCGATACTTTGATTGCGCCGTCATATGGCTAAAGGCGGCCATCCACCGTCCCGTATCTTCTACGCTCAGTGGCAACCGTTCCTCGCTCAGAGGATGCTCTAAGCAACTGCGCTGCGTCGTCTCTTCATACGTAAACTTTTCTCGTGCATCAAAGAGAGTCCACTGAGGTCCTATCGTCGAAACGGCGATTAGTTGGTCTCTGGCCGGTGCCAAATCGCTAGGCATCGGATCAGGATGGATCTGCGCCAGTTTATACGGCTGTTGATCGGAATCGCGGCGCAGATCTGAAGCAAATCCCTGATAATCATGGGCGACGTTGAATAGATTGAGCAGCGTGGGGAAGAGGTCGATAAGCGAAGCTACCGGTCGGGCCGGTAGGCTATTGCCGGTGCCTGGAATGTGATAGTAAAGGGGAATGCGCAGAACGCTGTTGCGCAGTGTATAGCCGTGATAGGGTTCCTCTGCCGTCCAGCTCTCTCCGTGGTCGGAAACGATAAAAACACTCCATTGACGTAGGTCGATCGACTCCAATACGGGGGTTATCTGATATTCGAAGAGGCGTTCAACGGCCGCTTTATAGCGCGATTTAACTGTCTGGACCTGGCCCGAATGGAGCAAACGCGCCGTCTCTCCTAAGGCTGAGCCATCCTGGGCACCATACGGTGTGTGTGCGCCCCAAAGGTGTAGAAAAAGCAGTTTGTTAGGTCCGGGACCGGCGCTAAGGGCCTGTTTGATTCGAGAGGGGGAATAGGGTTGTATGGCAGAGGCATAGCTCAATCCGGTAAATAGGTCATGGGCTTCGGAAAAGCCCCACGTGGCATATCCTGCCTGCTTAAAAAGTTCAAAAAGGTGGGGAAATCCCTCGCGCATCCGCGTGCTGCTCTGTCCGAGAATACCGTGTTCAAAGGGGTAGAGACCGGTAAAGAGCGACGTATGGACAGGCCGGGTTGCCGTCGATGCAGAAAAGAGTCCGTTGTAGAAACAAAACGATCGCGTAAGTGCATCAAAGCGCGGGGTCTGTATAGCCGGATTTGTGCGCGACACATAATCCAGCCGCAGGCTGTCGATCGATATAAGCAGCAGATTCATGATAGCTAAGTCAGCAAGCCACGGCCGAGAATGGGCCATATCGTTTCGACTATGCCGTTGCGCACGCCGTAGAACACATCGTGGAGAAATGTTGTAGAATCGGTGTAGCCCAGAGCTAGTTCAAGGCGTTCACCCAGCGCTGGTATGGGGTGGTTTGGCGAAACGGTATAAACCCCGTGTTCGGCCGAAAGGTACTTAAGTTCTATGCCGGAATGGCTGAGAACTTGAGGCGTTCCGTGATGGGCCGACAAGGTCTTAAAGCCGGCATCGGTTACAATTTGCCCCGGCCGTTTGCTCGTTACGGTTGTAATGGCACGCAGCGCGATATCCAATCCCTCAACGTGAAACTCATCGCGGTATTTACAGTCCATAAAAATACCGCCGCCGGCCTGCACTTCAGTGATGCCGTCAATCCGCGCGGTATAGAAGTAGGAGCCGGTTCCGCCCGCGCTGATGATTTCACAGGCAATATTCCGTTCGGCAAGCGCATCGCGCGCTCTGATTAACACGTTGATGGCTGATCTACAAGCTGCTTCCTTTTCTGCTGGGGGTGAGATGGCTAAAACATGGCCTTCGTATCCCATAAGTCCGCGAAAGATCAGCGCATCGCTCGCGGTAATTCGTTCAGCTAAGCGTAGCACTTCGGCTAGCTCGTTTAGGCCAACTCGTCCCATGCCGACGTCCAATTCTAAAACGATGGGGATGGAAACGCCGCGCTGTTGGGCGGCTGTTTCGGCCAGGTCTATAACGTCGAAATCCTCGACGCTGACAATTACCTCAGCGCGTTGGACCAAGTCGGCTAGGCGCAGCCATTTCTCCTGGGTTGTCAGCTGGTTGGCCAATAAGATGGAATCGATTCCGTGGTCGACCATCATTTCTGCTTCGCTCAGCTTGGCACAGGTAATGCCTAGCGCCCCCGCTGCAAGCTGAAGACGGGCGATGTCAGGTGATTTGTGTGCCTTGCTATGAGGGCGCCAGCTGCATCCACTGCGCTGGCAAAAACGACTCATCGATTCCATGTTGGATTCGAATAGGTCGAGGTCGATCCGCAGGTGGGGGGTTTCGAGAGTATGCTGGGATTGCCCAAGTAAAGAAGCGTTCATTCGGATATCCCCTCACTGCATTCTACCCGCGTAATGATGAGGCTTTTGGGATGGGTATGATGAATCTTAAGCAAGGTGCTTGGATCTGAAACCTCACAGCTAAGCACGGCGAAGGATCCCTCGTATTGAGTCTCCCAGGCTGTATGCTCGATGGGGCGGTAGGCACCCCGCGTTTGAGCGGCAAGGAGCGAAAGGCCTGGATCCGTTCCGGGAGCAGAAACTGCCGTAGCGGAAATCGACAAACGCAGCTTCGAAGGGCAGCTAGCTAGTTCCAGCACGAGGCTGGTGCCGCGGTCGAGAGCTAGATTGCCGAGCATCGGCGGTCTGGTAATGGTGGGATCACCTGCTGTAACGTCGTCGTCTACGGGGATGAACCCCCAATTTCGATAGGCCACATTTTTCATGCGTATAACACCTATAGGTTAGGTCGGGCTTGGCCACGTGCTGGGATTGAGGAGGCGTGTTTCGCTTAAGGTGATCTCTTTCAAACGAGTTAAGAGATCTGCGGGCAGGGGGCCGGCTTCAAAGTATTGGAGATTGGCGCTGAGTTCGGTCTGGGACGTTGTACCAAAAAGCGCGATTTGCAGGCCCGGGTGAAAAGCTGCAAAGCGAAAGGCGAGTTCGGCAAGAGAAAGGCCTGCCTGATCGGCTAAATGGACCAATGCCTGGACTGCTTCAACTAAAGGGGCTAAGGCCGAGGGTAGCTGAGGAAAGCGTTCGCCCAATATGCCCTGCAGAAAAATGGAGCGTACTACGATGCCCGTTCCGCAAGCGGCAGCGCGGGGAAAAAGCAGTTGTTCGCACTGTCGATCGAGCACATTAAAGGGAACCTGAAGCGCGGCAAAGACTGTAGGGAACTCGAGGGCGTGAAGTGGAGCTACCGTACCATACGTGCTAACGCCCCACTGGCAGACCCAGCCACGCGCGCAAAGTTTCTCAAGCGCCTCAAAAAGTGCCGGATGCGTAAATGGACCCTGTTGGCTGTGCAGCTTAACGATGGGTAACTGATCCAACGCTAGCAGGCGACGGCTTTGTTCGAGTTGTTCCTCTATATGCGCTATAAGCTGCGGTCCATCTTGGGTAGATGGTAGGGTTACCTTAGTACATATAACGGGAGGATTGGGCAGGCCGGCGCAGGCTTTTCCTACGAGCATCTCGCTGCGGCCGTACGCTGCTGCGGTATCTATAAATTGTATGCCCGCATCTACGGCTCTGCGGATAAGCGCAATACATTCCTGGTCTTCGGGTGGAGCGGCGCCGTCGAGGCCGTAGCGCATGCCCAGTTGAACCGTGCCCAGGCCGAGCCGAGAGACCGTAATTCCACTCGTGCCTAGGGGGCTGCAGATCATGGAGAAAGGTGGCTGCTAACAGCCTTTTTTACGCTGCCCTCGTGCTGTGCTAAGAGCAGCTTTGCTGCGTCTGCTCCGACTGAGCAAAGTTGCATGACGAGGGCCACTTTAAGGTCGCCCTCAGCTGCTGTTAGCACGTGCTGGGCTTCTTCTTGAGCAGTGTCCGTGAGCGCGGAGAAAATGCGCTGGCTGCGGTCTACCAGCTTTTTATTACTAGGATGTAGATCGACCATGAGGTTGCCATAGGTTTTTCCGCAGCGAATCATGGCACCGGTCGTAATCATGTTGAGGACCAATTTAGTGGCCGTTCCCGCTTTCATCCGAGTGGATCCCGTAAGGACTTCAGGGCCGACGCGGGGAGCAATTTGCACGT
>JAYOKQ010000136.1:0-9990 GCA_038119905.1 Gemmatimonadota bacterium | reverse complement strand
GAAGTACACGACCTTATCGCCAGTAACCTTGAATAAATGCGCGCCTTCAAAACGGCCCTGCATACTTTCTGCCACAAACGTAGTCCAAACAGAATCGCCGCTTTCCCACCACTCGACAGGCTTTACGACGAGACCCGTATAATTGGCGGCAATGGCGGAAAAGCAATTCTCAATGACGTCGTCAGGCCCCTTAAACGTGCCTGAATACGGCAACTTACCCGGTGCTATAAAGACTAGGTGGTCACTGCACAAAGCCTTCCAAGCCTCGACATCTCCCTCGTTAAACGTCGCATACACGGCTTCTACTACTTCTCTTGGCGTCATATGGATTCCCTCTCTTTGTATGTGATCTAACCTAGCTGATAACAACTCCATCCCCGCGCCACTCGAGATCTGCAAACGTCCAAAATGCATCGAATGCTTCTCCAAAACCCGACGCATCTATTTCTCTTCGGCCTTCTTCTGACAGCCCCTCACCTTCTACGGGGAAATACCAAGCCCTAATATCTGCTGAATCGAAAAACATAGACCCTAAGTAGTGACCCTTGGCCGGCCCGCGATCTCCTTTGGCTATTTGACCCTTCATGCCCTTAGGCCCGTTTTCTGCATTAAGACGCTTGGACCATACTTCTCTGATCCACGTTTCAAATTCATCACCATCAACACCTTCTTTCAGCGTGACCAAAAAATGCACTACGATCATAGGACAGTCCTTCCGTTACGTGTGAATAAAGGCGATCACCTAAATGATTTTTACAACAGTAACAAACGACTGCGTGCGTAAAATTTTATTCTATCGATAAAAACTTCACTTTTGAACAAAAAGCCGCACAAGGCTCTATTACCCCGGCTTTCGGCTATCCATTTCCACATTGCATCAATACTGACCCGTCCTCTGCAGCTTATACCGTTTATAGTTGTGTTCCCGACCACCAAAAGGCGCTGGGCCAGTGCATGGCAAGGATCGTCTACCGATACACGAGTAGACGGCCATTTTTATTCAAAACTGGCGTTTTTCCAGATACAATAAGTCCTGCCCATCGATTTCTCATCCCATATTGAGAGCCACGTTTTTTTTGCATACCCACTCCACTAGCCTCCGGGCTTTGACGCAAAGACATCGGGTCCGGGGCCGGTCGATCAACACTGCGAGGAGATCTATATGCACGTTTTAGAAGGGGTACTTCGACCCAAGAATAGGGACATCCACCGCACGCTCGAATGGTGGAAAGGACTGATGGAAAGCAGCACCGCCTTTGCAAAAAACGGCGTTGCGCTCAATCGGATGGACGGCGAAAACAGCGTGCTGATTGTCCGGCATACGTTTGACGGGCTCGGCGATGAGCAAGTTGCCTGGGATACGTGGCAAGACAGTGAAACGGGGAAGCGATGCTTAGAAGAGTGGGATGACTATGTCGAAGGAGCTCCGACCTTCCACAGGTACAACGTGCTGCATTCATACTGAGCAGTATAGGTCAAACGAAATCGCACGATATCAAGAGAGAATGAACAACCAATGAGTCAACCAGAAATAAAACAGGCTTCTTCAAAAGACATCCCCAACATCATCGACACAGTGGCTTTAGCCTTTGCGGCAAATCCACTAGTGCGATGGAAATACCCCGACCCGAACCAATATCTATCGCACATACATAAGATGGCGATCCTTTTTGCGGGGAAGGCTTTTGATCACGGTACGGTCCACTATGTAGAAGGCTATCGGGGGCTGCACTGTGGTTGCCACCCGACATACATCCTGACGAAGACGCCCTCGTCGCGCACATGAACAACTCGATCCTCGAACCGTCGCGCGAAGCGGTGTTTGCCGTCTTTGAGCAAATGGAAGAAAGCCACCCCGACGATTCTCACTGGTATTTGCCCGTGCTCGCTGTAGATCCGGCTCAACAAAACAACGGATATGGATCACGGCTGCTGGAGTATGCCAACAAAATGTTCGACAAAGAGCGCATACCCGCTTATCTGGAATCTTCAAACCCCAGAAATATTTCTCTGTACAAGCGCCACGGATACGAAGTAATTACCGAAATACCCGCCGGTGATTCCCCCGTAACTCCCATGGTCCGACAACCGCATTAATGCAAAAGCATAGAATGGCATTTATAACATCTCAAAAGAGAGGACAGCATGAGTGAATCCAACACAGCGGTAGCGAAAAAAATCTACGACTGCTTTGAGGCAGGTGATATAAACGGAATACTCGAACTCGTAACGGAAGACACTCTATGGGATCACCGCGCGGCAGGCGCGCCCGATAGCCCGATGAATAGAGAATTCCATGGAAAAGAAGGAGTCGTCGCATTCTTTAAAACGATCGAAGAAACGCAAGAAGTGCTCGAGCACGATGTCATCGACTTTATTGCATCTGATAGCATGGTGGTGGCAACTGGTTACTTCCGCGCCCGCGTAAAGGCAACGGGGAAAGAGATTTCATCCGATTGGGCACAGGCCTGGACGATACGGGACGGATTGGTTTCTGCGTGGAAAGTGTACTACGATGCCACGGGCGCTGCTCTGGCTTTTCAAGCTTAACCGAGATAACGGAGACCTGTAGTTATGGAGCTCAACGGTAAAGTTTGTATCATAACCGGCGGCAGCGAAGGCATCGGCAAAGCAACGGCCTTGCTACTTGCAGCCAAAGGCGCACACGTGACCATCACTGGGCGCACAGAAACTAAATTAGAAGCCGTCGTAGCAGAGGGCGCCGAACAAGGTCTATCCATAGCCTATTTCGTAGGCGATGTGTCAAGCGAAGAGGACTGCGCCTCCCTCGTCCAACGCGTTATCAGCCAGCACCAACGCATTGATATTCTCTTTAACAACGCGGGCATTTTGCACGGCGGCGTAACGCACGAAACCAGCACCGAAGTATGGGACGCGATCTTTAATACCAATGTGCGCGGCACGTTCTTCATGTCGAAGCTGGTGCTGCCGCACATGTTGGAAAGAGGCGGAGGATGCATCGTTAACAACTCGTCTATCGTCGGCTTAAAAGCCGTGCCGGGCCTGGCCGCCTATAATGCGAGCAAGGGGGCTATCACCCAGTTAACCAAGAGCATGGCGCTCGAGTACGCCGACCAGGGCATTCGCATAAATGCCATCTGTCCTGGCACCTGTCAGACGCCGCTGGTCGATAAGTCTCGCGCAGAGATGGTCGCAGCCGGCCTAGACGAGGATACAATCGCCAGCATGAACCAACGCTTTGTCGACTATCATCCAATGGGGCGGTTCGGCGAACCGGAGGAAATCGCGCACGCCGTGCTGTTTTTGTGCAGCGAAGAAAACACTTTTATGACGGGCGCTATGCTATCGGTAGATGGCGGGTGGTGCGCAACTTGAAAACGAACAGTGTAACGCATTTCTTGAGACGGAGACAGCAGTATGACTGAAATCAAAGCGACGGGGAAAGTCACTACGATCGATATGAGTAGAGAAAGTATTCGGTATACAGTGGAAGGTACGGTAGGAAAATACGGGTATGTGCACTTCACGCACCAACTCGAACCTACGCATGGCAAACGAGACCAAGGCAGTATGCAGGGCTACGGTCGCACGTATCTAGAAGACGGAAGGTCTGTCGAAGGAGATCTCCAAGGTGTATGGAGACGAACCGGAAGCGTATACAAAGTGTACAGCTTAGACGATGGTTCTAATGGCGATATCAACTTTGTCGATATTGATGTCGATTTAGTCAGCAAAGAGGTATCGCTCTCTCTTACACATCTCGCATAGAGCGATCTCACTCAATCGGGCAATTAAACTACAGCGTTCGGAAAGACATGATAGGAGCCTAAAATGGATTACCGTTTTTTGAGGTTTCACGTGCACGATAAATACCAAGAGCCATTTAAAAAAGCGTTTATTGAGGTCTTAAATCATACGAGCCAAGAAGAGGGATGCGTTTACATACACGGATATCAGGAACGCCAGGATCCCAATACATTTCGCATTCAATCGTGCTGGAAAAGCCAACGGGCATTTGACGCCCACATTAATACGGAGCATGTGCAACAGTTTGGCGAGCGAACCAAAGACATGAAAGATGAACCCGGCGAGATGTTTATCACCGATAGGATCGTTTAACCCCTTATAGGCTCACATAGCAGTCGGACGCCGTAAACCACAGACCCTGCTCGGCCACCGGCTCGCCGGCGATCTGCTGCCAGTGCTGGGCATAGGTCTGCACCTGGTCGGCAAACTGGCGGGCTAGCGCGTCAATTTCGGTGCCGCGCGCGCGCGCATGGGTTTTATAGTCGACGATTTTCCATCCGCGCGGCGTGCGGTACACCAGGTCAATGATGCCGCGCTCCACGCCCTTGCCCGCCGACGCCGGTAGGGCAAACGGCGTCTCGGTATACACGCTTTCAGAAGCTATAATTTCTGCCCATAGGGCCGAGGATCTAAGCCCGTCCAACGCCCTGTGCGCTGCGGGAGCCCACGCCATGTCCTGGCCTAGGCTAGCTAGCTGCTCCTCGATATAGCCGAGCGTGTCTTCGGGTAAGGTCCCCCGTATGGCCATCTCAAATAGCCGGTGCACTAGGCTGCCGTAGTCGCGTCCCCGTCCCCACTGGCCCGGCGCGATTCCCTCCTCATCGTCCTGCGCTCCAGTCGCCGTTTGGTACGTGTGCGACGGCGCTTTGACGCGCGCCCAGCGCTCGGCGCGTGCGCGCTCAACCTCGGCCCAGTCGGGCAGCGGCGCGGCGTCGGTCGGCCCGGCGACCGCATCGCAGTAAGGCAGCTCGGGTATGTCCTCTAAATAGGGATAGAGCCTATGCCACGAACCGGCGTCTTCTTTACCCGCGTAACAAGAGACGACCAGCAGATTTTCCGCCCGCGTAGCGGCCACGTAGATCAGACGCATCTTTTCCCCGCGCGCAAACTGTAGCTCCGCTGCCTGATCGGCTTCCCATCCCACCGGCTCGGCCAGCACTTCCGTGCCGTGGTCTCCCCTAGCGCGCACGACGGGCAGCGATAGGTAGGGCGTAGCGCCCGTGCGCGATACGTGAAACGCGACGCGCTCCCTGTCGATGTTGGCATCGAGCGGGTCGCAGAGAAAGACGACGCGGGCCTGCAGGCCCTTAGATTGATGTACGTTCATCAGCTTGACGACGTTTTCTTGTCCCGACTCCAGCGTCATCTCTTCGACCTGGTAGTTGGGATCGTCTAGCACCTCGCGCAGCTCCTCGACCATCTGACCCCAGTGCCAACCCTGACTGTCCCACTGGCGCACCAGCGACAGCACGCGCAGCAGGCTGCCGGCCCTAGACGAGCCCATGGCCTCGCACACGGCAAAGGCTGGCAGGACCAACTCTTCGAGCGTCTGTTCAAAAGCGACGGCCGGCGAGTACTTCTGTAGACGCTCCTCGACCTGGCGCAGGCGCTCGAAGGCCGCGGCTATGCGGGCGGTCGTGGCATCCGGCAGCCCGTCGGGCAAGGCGTCGGCGCGGCGATAGTCAAAGTGTCCGCCCGCCCCTTTAAACTGGTACAGTTCATCGTCGCCCAGGCCGACCAACAGCCCGCGCAGATAGCCCAGCAGAGGCAGGGGGTTGTCCGGCTGGTGCACGACCTCCATCAGTTCGACAAAGGCCCTCACCTCCGACAAGTCACCCAGCTGACCGCCGCCCGACACGTCGTAGGGAATGCCGCGCGCTTCCAAGGCGCGGGCGTACTGCGGCAGCTTGCTGCGCGTCTGCGTCAGAATCATGAAGTCGCCCGGCTGGGCCCGCTCGGCTAGGATGGCGTCCTTGCCGGCCCCATTAAACGCCGTCTGTCCGGCCAGCGCGGCGGCGATAAACTGAGCGATGCGTTCGCACTCCTCTTCGACGACGGCGTTGCGATCGTGTCGGTGGACGCGATCTATACGTATCTGCCGCACGCAGCGGGCATCCTGTCCGTCCTGCCTAAACTGGAGCAGGGGAGCAAACTCGGCCTGATGCTGAGCGTCAAATCGGCCAAAGAGCGGCGCAAAGGCGTCGTTGACCCATCCGCACAAACGGCCCAGCGAACGAAAGCTCGTGTTCAGCTGCTCGATAAGCCCCCCGGTCGATTGCAGGCGCTGACCCACCAGGCGAAAGGTCTCCACGTCGGCGCGGCGAAAGCGGTAGATCGACTGCTTCTCGTCGCCGACGATAAAGAGGCTGCCCGGCTTGGGATCCAGCTGCAGCCAGTCCCGCTCTTCGGTATCTTCGCCCGTCAGATAGAGCAGGAGCTCGGCCTGAATGGGATCGGTGTCCTGAAACTCGTCGACAAAGAGCGTCTGATAGCGCGCCTGAAAATAGCGGCGCACGGGGGGATGGTCGCGCAGCAGATCCTTGGCGCGCAGCAGCAGGTCTTGGAAGGTCATGCCGCCGGTGCTCAAGCGTTTCTGATCGTAAAAAGCCACCGCATCGTTGATAAACGGAACGACGTGGGCGTAGACGTACTGGCGCCACTGCGTCAGCACAGGCCGCGTGACCTGCTCGATAAACGCGGCGCGTTTTTCGTCGCGCAGCGCTTTGGCAAATGCCTGATTGGGCGCCCAGCGCTTGAGCGTAACGCTCTTTTTTTCTAGTCCGTGCAGGATGTTCAGCAGCGCGGCGCGCTGCCGATCCGATGCTACGTTGCTGTGCGCCAAGAAACGCTGGGCCCGCTCAAAAACCTCGATAAACCCATCCGGTCCTTCGGGCAGGGTTTCGGGCAGGTGAGAGGCTACCTCTTCCATAAAGCGGCGCGCTTGGCCAACGGCGCTTTCCAGGTCGGGCTTTTCGACGGGCAGGTCCTTGAGGGCCAGATCGCTAAACTGGCCACGCCCATCAAAAAAAGCGTGCAGGTCGTCTAGGCGCAGGCCCAGCCCTTCTAGCGCTTCCGGCCGAGGATCGTTCGTTTCAAAGCACTGCTGGACAAACGCGTTCCAGGCCTGGCGGCTCAGCCGCGTCTCTTCGCGCTGGTCCAGCTCCGTGAAGTCGGGACGGATGCCCGCTTCGATGGGGCGTTCGCGCAGCAGCTGGCCGCAGAAGGAGTGGATCGTGCCGATAAAACACTGGTCGACTCGATCGAGGGCCTGCTGTAGCTGCTCGGCTTCCTCGCCGTTGGCCCCGGCCAAGCGCTCCTGCAGGCGCAGCAGGAAGCGGCCCCGCATTTCGCCGGCGGCTTTGCGCGTAAAAGTGATGGCCGCCACGCGGTCGATCTGCGGACTGACGAGACGGACGTAGTTGACCATGCGCTCTACCAGCGCGTGGGTCTTGCCGGCACCGGCGCCGGCCAGCACGACCATATTGCAGTCCAGCGCATCCCGCTCAATCCGGTCGCGCGCCTGTTGGTCCTGTAGCTCAGCCATCCAGCCACCTGCTTACGGCCCCGGCCGCAGCGCTCTGTGAAGCGACATCTGGACCGACTTTTTTCCACTTGGACGGCGTGACGCTTTCGCCGGCGCACAGGCGATGGAACTCGCAGTAGGCGCAGTGGTCGCCCTGCGCCTTTTTCTGGACGTGCAAAAAATGGCCATCGGCCACCAGCTGAAAAAGGGGCTGCAGCAGATCGCCCAGCTCGTGACGCGCCAGCAGCGGCGGGCCAACGCGCTTGCCGTACTCGCGCGCAGTCGTGAAGAAATAACCCGACTGCACCACGCGCTCTGACAGGCCCTTTGCCCCGAGGATTTCGTCCAGCACATAGGCGTAGAGCGCCCACTGTAAATAGGAGCCGGCTCGGCTCAGTTCAGAGGCGCCGTAGCCGTAGGCCGAGCCCGACTTATAGTCCCAAATGGCATAGCCGCCTTCCACTCGATCCACCCGGTCCATGCGACCGCGCAGGCGCAGGGAAACCGCTTCGGTCAGCCGCACTACGATCGGCTCGGCGCTGTCTAGCGCGCCGCTCTGGCCAAAGCCAAAGCTGACTTCAAAGCCCGCCGGCTGGGTGTTTTGCTGGCGCTCTTCGACGTTGAGAAAAATCTCTACGGCCTGCTCGAGGCGCTCGACGTCGGCTCGGTAGGCCGCCTCGTGGGTGACGGGCGTCACGTCCTTTTGCGCCTCGATCCGTTCTCTGGCCAGCGCCTGCAGGGCGGGTATATGGCGAGCGGTTGGCCGCTCGTTGCCGTCTGTTAGTTCCTGCATAAAGTCACACAGCAGATCGTGCAGCAGGCTGCCAAAGTCGAGGGGATTGAGCCAGGCCATGGCGTCCTCTTCTTCGCGTCGTTCGGGCACGTCGACGTGTAGGACGTACTTTAAAAAATAGCTGTAGGGACAGCGCACCAGCGCCTCCAGCCGCGAAGCCGACAGCAGGATGCGCCCGTTGCCCGGGTTGAGCTCGGGAGTAGCCTGCTCCAAGCAGCCGTCAAAGCGGGTAAAGCCCGGCAGCTGCCGCTGCTGGTGGGCGTAGCGGCCCGCTACTAGCCAAGGTGCGGCCTGCTCCACGGCGCTAGCGTAGCCAGCGCGGGTGCGCGACGTCAGCATCAGCTCGCTGCGATCCAGCGACTCGGCGGAGGTCGGCGGCAGAAACGGGCGCGGCGGATCGGCCTCCGCACCGTTGAGCACGGCCTTTTCCACCTGTTGAAAAAAGGCCGACGGAAAAAACTCCGAGCCGCTTTCTAAGCTGCTGCGCCGCGCCAGCAGCGTGGCCGTACCGGGCGCCATCATTAGCGCGCGCTCGGCCTGCCATACGCGCTCGCCTGGGCGGGTGCGGTGCAAGGGTACATCCAAGCCCAGCTGCCGTCGCTCGTCGTCCAGCAGCACGGGGTCTTCGATCCCTCTGCCGGGAAAGGAGCCCTCGTCCATACCTAGGATGTAAAGATATTGGCGGTGGGTATAGCCGGCCCGCTCCAGCGGCACGGCAAAAGCGTGACCCGGTATGGCGCTGGCCGCTTCGATGCGGTGTTGATTCAGCAGCTCCAAGAGCGTCCCGGCTAGGCTAGGCAGTGAGCCTTTCGCGTGGACCTGCTCGCCGATCATGCGCAGGTGCACCGTTAAGCTGGTGACGGCGTCCCCGTCGTAGCCGCTTTCGACCGGGGCGTAGTCTGCCAAAAAGAGGCTGCACGCCTCCGTCAGCCCGGCCAGTTCGATCGTTGATCCCGACGGTAGGAGATCAAAGAGCGCGTTGAGCGTCTGCCGCGTTGCGTCCAGCAGATCCATCTGCGCCTGCAGGCGCCCGGTGTCGCGACCCTGCCCCTCGTTTTCTCGGATCTGCTGAGCGAGCTCGTAGCGCAGTCGCTTGAGCCCGTCGGCATAGTCTCTGCGCCCGCGCTGCACGCGGCCCCTATCCAACAGCGCGGCCACCTCAAACGCCCAAGGGACGCGGTCCTCCTCGTCTCCTTCTGATCTAGAAAAGTGGATCAGCCGGGCTCGGCATAGGCCGGCCAGCTCAGCCGCATCAAAGCCGGAGGCGATCCAGCGCACAAAGCCCAGCAGCGCTTGGCCGGGGCGCGTTCGCTCCGGGGGCAAACCGCTAGCAAAGGATAGAGGCACGTCAAAGCGCTCGGACAGACCGTGCAGCAGCGCCAGATACGGCGCATCCGTCGTGTAGGCGATTTCAACCTCGTCCAGCGGACGCTCTTGCGCTAGGATATCGCGAAAGACGAAGCGCACTTCCTCTTCGGCACCCAGCACCTGCACCGTGCGCACGCGCGCGCGGTCTCGGTCGTCGCCTCTGCCCGCTAGCAGGTGCCCGCCCGAACCGACGTCGGCTGTGGCATTCGTCTCGGGTAGAGACCGCTGAGCAAAGCGGACGGCGGCACTCTGGGCCGGGGCCGGCCGGCTGTAGCCGGACGCACCGATGCGAACGAGTTCATCGCCGGCCAAGGCGCTTATATACTGGGTAGCCAAGGCTCCCAGCGGCGTTTCGTCAAACAGGGCGTAGACGGAACCGGCCTGCCCGGGCGCGCGGTCCATCTCTTCCAGCGCGCGCTGGAAGAGCAGCGCTTCGTCGTAGTAGCGCTGGGCGTGCAGGGCGTCGATATAGGCCCGGTAGCCCGCGGCGATTTCGCGCAGCTTGTCTTCGCTCTCT
>JAYOKQ010000135.1:6307-9998 GCA_038119905.1 Gemmatimonadota bacterium | reverse complement strand
CTTAAACACATCTTCCCCAGCATCATAAGCTTCCATCGGGCTGAGCAGAGCGTCATCGCCCTTTAACCCGGTAAACGGATTAACGTAGCTTTTATCACCGGGCACGTATTCTTTTTCGAGGTTCTTTTCGTACGCCGAATCATCAAAAAACAAGTGCTGCTGTTTAACCGAAATGCGGTAGTCGCCGGCAACGTCCGCTAAAAACCGTACGGATTTTACGGTCAAACCATTTTGCACGACACCGGGATCTTCTGCATAATCGGCGGCATTTGGTAAAACTAGCTCCGGCATCCTAAACGTGAAATAGATTCGCTGTCCGTCGCCACTAACCATGCGGCCACCGTCGGCATTGAGAATACCGCCTTCAACCGTAGGACGTAGACTGGGATCATAGTCGGCATCCCCCTCCATACTGCTGAAGCGGATCGTCTGCCCCAGGGACTCAGCCTGGATCTCTATACCCACATCGTAGACCATTGCCCCGACTTGGCCCACGTCGGGCGAATCATCTTCTACTATGACCGTAATAAAGGCCGGAGCCAGCATGCTGTAGGGTGTATCACCGCGGACAAAAGCACCTTTGTCATTGAAGGTATCGAGCATATGCTGGTTAAAATAGGTGGCACCTAGCGTCAAAATATTACCCAATTGGGTTTCCCAATGACCACCAAACATCAACACAGACGATCGCTCTTTACTCCCCTGAAAAGTCGAAAACTTCGGGTTAGGCGACTGCGTGGCCTGTGTTCCTCCCTGACTCAGTAACAACGTGAAGCGGTTATCGGCGGAGGCCCCGTCCATTCGGATACCGTAATAACGCGGCGAATGGAAGGTTAAGTCGGTCAACTTCGTGCGAATATCTTCGCCGACCGTCATACCAAAATCCCACCCACGGTAGGTATCGTTCATCACAATAAGGTTGTTAAACCATCCCAAATACTGTTCAGAACGCGTGCTGATTTCACTAAAACCGGGACGCTGCAATTCCCAGGTAAAGGTCCGGTGACCTCGCATTTGAAAATTGCCCAACCGGTCATAGCGATTGCGCGCGCTAATCAGTTCGGGATACGGTTCATATTCGGTGCGGCCATAGTTTAAATAGCCTTCCGTAGACCCCAGATTGAGAAAATCCCGCTCCCGCAGGTGCGTCTGGGCGTGGATGACATCACCCCATATAAACAGGGCGCCCATAAACCAGAGCAGCATGGCCCCGTTTAAACG
Source organism: Gemmatimonadota bacterium (assembly GCA_038119905.1). GTDB lineage: Bacteria > Latescibacterota > UBA2968 > UBA8231 > UBA8231. The sequence continues at coordinate 8,777 of JAYOKQ010000135.1, read as the reverse complement.
AATGCGACCGGCATTCCTCATATTCCAGCCCTCATCTGAGAAGGTTCTACATTGCTTTTTTATCATGGACATTCGCCTCCGCTCAGCGAATCCTTTTACTTGCTTTACTTGTAAAACGCTACCAAAGATAACCAACCCCAAATCGATGGTCGGCACCAAACCCGACTAAATCGTACGAGTGAGAAAAAGCATAATCAAAGCCGATATTTTTCCACTCATAGCCCAGACCAACATGACCTGTTCGGTTCAAAGTGTCTTCAATATGAACCGTCGTTCCAATTCTTAATTTGAGTCCTGCACGGAGTTCAGATTGATATCCTCCCCGCATTTCCCATCCCCGCTCCTCCCTGACACAATCAAGGGCGAAAAGCTGCTGTTTTGCAACGACCTGTACTCCAGCCGTAAAGGAACGAGGGCGTTGGCCCGTAAGTCTCCCATCCTCTTTCCGACTCAATCCCAGATTGTTCGCAACGCCGGAGATCCGTAGATACGTTTTCCGCGTCACCCAGCCCGCTTCGTAAAGAATGCCGATATTACTAACCCAATGCCCCCGAGAAAGACGACCGGCATCCCAATTATTCGCCTTCACCAGTCCACCGACAGCCCAGCGGTCGCTCAGCCCGCGCGACCACCCCAACAGAAATCCCCGCTCATTCCACCCATCAGCCCGAAATCCCGTGTAGCCTAATGCAATCGTTCCCCAAGTTTGGGGCCAAATTCCCGCCAAACTGTGCACGGTAGGGCTCTGTCCGACCCCCGTCCAGAGTAAAGCCTGTGTCGCCGTTACTCTGGCAGTTCCTATGCGAGCGGCCGTGGCCGGGTTATACCACACGCTCTCAGCGGATTGAACGGACGTTGAAAGCGCATGTCCCATGCTAGCGGAAAAGGCCCCAGCTCCCTGCACCTCAAAAGCACCTGCAACAGGCCATGCATACAGGAAAATGACCGATAAGAAATAGCCCCACCGCCTAGTAGGCGACAACGCATGTCCCCCGACGGCCATTTTCACCTCCACTACCTCGCACTTCGACTTCATACAGATAGAGTCCCGGATCGACTACGCGATGGGTCTCGTCTCGCCCATCCCAACGAAGCGTATAGCGACGGGCACTCCCATATTGGCTTACCTGACGAACGCGATTACCGTTCAAATCGTATAGAGACAAAACAACGTCCGTCGGATTGTTTAGATTTGATACAACAAAACTAAAGGCAAGATCTTCGCCTTCATAGGGAGAATACGGCCGCTTCGAAAGGTCTATCGAACTCAACAAATCACCAGGGGTTCCCTTCGCGCGAATACGCCAACTGCCCGTTTCATTCTGCTGACCATTCTGCCAGTTTACATAGCCTGCGCTGCGCTCCTGATCCGAATTACCAATGCGAAAACCCACATCCGTCGTCTCGTTTAAAAACAGCGCATTTCCAACGACCTCGATTGAACTGTCGCTGACAATACTTCCCTGCATAAGACGGATTACCGTTTGCGCACGTTCATCGTTCGCGCTAAAGTCGTAATCGGTGCCCATTAGCAGTGCACGACCATCAATTGATAGTGATTCAAGCTGTACAGACAATCCATCCAAAACAAATAAGTCGACGCCGTAGTCATCGGAAGAAACTTCGAGATCAATAGAGTAGCTTATCCGGGACGATCCCCCGCGAGGGACGAGGTTCGGCTGTATCGAACCCACCGCCCGACTCGCCACGAGCCGTCGATCAAAATCAATCTCCAGACGGCTCCATCGCGGCGTAGCATACGGTTCGCTCGTCCTCAACTCAGCAACGACATCGATGCCTGTAACAGGTTCGAGACCGTCGAAAAGGCCACCGTTTTCAACGGTGTGCACTTCAGCCCAATCGCGCTCATCGCTCGAGCCTTTGGCCGTAAGTGAGAAACCTGTGGACTCATCGGTGTCGGCCACCCAGCGAACTTGTCCCACGTTTATCTTATCTTGGCTTACCCAATTCAACACGGCTGTCCCACTGGCCTCATAGCCTTCAGCATACACTTCGATATCACCGAGAGCCACCCAATTGCTGCGATCTTGGCGCGTGATCGTGAAGCGGACAAAGCGCCCCATCCTTGCTACCGGGCGCCCATCGTTCAAAACACTCCACGTAGAATCGGCAGCCGTATCGATTAATAGGTTGTAATTAGTCCGCTTTTCAGCTAGCATCCTCCAGATATCCGGATCTCTTTCCAATGCACTCTCAATCCGGTAACCTCTCACATAATACTCCGGCTGATTGAGTGCCGTCTGGCCTGGACGGACGAGGACACGCGTTATCGCGCGGTTGCGACCCAAATCGACGGTGAAGTACCTTCCAAACACGTTGGGAGTATTTGAAATCCATTCGCTGGCGACGAGAGCAATATCTCCATCCGTCAGCGGTACTCGTTGGCCAAAATCATTTTTGGCCACTTCCCCCAGCGCTACATTCTTGTCTTCCGGCATGGGAGCAAGCG
>JAYOKQ010000135.1:0-6297 GCA_038119905.1 Gemmatimonadota bacterium | reverse complement strand
CGACTCCTTCGAGCGCCCGCACAGCCCTTAGTTCCAGCGAACCGCCTACTCCTTCATCCCAGGACCAAGATGCTGTCTCGATCTGCGCGCCTGCAGAGAAGGTTGAAAGTAGAGATGCCATAGAAACCAAGAAAACCGCCCTGAGCACGTTTAAAACAGCGTCTTTTGCGTTAGTAAGGTAGAGATAAAGATGGCAATGGCTTCCTCCAATTCTTTTGAATTGAAGGTCATACTGATTCCCGCTTTTGTAGACGGCAAGCTCAACACATTGCCGGTCTTCACATCTTTAATCACCAATTCGATACTCGCGCTCGTACTGCGCTGAGAAAAGCGTTGTTCAACTCGCTGACTCAACAAATAAACCGAACCACTAATTTCCAATTGCGCATCCTCATCTTCCGGCGGGACCAGCACAAAGGGATTGTCAATCGCCCGAACATTTACCAGGTCCGTAACGCGATCGTAGTCGGTAAAGGTGCGCAGTTGATCAGGGCGTAATTCCCGTAGCAAGGAGCGCGTAAGATCTTCTATGCGCGAAGGGCGGGAAATGACCATGATCGCATTCCCAACCTCGGCCAGCGAGTTGATGGAACTACCTCCCCCACCATACCCTCCATCGCTTAAGGCCGCATTGGGATCAACGACATTGGCCTTGCTTGTAACGGGAAATTCTTTGATATACACCTTCACCCGTTCAAGTGGTGGATTTTCTACACTGGATCCCTTGAGCGACTGAAACTTCAGATTCCCGCAGCCCGCTACAAACACCATAGAAAGCAGCCAAATGGTGAGATGTGCGGAACGAGCAATCGTTTTCATTGGCTACCCCCCTCCACGGTAATGACCCCCTGCTCTACAGTGAAATCAAAGTGGATATCGGTAAATTCTATGGGGTTGCCAAAGCCGGCTTCAGCGCTATCAAAGGCGAGAATGAAATCGTTGATCTCCAACGTGAAAGCCTTTACGTCCTGCGGCACGCGGGGAAAGGTGAGCATGCCGGTATATTTACGACCTTTGCGAACCGGTTTTTCTCGTTGAAAAGAAGTTCGATTCCAAATGTCATTGCGGTCCGTACTGGCATAGAACTCGACGTTTCCTTCGCGTCCACCCCATTTCAAATAGCTGTAGTCATAGTAATGCGGGAGTGTTTTCCAAACTCCAACCCCCTGACTGCAAAAGAGAAAGTTGCCGTTATCTAAGCGTAAAACGGCTTGGGTTGGATCGAGTTCAACGCGTTCGCGCGTGCGGTTAATAACCGTCACTTCAAACGTCGTCCACAGCGGAGGCGTGTAACCCAAGATCGGATCTTTCCACCCAGCTAAGGTATAGGGACTGACCTTGGGATTAAAGCGTCGATCCAACATTTGGTCGTTATAGAAACGAACTTTGATTTGCAGTCCTTCTTTGCTCCAGACAACAGTGCTATCGACCGGATCCTCGTAGAAGGTCGTTTCACCCTCGGGGACAATGGGCGCAGCCTCAACGACATACTGTAGTTCGGGTTGTGGAGGGATAGAACAGCCTAACCCCAAAAGAGCCACAAAGATCCCGCTGCGTAATTTGTTGGTTATCATGCGCATCGCGTCTTAGAAAGGCGTTATTACTTCGACAAAGAAGGTACCGCGCTCAAAATCTCTGTCTCTTAAGCGCGTGTACTCGCGATTGGCCAACAGGTAGCCAAAAAAGAAGTCGTTCTCAAAACCAAAATATTCGGACCGCATCTTATACATAAACGCGTAATCTGTCTGCGAATAGGTCTCGTCTTTATTTATTCGTTCCCAGTGTTTGAAAGGCAAAAAGGGCATGCCCTGGGCAGCCAGTATAAAACGTGTTTTAGGCGTTAATGAGTACTCCCCCATCAAAATGGGCATAAAGTCCGAAGCGGACGTCCGTGGATCATCTTCGCTCTCGACGTTTTCGTAAATCAAGCGGTGCTTGAACTTGGCCGATAGGGCCATTGAACCACGCGTCCAAGTCTTGTCGATGTTATTGATGAGAATGAGCCGCGAACGCACATCGGCCTCTTGGAGTAATTCGTCTCCCTCAAGCGGTATTTCAGCCTGGCTGTTACGGGTCCATAACACCGCATTGCGAATATTGGTGTTGGCGAATTTTATATAGCGAAAATCCAAATAGGCGGTGTGCACCCAACTATCGCGCATTAAAAGCGGATCGGGGGTAGCGGGTCTGTAACGACCAGGAACCCCTGGATGATTATCTGGCTTGTTGAGCCAAGGAATCACATCGTCATCGTTGGGCGGAACGATATAGACATAGCTATCGTCGCGAATGTTGTCCTGCACAATTTTCGTGTCGAAGTTGATCTCCAAACTGCCAACTCCATCCCGCTCCTTTTCCAACGCGTAGCGTAGATAAAGGCTCTTGGCTTCGGTCCCCCCTGCGATTTCTTTTGAACGGTAATAACCAGCCGCTATGGAATCACCCCACTTGCCTAGTTTATCCAAAAGAAGGAAGAAATGCTGTCCCTTTTGGTCCCGCCGGTAAGGATAGTCAGGAAGGTCATCATTTTCTCGAAAATCGGGCATGCCGTTGTTGTTGAAATCGATGCCATACACAAATTCAGGTGGGTCGACGCTATAGCCAAGAAACGGCTCTTCCCAGTCGGGAATGAAGTTTTCGTTGCGATCGACATCTGGAATATTGTCCAGGTTTTCGTCGAGACCTGGATATACGGAGGCATTGGGCCATCCTGGATACGACAAACGCCCCGGTGATGCGGTATCTTCGACAAAATCATCCGGCCACTGATCATCGTCGTCGTTGTCTTCGACAATGCCGTATTCTTGCGTATCCGATTTTACGCGACCACCAGGACTCTCCTGCAGATCCAAGTGGAACGCCATGCCCCCTCGTTGACTATCGTAGCCGCCGCTATAGTTGGGATCGAGCCGGAAGACTTCGGCTCCAAGCTGAGCCCCTAATCGCTTGCCAAAAGAGAGGTCCTTTTTGACGTTGAGCCAATAAGCCCATGCTTTCTGTGTGCTCCGACGACCATCGTTGTTGCCAACAGGGTAAATGTAATTCTGGTGATTGCGAACTAATTCTCCGCTAAATTTCAACCCAACTAGGTTGGCCTGTGCGTCAAAAGAGAACAGATTCTGACCAGTTGGGATGCCGTGATCAAATTGAACGACGCGACGATTGGAGCCATTGCGACCAACGCCCTCGGAGCGAACCACCGTATAGTAAGGCTCTTCCCCTTCTTGAATGTCCCACTTAAAGGGACGGCGTGTGCCAGCTTCCGTCGCAACAAAATCGTCGGGCCAAACGCGCTCTTCTAAGTCCAATTCACCGGCGCGACTGATCCCCGGAAAATCATATATCTGACGAACTCCAATGCGATAATCGTCGGATACGTCGGCATGAAAACGAGCCGAACGAGCGGTGATATCGGCGGGAATATTGAATTCATAGACAACAGGATCAAGTCCTATGGCTTCTAGGCCTTCTCCACCAGCGGGTACCCCACCGACCACAACGGGTTCAAGCCTCGGATCATAAAATTCGCCCGGCATGCTCGAGATGCGAACGGGCTCATCTTCGCGCAAACCATCCACTACGATGTGAACGCCATATACCTTCGCGTTGTGGTGCACTTCTTCCGGCGAATCGTCCGCAACGAAAACGCGTATTACGCGAGGCCCCAGCATCTCATAGGGCAAATCTCCCTGTAGCGGACTGCTGCTACCTGAGCCCGGCTGGTTAAGTATCTGGTTGAGCACAGTCGTGCCAAATTGGGCATAGCGGCCAAAACGATGCTTGTAGTGCAGGCCGTACATGAGGACGGGATTGGCATCCTCCGTTTCCCCACCGACCGAAGCCCACTCGGAAAACAGCCCACCTGGGCGCGTGCGTCCCCTATTGAGCAGAATAGTTGCCCGGTCTTTGCCGAATTTATTGTCGAAATCCAGTCGGGCCACAGACAGATGGCTTTGGGCCAGCGTCAACGGCGTGAAATAGCTGCGAACGCTTTGGCCTACGGTAGCCGTCCAGTGAAGATCTTTGTAGTTGTAGTGACCGATGCGCAGCGTAGCATCGGTATATCCAGCGGGCGCTCCCCACGGCGAAGGAGAGCGATGATCTATGTAGCTACGTCCGATGCCGTTGTCGTCACTGCGCGTTTCTTCCCAGGAAAAAAGACGCAGATAGCCGCTTCCCGGATTCGTTGGACCACTTGGAGACCCCATGTAATTACCCATGCGATCCCAGCGTGTATTGCGAAATTTCCAGGGACGCCCCTTGGGTTGGAACCAAGGAATCAACTCGCGCTGAGCAAGAATAAAGCGCTCTTCCGCGTAATTGAGGTAGGGAACATCATCGCCCGTGGCAAGAAAGAGGCGATTAGCACCCCGTTCGTAGCGGTCGCGCGGTCCTCGAATAAATTCGGGGCGGTGTAGCCACTCGGGTTCTGCTAGAACGCCGGGGGCATCCCTATAATAGGGTAAGGGGCCCTGAGACTCGGGATGGCGCTGGGCAGAAACCCCATCGGCTAAGCCCACCAAAACCACTAGAGCGTAAAGCCAGAATTTCGAAGTATAGCCTTTTGCTGCGCAGGGCATTCTCAACCTCGGCCCCCTATCGTCCTATTCACACTCTGACAACGAGTGCTAATCTTTTAGGTGAGATATTGAGGAAAGCGAATAATGGTCATACCGGGAACAGATGCTCCCGATATGACCATTTTAAATTCTAACTACGAAAGACGAAGACCTACTGGAACGTCGTCTTTATACGACCCCATGAATCGCTCTCGACCGCCGTACCACCACCGGCCGGGCCAGCGGGCGTGTCGGTGAAAATCCAGGTGGAGTAGTTGGAGGGGTCATCAGCCCATCCCCAGCACTGCAACTGACCGCCGTACCCATCGTTACCATCGGGATCCGGGGGCAACCATGAGAAGCCCATCTCGGTTCCGACGACAGGCGTGGAGGGCAGGTTGAAACGAAGCAGGTTATCCCAAGGAATGAACATCTCGATGACATAGTCAGCTTCGCCACCAAACTCATCGCCGGCATCGCGGTATCCATTGAGGAAACCATCAACGAGGTCGGGATCGTTACCGTCTTCGTCCGAACGGGCATTTTCAACCGTACGGGCCCAAGAAACGGTGTAAGGGCTTGACTCAAGCGGACGAGCCTGGAAGTTGATGATGTTCAGCGCGGTGTACTCACCGTTGAGCACAGACTCTTCTTTTTCGTTGAGCAGATCGACGTAGAGGGAGAGGCTATCGCGCTCCCACCAGGCCCAACCGCGGTCACCACCCTCAACGTCATGGACGTTGTCGGCAGCGGCGGTTACGACCCACAGGCCGTCGTCATCCCAAGCCTGCCAAATGCGCGAGCTGAAGTCGGCATCGGTGCGGGCAATCGCGGCATCTTCGCCATCCGACTGCACCAACTGATTGACGCTAACTTCGCTCTGCTGGGCTTCGATGTCGCGCCAGCCATACTCGGCACCGTCGGCCTGAACGCGCGAGGGGGAACAGTCGAGTTCGAGCGAACCGTTCCACTCATCGCCGTCAATGACACCGTCGAGAACGGGTGCCTGGGTAAGCTTCGGCAGGTCGAATACCCTTTCGCCCTGGGCGAAAGCGGCACCGGCCAAACCGACCACTGCAGCTGCAGCTATGCTCAGCTTCCTCATACTTCTTCTCCTTGAAGAAAAACACCTTAGGTCATCCCCGCGCACGCTGCGCGATTAGAGCCTAGGTATTGAGCGTAAAAAAATGTCTACTTGATTGGCCAAGATAATTGGCAGTGCAACCAAAGTCAAGATCATATCGCCCCCTTTTTCAAAATTCTTAACAAATTCATAAACGCATTGCATTGCCTGTGTTTGGCTATAGTTGTCTATATCTTAAAATCCCATACAACTAAAAAAATAATTATTGTTATTGCCTTAAGGCAGATGTATTTTTACGCACAATTTGGCGCTCAATATAGACTACGAAAAGAGGCTCATGATACGGTGGAGCGCGTGGAGCATCCTCCTCGGTCTAATTGCTCCCTCTGCCCTACAGGCCAGACCCCACCTAAATGTTGCCATCGCATTCAGCGACGAGACCGACGCCGATAAGCGATGGGATCATCTCGATTCGCTATACGAGTCGGCAAGCTATCGGGCCCAAAAAGGCGTAATGCGGGGCTTGGGTACCCTTCCCCGCTGCAGGCTGGTCTCGCGAGCGGCACAGTTAGATCAGCGGGGACGAAGCGTATTTCAAGCGGAGGAAGGCATCGACTTTGTTTTACACTTCGTGCTGCGGCGCATCGATAGGCT
>JAYOKQ010000134.1:8417-10131 GCA_038119905.1 Gemmatimonadota bacterium | reverse complement strand
GGCTGATGCACCGCACCCTCGCCGCACAGCGCGTCACCGCAAAAAGCTATATCGCGCCCGCGCCACGCCACCAAGTAGGTAAGCGCACCGCGCGTATGACCGGGCGTAGCTATCGCACAGAGGTGCACGGGCCCCAGCTCGAGTTCGCCATCGGCCTGCAGGTCGTACACTGCATGCGGTAGCGGCAAACGCGGCGCCGCGTAATTGCTCGGACAACCGTTGTTCTGATAGCCATTCCAAAAGGCCGCGTGCGATTGAGCGTCCAGCAGGGGCCGATCGCCGGCTGGCACGTGCAGCGTCCACGCGCCCTGTCGACCGCGATAGAGCCCGCAGCACTGGTCGCGGTGCGCGTGCGTGAGAACGACGTGCTCGACGTGACGGACACCGATCTCCCCGAGGTGATCCAGCCAACGCCCCGTGGCAAAATCGATAACCAGCGCGCAGTCGCCGTAGCGCAGCAGATACACCGTGCAGCTATCGTCGTAAAAAGCGAATAGATCTGCACCCAGTTCATCCCATGCCGTCTTCATAGCATCCTCCGGTGGGCATGATGATACGCATTCTCCACGCACGCATCAATACGCAGTGCAATGCGACAAAATGTCAGCATTAGAAAAATCTGACCCGCGCTAAAGTGTCAAAATAACACATAGCTCTAATCAGTTTTATGGGCAATCAATTCTAAAAATTCTCAAATATAATATAAACAAATACTTATAAATTTTTCATTTTTACTGGCACGGAGTTTGCAAAATGCCGGACGAACGCAAAAAACGTGTTACCACCACTCTAACGAGGAGCTTATATCATGTTTACCCTGCCCCAGTTGCTACACATCACCCATCCGACAGCGGCCCTGCGCAAGAATGTATACCGCCTCGCCAACGGCCTGCAGACCACCGCACAGCTGCCCGTAGACGTGTGGATTAGCGAAGAAAGTGCCATCGTCCGCGCCGAAGTGCCCGGCCTCAGCATAGACGACATCCAGGTAGAAGTCGACGACAACGGACTGCGCCTAAGCGGCGAGCGCACGGCCGACAAGGACCGCACCTACCTGCGCCGCGAACGCTTCACCGGTCGCTTTGACCGCCGCGTGCAGCTGCCTTTTGCCGTGGACGCAGAGGCCGCACAGGCCCATCTGACCAACGGCGTCTTAGAAATTCGCCTACCGCGCCTCGAAGCGGATAAACCGCGCAAAATCGCGGTCGTCGCCAACAGCTAATCCTTCACCACAACTACAGAGAGCACATACCATGACAACGCAAGCCATTGCCACCACAGAGAAAACGCAGCCCCTAACCACGTTCACCCCGCGCGCGGATATATACGCCGTAGAAACAGGCTATCAGGTGCAGGTCGAACTGCCCGGCGTCGCGCTGGAAGATCTCCAGATCACGCTGGAGCAGAGCACGCTCACCTTGCGCGGACAGACCGGCGACCTAGACTACGCCGGCTACAGAGGCCCTGCGCGCGGAGCCATCGCCTACGAACGCAGCTTCCACCTCAGCGAATCGGTAGAGGGCGACGCCATCCAGGCCGAACTCAAAGACGGCCTGCTGACGCTGACCTTGCCCAAGGCCGAGCGCGCGCTGCCCCGGCAGATACCGGTCGAGTTCAACTAGGCTCGATAGGTCATAAAATTTCCCGCGGAGTGCTTGCCCCCACTCCGCGGGTTTCTATACTTAGTAGAAGGTTAGCGGGCTAGTCGCTCCGC
>JAYOKQ010000134.1:0-8317 GCA_038119905.1 Gemmatimonadota bacterium | reverse complement strand
CGTGGCTTCAATTATACGTTCACAGGAGTATGCGTACGATGTTCTACTTTATTCTTCCCATGATCTTAGTTGCCCTGGCGCAGTGGAAGGTGCGCAGTGCGTTCAAAAAATACAGCCAGGTCCGCTCCATGGCGGGCATCAGCGGGGCGGATACGGCACGGCGCATCCTACGCGAAAACGGCATTTACGACGTAGGCGTCGAAGAAGTGGGCGGCACGCTGTCCGACCACTACGATCCGCGCGACAAGGTCGTGCGCCTCTCATCGGACAACTTTCACGGACATCACCTCGCCGGACTAGCCGTTGCCGCACACGAGGTCGGCCACGCCATACAGCACGCTACGGGCTACTACCCGCTCAACCTGCGCCACGCGATCCTTCCCGTAGCCAATCTAGGTTCTCAGCTTGGTATGCCGCTGATCATCGCCGGCATGATCTTTGGCTCACTGGGCCTAGTGAATATTGGCGTGATCTTCTTCGCCGCCGCCGTGCTCTTTCAGGTCGTCACGCTGCCCGTCGAGTTCAATGCCAGCTCGCGCGCCATGGCCATTCTGGCCAACGGTGGCTATTTGGCTGGAGACGAAGTCGGCTCCGCGCGTAAAGTCCTCAACGCAGCCGCCATGACCTACGTCGCCGCAACGGCCGCCGCCGTTATGCAGCTGCTCTACTACGTCATGCTAGCGCGCGGCTCCGACGACTAGACCTTACTCATGGAAGCAAACCAATGCCCCCTGCTCCTGCTGAGCGGGGGGCGTTGTCGTGTACGCCCCACAGTAAAACTCCCTATTTTATATGGGAATCAGCTCAGACCGAGAGGTAGGCCATGAAACGACTATTGATCCTAGCGCTTTTCTCTATAGCCATACCGGCATCCCACGCCGACGTGTACTTCGAAGAAGAATTGATCAATCCCGGTTTTGGCAAGAACAAGACAGGCGCGCGCACAACCCGGCATACGGTCTACGTCAAAGGTGGCCTACAGAAAGTCGATGCGCAGATCATCGTCGACAAAAAGACCGAACGCATCCTACAGAGCCAGGGCCAGCCGCTGCGCTCGAGCACCATACTAAACCTCGGTCGCTCCGAAGTGTTCGAGATCAACCTCGACGCGCAAACTGTTGTGCGCACTCGGGTACCCGGGCGCAGAGACGCCGCGGCCAAATCGCCGGCCAAGCCAGCCCAAGGAGCCCAACCCAACGTCGCCTTCGCCTTTAAATCACTCGGCGACAGCGCCGTCGTAGCGGGCATCTCCTGCCGCAAGGTAGTCGCGCAAATGCGCGCCCGCTACGATACGGGAAAAAAGACCCAGCGCGAGAATCGCTACACCTATAGCGCGTGCATAGCCGACGCCTTTCCCGGCTGGAACGAACTGCGCGCTTTTAGCACGCGACAGGATACGACGACATCGTACCCTGCACTGATCTCCGGTGGCCTCGATCCGCTGCGGACCAACGCAGCCGAGATCAACCAGCTACAGAGCGAACTACAGGACATGAACAATCAGCTCAACGGCCTGGCCCTGCAGTCGACGCTGACCGCTTCCGTGCAGCAGGCTGGCAGCAAACGATGGGCAGAGGTCTTTCGCCTCGAGCGCCAAATAAAAAAGATCCGCACCGGCCAGCTGCCCGACTCACTCTTTGCCGTACCCAACACACTCACGCAGGTCAACAAGAAGTAGATGAAGATCCGTCACTACGCTGCTGCGCTGCTGCTGACCGGTATCGCTCTAACCGTTCTACTAACGCCCCTGATACCTTGGGCCCTGCTGCGCGCCGCCACACCGTTTTTATCTCCCTGGCAATTGGAGATTGAGCACATAGACGGTTCGCTGTGGAGCGGCTTCTCTCTCCGCGAAGTCCACCTGCACAACGCCGCCGAGATCGACCTACAGACGACGGCCATCAACCTTTCGCTACGGCCGCCAACCATCGCGCTACAGAGCCCACATTTTCGCGTAGACCTATCCAACGAAAAGAACGGCGAGGACGCTCCACAGTCCGTCGAATGGCCCGTCGAATGGATGCCCAACCTGCACGTAGTCGACGGGGGCGCCGACATCGATTTAGGAGATGCCGGCCTGCTGCATCTGCGCAATAGCCGCGTAACCTACCGACGCCAGACCAACACCACCGGCACATTAGAAGCGCGCATTGCGTCCTGGCACATTGCGAGCGACTCATCGTCGCTAGGGGGTGATCTAAGCGGGCAGGCCATCCTGCACGCCGATCGCATCGCCATTAGCTCCCTGAAGATACGCGCTGCAACCGATTCGCTGCGCGCATATATCCAAACGCAAGGCTCGCTAGCTCTGTCTGCAGATCGCACGCTGCAGACCCAGTCAACGCTGCGCGCATATGCATACGGCGACAGTCTCTCCGCGACAGGCACCGTGACGGGGTCGCTATGGCCCATCGCACTGCGCGCATCCCTGCACGGCAGCGCCCTGCAGGATGCTGCCGGCACGCTTGACATAGCTACTGTAGCGCGCATCGATTCGGCCGAAATCAACGTCGACTCCCTAGCGGTCACCGCGCCCGCCGGACGCTTATGGGGACGCGCCCGATATGCCTTGGCCAACGACAGCCTGCACGTCGAACTAGGCGTCAATGATCTCAATCTAATGCAGTTTCACCCCGACCTATCCGGGCACGCCGACGGCCATCTATACGCCGATGTGATCCTTGCCGCACGCCGCTACAGCGCCCGCGCCGAGCTAGCCCTGACCGCTGCGGCTTGGCCAGGTGCTATCCCTTTTAATGGCACGGTGCGCGCCGAACATAAACTCGATGGCACTACGCACGTCGCACTCGATTCACCGCCAATCCAAATGCACATCGACGGCTACTCCGACCTGAGTGGCGCATACAGCCTGAACGGCGAAGGACGCATCGTACCGCGGGCCGTCTTCGACATTGATATGCCGCCTTTTGCCCTGCGCGCTGCGCTGCGACCCGACACGCTGGACATCGTCGCCGAGGCTACGCGCCTGCCCAACCTGGGTCCTGTCCCCTGGGGGCCGCTGCAGGCCGAAATCTCTCTGCACGCCTGGCGCTATGCCAATGCACGGCTCTCTTTAGAAAACGAAACCCTCGCCGCATACGGTCTTTTTGACCTAGCTGCACATCGGGCCGACTCGCTGCACCTAAGCGTGCAGCAGCTGTCGCTGGGACGCATTGATTCTTCCGCTACGGGCCTGCTATCACTCGACCTACAGGCCAGCGGCCCCCTTGCTCTCGACAGCCTGCAAGCAAGCGCTAGCGCCGAGATTTCCGACGCGGGCTACGCGCAGTGGAGCGCAGGTGACTTTGCGCTGGGAGGCCACTGGTTAGGAAACTCCGGAACCGGCTGGATCCGCGGCCCACGAGCCCGCGCCGAAGCATCCATTGACGCACAGCGCATGCTGGAAGCGCAGATCGCTTTTGACGGCCTGCAGCTGCGCGCCGGCACCCGCGACTCACTCTGGGTCATTGGCGCACTCTCAGCGGCCGGACCACTGGCCGACATACGCACAGGTCAAGCCCAACTCGATCTCGAGTCACTGATGCTGTCCGTCGACCCGCTCTACCTGGCGAACGATAGCACCTTATCGATCGACTACGCCGAGGGAATGGCGACGTTGTCTCCCGTGCGCCTGCATTCACCCATCGGGGCTATCGACATAACGGGACGAGCTTCAAACGACACGCTAGACGTCAGCGCCCACTGGCCGCAGATCGATTTGACCAAACTCGACTCGGCATTCAGCACGCGACAGGGATCGGGGCATCTACTGCTAACGGGGCGCCCAGCGCAGCCCGCTGCAGCGGGCTGGTTCGATCTACAGGGCATTCAGATCGACACGCTGACGCTGGGCGATATGCGCGCAGATTGGCGATTTGACCATGCCCTGCACGCCGAGTTCCAACTGCAGCAAAACAGTAAAAAGGTCGCCACACTCAACGTCAACGTGCCGGCAGATTCGCTCGCACGGGCACATACCGCACTGCGCATCGACGCGCTCTCGCTGCGCGCCCCGCTGACCTATGCGCTAGATCGCCCCACGCGCGGACGACTCAGCCTGACGCTGGATATGCACCTACCGCTAGAGGCAAATAAGTCCCTACTCACGCCCGGCACACTCAGCGGCGCCCTACGCATCGCACAGCTCAGTGTGGACACGCAGCTACAGGGCAATCCCCTGCACGTAGCCCTAAAACCCGGTGCACATCTGAGCGCGAATGAGCGCGCGCTCAACCTCGGTGCGCTGGACGTGCAACTGAGCCGCTACGACCGCGACGCCGAGACCTTTCTACCCGCAGGCACCCTCTCGCTAGAGGGCTATCTACCCACCGAAGGTCCGGGCAACGCCCAGATCAACGCGGAGGATGTCGATCTATTTCTACTTGGTCTAAACGAAGGCATCGCGACCTTCAATGCTCAGCTTATCGGAACAACTCAAGCACCCCAACTAACCGCAGACCTAATCGCCAGTGCATCCGACTTGGGCAATTTACAGGGCACATTGAAGGGCGATGGAGGGGGGGCGCGCTGGGACTTCGAGTGGACGACGTCCCTAAGCGATCGGCTCTCCGTCACGGGCAATCTTCCCTGGCACATCGACACACAGCACATCGACTGGGGCAAAGGCACGCTAACGGCTCACTCCGACAGCGTCGACTTAGCGGCCTTCGCTCCCTTGCTGACCTCCTTCGACCACCTTTCAGGCCAGGCTCAAGGTCACGTGCAAGCGGACGGACTCGATTCGACCCTAAGTCTATCGGGCCATATCGGCGTGCGGGACGTTGAGTGGGCACTACTCGACGTAGAGCCGGCCTATCCCCTGCCCGACGGACAGCTCGTTTTTTTCGGGCGACAGGGCGTGCTGCGCGGGTTCGACGGAGGACCGACATCCAGCTACGACACCTTCCAACTGAGTGGCGCGCTAGATCTGAGCGATCCCAGCACACCCAACTTCGATCTCGAACTTCAGTCGAGCGGACTCGATCTGCGCTACGAAGATTTGTTTCGCGCTGACGACATAAACCTCCAGCTGCATATGGCCGGCGACGCGCACAGCGCGCGACTGGCCGGCAGCGTGGTGCTCGACGCACCGGTGGCCGAGCCGGTATTCGTCGAGCTCAACGCACCGCCCATCCCACCTCCTCCGCCAACGCTGCGCGACGAGTTTCTTGAAAACATGGAGCTCGATGTGCACGTGGAACTGCACGACCTGCAGGTCGATAGCGAGCTAGCCAACGCCAAGGCCTCGGGTGGAATTGGCATCGCCGGCACGTTTTACAAGCCCGTATTCCAAGGCGACATCGTCCTCGACGACGGCAGTCTATACCTGCTCAACCGCTCATTCGACCTGCAGCAGGGACGCATTATCCTCAACGGCTTGGTGCCCACGCGCTCCCTGCTCGAAGTGGCCTACGATCCGCTCGAGCTCGATCCACAGCTCGATATTCGCGCCACCGCCCACGTCGTCGACCGCGGCGACGCCGACCGCGACTACAGCGTGACGATGAGCCTACAGGGACCAGCCCAGAGTGCGGCACCACGCTTCGAATCGACCCCCACGCTCGGCTTTAATCGCATCGTCAACCTGCTGGCCTTTGGCACGACCAACGTCAGCGATTTCAACTACGGCACGGCCCTCGGCACGGCAGCCGGCCGCCTGCTGAGCAAGCGCGTTGAGCGCGTTGGAATCGATGAGTTTGCCATCCTGCCCTCCAGCACCATCATCGGCGTCGAGCAGGGACAGCCCGCACTGCGCATGGGCAAATTCGTCGATATTCCCTTTCCCATGTGGGTGCGCTACGAGGCGGCTATCCGCAATATGAGCCAAGGCGAGGTGCGCATTGAGCACCGCCTCAATTCAATCTTCACGCTCACCGGCTCGGCGCAGAGCGAATACGATCGCTACGGCCTGGGCATCGGCCTGCAGAAAGAATTCTAATGCGACGGATGCTGCTCTGGGCCCTGCTGCTGTATGCAGCATCGGCACATGCTGAATGGATTCCCGTCTCCGTGCACCAGGTAGAAGGCGCAGAAATCGATCGAATCCGCTTTAGCTATCGCGGCGAAAAGCTCATCCTCAACCGGACGCTACGCGCTGCCATGCGCACGCGCGAAGACGGCACCTTTCACCGGCGCATCTTTAACGAAGATCTCGTCCGCATCGTAAACCTCTACCGCAGCCGCGGCTACCGCGAAGCCAACATTGCCCGCAAGCGCATAGAGCGCGAAGAAAATCGAGAGCATATCCGCTTGCTCATAGAAATCGACAACGGCCCCCTGTGGACCGTGCGCAGCGTGCAGGTCCGCGGCGGCGATCCCTTTGCCGAAGAAACTCTCCTAAGCCAAGTGCCACTGGCGGCTGGAGCCGCCTTGGATTACGGCAGCGTGTTAGAGGGCGAGCGCGCGGTGCAGGCCTACCTAACGCACCGCGGCTATCCGCATGCGCGCGTGCGCAATGAGTGGATTGAAGAAGACAGCCGCACCCACAGCGCGACCGTCGTCTTTACCGTAGAGACCGGCGCCAAAATGTACTTTGGCGACGTGCAGATCGAAGGAGCCGAAAACCTGCACACGCAGCCGGCCCTGATTCACCGCTACTTGGATTTCCACCGGGGCGATCTCTACGATCCGGAGCGCATTGCCCAGAGCCGCAACGAGCTCGCCCGCACTAATTTGTTCCGCTCTATTTATTTTTCGACCCCCTCACCCGAAGCCGGTGACAGCGCGCAGACGGTTATCGTCCAGCTCCAGGAACGCAAATACTTCCAACTTGGTAGCAACCTCTTTGTAAATAGCACAGGACGCAGCATTGAGCCGCGTCTGACCGGCAATCTACAGCACGGAAACTGGCTGGGGCGGGGCATCGGCCTAGGCCTCAACGCCAGCTGGGGACAGCCTCTTCAAGGCGCGACGTTCTCCTTTACCGAACGCGATATTCTGCGCAGCGGCATCAACCTAATTTTGTCGGCCGGCCTGACCGACGAATGGAGCCGCAAACTCGTTTTTGGCAATGCCGACGACCCGCGTCAGTACGATCTACTCACGACCTACGATTCCGTTCTCAACGGACTTTTGCTCTTTGGCGGTCCACTAGCAGCCGAAGAATACATCAATACCGTCACCTACGATTACCCCTCTATAGAGCGCCTGTGGCAGATCCGCGGCACCCTATCAACTATTTGGCGCGAGATATACCAAGGACAGTTCGCCGTTTCGTGGGTTCGCTCACACAACCGCCCCGAACCAGCCGGTCCGATCGAATACGCTCCCAGCATCGACTGGGCCACCGACGACACTTCCGAACCCATCGACGACCCCTTCGGCGCAGATGATCCCTTCGGCACAGACGATCCCTTTGGTGCAGACGATCCTTTCGGCACAGACGATCCCTTTGGCGCGGACGATACGCAGGCAAGTGACATACCCGACGATTATTTTCTCGGCAGCATACCCGTTGATGAGCTATGGCAAGAAATCCTCGCGGAGCGTTCGCGCTCTGTCAGCTTTACGTCCGAGCTGCTGCGCGATACGCGCGACGATCGCATCGCACCCCGCCGCGGTTCGCTGCTGCGCCTGAGCGGTCTCTTTGCCATTGAGCTAGGCGCCAGAGGAACGTCCGTGCTCGACGGCCAGGTTGAAGCCCGACGCTACCTGAGCCTATCAGAGCATCTAGTAGCCGCCGTGGCCGTTCAGGGCACGCGCACCGCTTCACTGCGCGGCGGACGCGCCCTGCCTCAGCTCTACTGGAAGCTCTACGGCGGTGAGGGCTCGCTACGCGGCGTCGACCGCGACGCCGTACAGGCCGTTGGCGGTGGACGCATCGGGCTCAACGTGCGCAGCGAGCTGCGCTTCCAGCACCGCACCTTTGGCCTAGTGGCATTTTGGGACCGGGCTCAGGTATGGCGCCGATCAGAAGACCTGCGTTGGTCTCATCTCGTCACCCCCGCTGGCATGGTCGACGGCTACGGCCTAGGCCTGCGCTACACCTTTGGTTTTCCGCTGCGCTTCGACATCGCTTTTAACGATGGATTTGACCGCGCACATCCCATGAAGTTTTATTTTTCTATCGGACAGGCATTCTAAGAGGAGTTCTCGATGAGCAAAAAATCATATCGCAGTAGTACGACTACGCAGGGACGGCGCATGGCCGGCGCACGCGCGCTGTGGCGCGCTACGGGCATGAAATCGGAAGACTTTCACAAACCGATCATCGCCATTGCCAATTCGTTTACCCAGTTCGTTCCCGGACACGTGCACCTGCACCCGATCGGCCAGCGCGTCAAAGAAGTGATCGATGCCAACGGCGGCTACGGCGTCG
>JAYOKQ010000133.1:0-10259 GCA_038119905.1 Gemmatimonadota bacterium | reverse complement strand
TTCCAATACAGCATAACGCGCCTCCTCTCCAAATCGAACTAGGTTGACATTTTCGCCATTTACCTGCGCGCATAGTGGCGCACTGGAGATGACTATAGCAAACGCACATCTAACTATGAAGCTCATGGAATTCTCCATTTGAGAGAAGAGACGAGAAACTTACTTCAGATGGGAAGGAAGGAGGCTAACACATTTATTTTAACAGCACAAACCCAGCGTACGATCGACCATCATTGCATCCATGCCGATATAGGCTATAAGCAATCTCTCATTTGCGGCCCCCCCCGTTTTTATTTACTTTCCACCGCAAATAAAACATTTGCACCTAATTGTTAATCGCGCGAGAGCATCACACCCTATGGATTCTGTGAACGGACTGCTTAGCACGGAAATCATTACGGGCGTCATCATCATCGGCTGTTTTGCTATGGGCGTTCGCTCCATTTTAGCCTTCACCAATGAAGTGACAGAGCTCCGTCCCAAGCTGAACGAATTGGAGCGCAGACTCGTTAACTTACGTGACAGCATGCAATCCTATCAGGACAAAGTTGATAAATTGAGCGATGATGTGCGGCCTCTGAAGCAACAGGAAGCCCATATGCGCTCCTACTACGACGAAATGAAGCGCATTGAGTTGGATAGTGAGCGAGAGAAGCTAGTGACGGAAGAGAAAGAAGAAAATAAGCGAGAGCTCAATATTCAGCGGAAGAAGATGGGCGACATTTAGTTCAAAGTCGTTTTAAAGTCTGTAAAAACGAGCTGCATTGCCGTAAAAAAACGCTTCTTGCTCGCTCGAGCTTAAATCTGTAACCGCCTCACGAACAATATCAATCCAAGCCCCATACGAAATCCCGAGCAAGCTAACCGGCCAATCGCTGCCAAACTGGATCCACTCAGGTCCAAATGCTTCCAATGCAACATGGATATAAGGACGTAGCTGTTCGGGGGTCCAGTTTTTAGGGTCAGCTTCCGTAACCATACCCGATAATTTGCACTGTACGTTGGGCAACGCGGCCAGTTCCCGTATATGCGCGGCCCAAGGCGCCATGTCGCCCGTGCGGATGGGAGGCTTTCCCAGATGATCCAGGACAAATGCCATTTCAGGAACACTGCGCACGAGATCAATCGCGGCCGAAAGCTGCGAGTGATACACGCATAAATCGAACGAATACCCGGCCTTGGCAAGCGTGCGCATCCCCTCTATAAACTGCGGACGCGCACAGAAATCGTCGCCCTCTCCCTGTATGAGCCGGCGAATTCCTTTGAGCTTTTCGTGCGAGCCCAACTTCTCTAGGTAGCCGAGCAGATCGTCTGATTCAACCGGAGCCCAAGCAACGACACCGTCTACCGCAGCATCGGACTCAGCCAGCGAAAGGGCCCATCGAGTCTCTTGCAGAGCAAACTCAGCGTCGACGTCTGCCTGCACGAAAACGGACTTGACTACCCCTGTTCCTCTCGTAGATTCCACGTAGTCTAACAGCAGAAAATCCGCGTCAATCTCGGGCACACTCGCTAGCCAACCGTAGCGAAACCGACTGCGATCCCACAGGTGATGGTGTGCGTCGATTATGTCCATATCGGCCTGCTCCTAGTCCGGGGTCCTACTGCCATTCAAAGGGTATCATGAAAGCGACAGACCTACCCGCGCTTAACGCAGCGCTGAATTCACTGAGCACGCTGCTGCTCATTCTCGGCTATATCTTTATACGTCAAGGCCAGCAGCAGCGGCACAAGATGACCATGCTAGGCGCGCTGGCCTGTTCTGCTTTGTTTTTGCTGTCCTATCTCATCTACCACGCCCAAGTGGGCTCCGTCCCCTATCCCCATCTGGACTGGACACGTCCCCTGTACTACGGCATTCTCATCCCGCACGTAATTTTGGCTGCTGTCAACGTGCCGCTCATAGCCGTCCTGTTTAGGTATGCCTGGCGTGAAGACTTCGCCTCTCATCGAAGTCTAGCGCGATGGGTCTGGCCCATTTGGCTCTTCGTATCGTTAAGCGGCGTGGTCATTTACTACATGCTCTACCATCTGTAGCACTCCTCCATCAGACATCGCTACGCCAGCGCACGACACCCACCGAAACGAGCGTGGTTAGCAACGACCATCCCACCGTAATGGCCAGAGCGCGAAGGAATACGCCGTCCGCCAACAGCTGCTCTGGCCCCATATAAAAAGCCGCACGCAGCGTTATCATTGCATAGGTTACGGGGTTAAAGCGCATTAACCACTCTAGCCACGGGGCCGCCCCCTCGATGGGGAACAAGGCCCCGGACAGCAGCCACAGCGGGATAAAGACCACGCTCATCACTGCGTGGTAACCGGCAACCGTATCCATAAACCAAGCGACCAAAAAGCCCAGTCCCGTAAAGCCCAGGCCGATGAGTATGCACGCGGCCACGAGCTGTAGCACATTCACCACGGATAGCGTAATACCCGCCAGCGGAGCAAAGGCTAAAAAGAGCAGAGCCTGCAGCAGAGCAATAGCAGTGCCCCCAGTGATTTTACCCATCACAATGCTCAGACGGGACACCGGTGCAACCAAAACGCCCTGCAAGAAACCGGCCGTCCGATCTTCTATAAGGGTGATGGTGGAGAAAATGGCGGCAAAGAGCAGGAGCATCAGCACGATGCCTGGATAGAAGAATTCGCCGTACCCCATCGCTTCCCCCGGCAGAGAAAACGACTGCGAAAAACCCGAGCCCATGAAAAACCAGAACATGAGCGGCTGTGCAAGGCTGCCAAATAGCCGCGTTGGCTGGCGCACGAATCGAACCACTTCGCGGCGAGCAAGCACCCAAGTAGCACTCATAATCCCCCCTCTTCTCGCCCCACAAGACGCTTTCCGGTTAGCTCAACAAAAACGTCGTCGAGCGAGGGATGGGCTAAGGTAAGACGTTCGATTTGGTCGGCGCATTGCGCGAGGAGGCGATCTAAGCTAAATGGATCTTCGAGCGAAAAACGAAGGGCTCCGTCAACCACGCTACCCTCGAGATGCATATCGGCTCTTATCTGTGCCAAAAGTCCATCGGGATCGGCACATTCAAGCGTGAGCACCTGCCGGCCGATGGACCGCTGAAGTTGCTGGGGGGGGCGCACAGCGGAGGAGCTGTCCTTCGTGCATAATCGCTACCCGATCGCACACAGCCGCCTCATCCAAAAGGTGGGTTGTCACAATCACGGTGGTACCCTCACCGCGCAGTTGGGTAACTTCGTTCCAAAATTCCTGGCGAGAAATCGGATCCAACCCCGTCGTCGGCTCATCGAGGATGAGCACGCTAGGCTCAGGCAACAGCGCCTTGGCCAGTTCGACTCGGCGGGCCAAGCCACCGGACAGCGCCTCGACCTTCTCTGCGCGGCGGTCTGCCAGGGCCAATCCCTCGAGTAGACTGGATATGCGCGAAGCCAAAATGCCCCTATTTATACCGTAGAGCTGCCCTGCAGCGACGAGGTTTTCTACCACGCTCATCTTGCGGTCCAGCGCAGGCTTTTGGAAAACGACCCCAAGCTGCTTGCGCACCGACCGCGGGTCACTGCCCAGATCGAATCCCCCAATCTGCACGTGGCCCTCCGTCGGCTTGAGCGCCGTAGTCAATATGCGTAGAAGAGTCGACTTACCGCTGCCGTTGGGCCCGAGCAGAGCCAACATCTCGCCTTTCAACACCTCGAGATGGACATCTTTTAACGCACGGCGTTCGGGCGTTTTACCCTTGCCGGGATACGTGTGCGAAAGGCCTGCAATACGAATTAAAACCTGGGAATCTACCACACCTGTCAGTCCAAATAAAGGTCTTTAACAAGTCTGACAAGATAACGGCTAAGGCATTAAGCGTCAAGCGCTTATCTACATAGTTATCAACTATTTATTAACAGATTGCCCTCTGCACTGGACGCGCCGATTCAACTGTCTGTTGGGCGATATCACGCCAGGCCGAATACAGTCGTACCATGTGCTTACGCGCTTCGTGAATAGCATCTACATCAAGCTGTGTATTGCCGCGAATCAACAGACGGTACACATACATATATATTCGCTGTAAATTCCCCCCAAGCGACGGACTACCCGCCTTGGGATCCACGGCATCCCCCAGCGCCAAAACTATGTCCTGAGCCCGGACGAGTTGCTCTCCTTTGGCGACCATTTCTCCCTTCTCCATCAGGTGCACGGCCTGTTCCATGCAGTCGATAGATTTTTCGTAGAGCTTCAGTAAAAGCTCGGATTTCTCCTCCATTCCCCACTGGATGGATCCATCCAGTGCACCTTCCATAGACTCTTGCCTGACCATCCTTGGTCTCTCCTGTCAAAAGGAATTATTGAGAGGACACCTCGCCCTCTTTGTAATATGACTTAATACTACTTAATATTAAATCGGCAAGATGCCCGTTTTCTTTAATGGAGTCGATTATCCGCGACAAATCCGATTGACACTCCATCCACTTTTCTCTACTTTTCGCAGAGCAGACGAGGCGCTTTAATCTAACTCTTACATACCTTTAGGTCCCACTGACAATGGCTGACGAACGCGATGGTGAAGAGCAGGTAACTCCGTCGAGTCCTCCTGCTATGCCCGCCCATACCGCGCCGCTTGGAGATCCACTCGCCCGAGTACCCATGTCCTACGACTTTAAGCGACCTCAGCGCGTCAACAAGGACCAAATTCGAGCCATTGAAAGCCTGCACGAGCAATTTGCCCGGCTCTTCTCATCGACGATATCGACTGCGATGCGCACAGTCGTCGACATCGATTTAGCCTTCGTCGATCAGCCCCTCTATGGCGAGTTTATTGTCTCACTCCCCAATCCATGCGGAGCGTTTAGCTTCACCGTAGAACCGACCGGTGGAAAAGCGGTGCTCTGCCTAGCTCCCGAACTCATGATGTCCATTGTAGACCGAGCACTCGGCGGCAAGGGGCAAGCCCCCGAAGGCGATATGCGCCCCCTCACCCAGATCGAACAGGGCATCGTAAACAAGCTCGTCAGCCGTCTGCTCGGTGACGTCGAAACGGCCTGGGAACCACATTATCCGCTTGAAGTGACCGATGTGACCTATGAAACCAATCCGGAATTTGTCCAGGTAGCCGGGCCCGGCGATCCGACCATCATCACTGCGTTTGAAGCACATTCAAATACCGCCAACGGCCTTGTCAGCCTGTGCTATCCCCTCTCCACGCTCGAGGCGCTCTTACCGCGGTTAGACCTCCAATCGAACCAAACCCAACGCGAACAGCCGCGCGGCGACGCCGTAGCCAACAATCGCTCGCTTAGCAAGATGCGGGTTCCCGTCCTCGTCCAGATTGCGAAGGGCTCCCTCCCCCTCAAGGAAATTGCCGAACTGCAGCAAGGCGATGTCATTAAGCTCGATACAAAGCGAACGGAGCCGGCTATCGTCTTTTTGGGCGACCAACCCAAATTCATTGCCCGTGCGGGCTTGGACGGTCGTCAGCGAGCGGCGCAAATACTATCCACAATTGATGCCAGCGAGGAAGAGCTCTATCGCTAGCGCATTCGCGATCGGTGCATTCGAACGAATACCCCATGGCCAGTTTTAGCCAACGACTCTATTCCGCTCGCGGCTTTCTAGGAGGCTGCTTTGCAGCCGGATTTGCCATTGCTATTTGGGATCCCGCACCGCGCTTTGTGCTCACCTTTGCCGTTGGACTGACGGCCGGCATTCTCCTCCTAGGCCCCTATGCCGCTGCGGCACTCTATGCGCTGCGCCTCAATCGCTTTCTCGGCGGGCACTTGCGCTGGCCCGTCTGCATTCTTTCCACCCTTTCAACCGTGCTTATACTCGACTATGCCCTGGGTTGGTCCAAAGCTCAGTTTTGGATTGCTGGCGGCACGGCCCTGCTCGGTACGGCCATTGGCCATGATGCCATGCTCGCCGTGCTACAGCTGCGCACCAGCCCCCAGTTGGATCGAGGTATGGTGGCGTTCTTTCCCCTCTGTATCGGTTTGATGGTACTCGCTGGCTACAGCAGTCTCGGCTTTTTTTCCGGGATGTATAAGCTAGCCGCCGCCTTTATGCGCTAAGCCCATGAGCCTTTCCCTCTCAAAGAGCCTAGCCACTCATCTCGAGCAACTCGTCATAGGCCCTCCGCAGTACGAACGGCGCGGCAAGTTGGATAATATGGCCGTTTATCCTCTGTTTCCCTCCCATCTCTCTTCGGATCCACCCGATATGATCACGCTCACAGAAGCGCTGCAGCGCGGCATGAAGCTACAGGATACCGGAGTGATTAGCCGCGTCCACGTTGAAAACCCGCTGCCCACGGCAATTTTAGCCGGTGAGTCCGAGATTCTGATGGGTGAGACCCAGCAGCGCTCCGTGCAGTTTAGCTGCCTCTTACCTCCCCAAAGAAAGGCCTCGCTACCAGTCAACTGCGTCGAAGAGGGGCAACCGACCATTGCCTATACGTCCTTTACCGCCGCAGATGCCTGCCCGTGGCCGGTGCGAACGTTTAAGATTGAACAGCTAGCGCACAGCGGGGAACCCCAACAATACTGGGTCTGGGACCAAGTTAAAACCTATCTTACCGAAGCTGGTTCAACCTCTTCGACGCGCGATATTCAAGCTGTAATGCAGCAGCATTCCTACCAGCTTCATGCGCTCAACGGAGCGTTCCCACGCCACCCCGGCCAAGTCGGTGCCATATGTTCGGTAGGGCCCAATCTATATATGGAGCTTTTTGGCGATCCTGAAATCTTCGAGGACCGCTACGACCAGATTCTACGCAGTGCAATGGTCGAAGCGCTGGTCCGCCCCTCAGATCAGATCGTCCCTCCAGAAGCCGTTGCCCCGTTCTTACAGCAATTGGTTCAAGTAAGTCAGCACAGCCGCATGATGAACAGCCGTTCGCTCAAGGACACGAGCCGATCGCTGGCCTTTTCGCATGCCGGTATTAACGGGCAAGTGCTCATATCAGACCACCGCCTCATCCATCTTTCCGCCCATCGCAAATGCCCAGGCATGAGCCGGTCACTAGCTGCGCTGCGACCCGCCCTCGACGAAGCGCAGCAAACCTGGCCCCAGCGCCGCCCCGCCTTCATGGACGACGTAGAAGCTACCTATGCGCGCCGCCGACAGCGCTACCAAACCTTTAAATCCTCCCTGCGCGACATCCCCACTTCGGACGGCCTTCGTTCGAGCGCCTCGTCTGGCCAAGCCGCGGATGATATACACAACGTTCCTCGCCCCCATCCGCTCAGTCCTCCCTTGCGCGATTTCTTTCTCCGCCTATTTACCCAAGATCGAACTTGACGCTACCTTAGGGCCCTGTTTTCTTGAAAAGCCCACTCATTGCAGTCATACTCAATAAAAAATCACGATGCGCTACGTATTTCTGTTAGTAATCAGCCTACTCATCCTGACCGCCGGTGCAGCCCTTTCCCTTTGGATATACAGCCGGCCGACTGGCTTGGACGAAACGCTCCGCATAACCCTAGCGCCGGGCAGCAGCGCCCGCGCGATAGGCGCGCAACTGGAGCGAGAAGGTATTGTGCGCAGCGGCCGCATATTTGCCTGGACGGTGCGCCTTCAGGGCCTGTCGCAGGCGCTCGAAGCAGGCACCTACGCGCTCAATGGCCTGCGCGATACACCAGGGGTTATTCAACAACTACTCAAGGCGCCATTGCAGATGCGCCGAGCTACCATTCCCGAAGGACTAACGCGCCACGAAACGGCCGGCGTCTTGGCCCGACAAGGCATCGTCGACTCGCTGCGCTTTGTCGAGCTAAGTGGCAGCGAGACGCTTGCAGCCACGCTAGGCATCCAAGCTCCCACCCTCGAAGGATATCTCTTTCCCGAAACATATTTCTTCGCGATAGACGACGGCGAA
This sequence comes from Gemmatimonadota bacterium, assembly GCA_038119905.1. Taxonomy (GTDB): domain Bacteria; phylum Latescibacterota; class UBA2968; order UBA8231; family UBA8231. The sequence continues at coordinate 2,421 of JAYOKQ010000133.1, read as the reverse complement.
GAGGAAGTAATTCGACGCTTGGTCGATCAATTTCATCGCGTGCTCGCCGGCGTTCCGGAAGACCGCTTGGGAGCTATTGGACTCGACCTACATCAGGCCGTCACCTTGGCCTCTATCGTTGAGCGAGAAGCCCAAGTCGCCCAGGAGCGTCCCGTTATCGCCGGCGTCTTCCTACGCCGGCTCAGCTTCAATCGCCGGCTCGAATCCTGTGCCACCGTAGAGTACGCACTGGGCGTGCACAAAAAGCGCCTGACCAATGCCGATCTGCGCGTCGAGTCCCCGTTTAATACCTACCGGCACCGCGGCTTGCCTCCCGCCCCGATCGGCAGCCCGGGCGAGGCTGCGCTCAAAGCGACATTTTTCCCCGAGCAGACCGAGTTTCTCTACTTTGTAGCTCGAGGAGATGGAACTCATATTTTTAGCCGCACACATACCGAACACGAAGCAGCGAAGCGACTGGTTAAACGCCAAGCGCAACGCGGCTCACTAAACTAGGCGGCTTGACGGAGTTCCTTCTGAACGGTTATATATGACATGCACCCCCAACAGTCCTCCATTCACGTCTCCCCGTGAAAACTTCGACACCTCTATGTCCATTTTAAATCAGTTAAATCCCGCCCAGCGCGAAGCAGCGGCGGCAACGGAAGGTCCTCTGCTCGTACTGGCAGGTGCCGGTTCGGGCAAAACGCGGGTCCTGACCTATCGCATCGCTCATCTCATTGACGAACTTGGGGTAGCGCCGTGGAATATTCTCGCCGTAACCTTCACCAACAAGGCGGCCGGCGAAATGCGCGAACGCGTCGAGCATTTGGTTGGCGAAGCCGCCTCCGAGATATGGATCGGCACCTTTCACTCAATTTGCGCGCGCCTCCTCCGCTACGAGGCGGAGAATTTCGGCCTGGATCGCAGCTTCAGCATTTACGACGAAGAAGATCGCCGAGCGGCCATGCGACGCGTCTTTGAATCTCTAAACATCAACGACAAAGACCTAACCCCACGCGCTGTAATCGCTCAGATCAGCCGCGCCAAAAATGCAATGGTCGACCCGCTGACCTTCGCTAGAGAGGCCGGCGAAGCACCCAACAAAAAGCTGATTGCCGAACTCTATACCGCCTACGAAGCCGATCTACGGCGCAACAATGCGCTGGACTTTGACGACCTTCTCGTAGAGAGCGTGCGGCAGTTTGACAACCACCCCGCCGTATTGGAAAAATACCAGCGGCGCTTCCGCTTCGCCCACGTCGATGAATATCAGGACACCAACCGCCCGCAGTACATGCTCTGTCGCCAGCTAGCAGCCCACCACCGCAACCTCTGTGTTGTAGGTGACGACGACCAGTCAATCTACCAGTTTCGCGGGGCTGACCTGCGCAATATTCTCGATTTTGAACGCGACTATCCCGAAGCAAAAACGGTGCGTTTAGAGCAGAACTACCGCTCGACCAAACGCATACTAGAGGCGGCCAATCAGGTCATTTCCAACAATAAAGACCGCAAAGGCAAACAGCTGTGGACCGACGGAGACGACGGCGATTTAATCGAGTTAGTCCAGTGTGACACCGACCGCCGCGAGGCGCGTTTTATCGTTGAATCACTGCGTAAGCTAACCGGATCAGGCGGGTACGCCCCCGGAGATGCCGCCATCTTGTACCGCACGAACGCACAGTCGCGCGCACTCGAGGAAGAGCTGCAGCGCTCGGGCCTGCGCTACGCTATCGTCGGCTCTATTCGCTTTTACGAACGCCGCGAAATCAAAGATATCCTTACGTATTTACGCTTGCTGACCAACCCAGCAGATGACGTTGGCCTGCGCCGCATCATCAACGTGCCGCGGCGCGGCATTGGTGACACGTCGCTAGATTACCTGCAGCGCCATGCCCTTAACCACTCGCTCAATCTCTATGCCGCCATGGGGCAACTAGAGTTCGTCGAAGGACTCAATGCGCGCGCCAAAAAGCAAATTTCCGAGTTTAAAAGCGTTATGGATGAACTCTCAGCGGCTCGCCACACGGTCGATTTACCAACGTTGGGGCAGCAGGTTTTTGAACGCAGCGGCTATCTGAACATGCTGCGCGAGGAGCAAACTCAAGAAGCGCAGATGCGCGAGGAAAACGTCGAACAGCTCATTGCATTTATGACCGAATTTTCCGAGACCCGCGACGAACCGACGCTGGATGCTTTCTTGGAAGAAATCGCCTTGATGTCTCCAATGGACGAAAGCGGCGACACCGGTAATGCCATCACCCTCATGACGCTGCACAGCGCCAAGGGCCTTGAGTTCCCTGTTGTCTTTATGTGTGGCATGGAAGAAAACCTCTTCCCGACAGCGCGCTCAGTAGAGGAACGCCGTTGTAATCCGCAGGCCAGAGAAGAAGAGCGCCGACTGTGTTATGTCGGCATAACTCGAGCGCGCCAACGACT
>JAYOKQ010000132.1:8385-10275 GCA_038119905.1 Gemmatimonadota bacterium | reverse complement strand
TACTACGGCGGCGGTCAAGAACTCTGGGATGAGCTCTATGCCGACTTTGGCCTCAAGGCATTTCCCGCTGGCAATACGGGCGTGCAGATGGGAGGCTGGTTTAACCGAGAGATCAACTCACTCGATGATTTTTCTGGCTTGGTCATGCGCATGCCTGGCTTGGGAGGCGAAGTGCTGCGCCGCCTTAACGCCACGGTGCAAAATCTACCGGGGGGCGAAATTTTCCAGGCGCTCAAAACCGGTGCGATTGATGCGACAGAATGGGTCGGTCCCTATAACGACCTGGCCTTTGGTTTTCATCAGGCGGCACGCTACTACTACTGGCCCGGCTGGCACGAGCCCGGCACGACGATGGAAGCGATGATCAACAAAGAGGCGTGGGATGCACTACCGGTCGATTTACAGCATATCGTGCGCTATGCCTGCCAGTCTACTAACGAAGACATGCTCGCCGAATTCACTACCCGCAACAGCCTCGCGCTCAAAACGCTAGTTGGCGAACACGGAGTAGAGCTCAAGCGTTTTTCAGACGAAGTACTCGAAGAAATTGGCCGCGTTGCGCGCGATGTCGTCGGTGAGATCGCCTCGAAAGACGCACTTTCAAACAAAGTCTACGATTCGTTCAATGCCTATCGCGCCCAGTCGGTTTCCTACACGCGGATTTCCGAAGAAGCCTATACGCTGGCGCGCGCGCTGACGCAGGACTAATGGAGCGCTTTAATCGCCGGATCGGCCAGATTATTCCGTGGTGCACCCTCGGTATGGTCGCGGTCACTTTTGCCATCGTCGTCTTGCGCTATGCGTTTGAGCGCGGCTGGGTATGGATGCAGGAGATCGTGCTCTACCTGCATGCCTTCACCTTTCTACTGGCCGCAGGCTATGCCCTGTCGCGCGACGAGCACGTGCGCGTGGACATCTTTTACCGACCTGCATCCGAACGACGCAAGGCTTGGATTAACCTAATTGGCAGCGCTGTGCTGCTCGTTCCGATGTGCGTCGTTCTCTTTTACTACTCCCTTCCCTATGTCTTATCCTCATGGGCCGTGCTGGAGGGATCAAAAGACGGCGGTGGCTTAGAGGCCGTTTTCCTTCTCAAAACCGCCATTCCCCTGTTTTGCATCTTACTCTTTCTGCAGGCCATTGCCACTATGCGCGATAGTTTGGCCACGCTGCGCACATCGCAATGAGCGAATTCTATCCCCTCGCGATGTTTATCGCGACCTTCGTCGTGCTCTTATCAGGCTTTCCCGTGGCGTTCTGTCTCGCGGGCACGGCGCTGCTCTTCGCCGGCATTGGTTTGCTCACCGGACATTTTGACGAAGCGTTCCTACACGCCCTGCCCGCTCGGATCTACGGCATCATGGGCAACGAAACGCTGATTGCCGTACCGCTCTTCGTTTTTATGGGGGTCGTACTCGAACGTTCGAAAATCGCCGAAGATCTGCTCGAAACAATGTCGCAGCTCTTTGGCGGCCTGCGCGGCGGTCTCGGCATATCCGTCTGCCTCGTCGGCGGTTTGTTGGCCGCCTCGACCGGCATCGTCGGCGCGACCGTCGTTACCATGGGACTCATTTCGCTGCCGGCCATGCAGCGGCGCAACTACTCGCCCGAATTGGCGACGGGGATTATCTGCGCTTCGGGTACGCTGGGACAGATCATTCCGCCCAGCATTGTGCTGGTGATCCTCGGCGACGTCGTCTCTTCAGCCCATCAGCAGGCCCAACTCAAGATGGGGAACTTTTCTCCCACATCTATTTCGGTAGGCGATTTGTTTATGGGGGCGCTACTGCCCGGCGTGCTGCTAATGGTGCTCTACATCGCGTATATCGTTGGCGTCGGCCTGCTCCGTCCCCAATCCGCACCGCCCATACCGGAGAGCGAGCGAATGCA
>JAYOKQ010000132.1:0-8285 GCA_038119905.1 Gemmatimonadota bacterium | reverse complement strand
ATTGGCGCGTCGTTTTTCTCGCTGGTTTTTCGCGGTTACGGCGGAGATGATATTGTCGCCCACTACCTGCACAACATGCACGGTGGCGTAGCGGTTTCCTTTTTTGTGGTGATGGTCGTGATGTTTCTGCTGGGATTTTTCTTGGACTTCTTCGAGATCATCTTTGTCGTCGTTCCCATCGTCGGTCCGGTCTTACTCGCCATGGGACTCGACCCCATCTGGTTCGGCGTCATGATCGCCCTCAATCTACAGACCTCGTTCCTCACCCCACCATTCGGCTTTTCCCTGTTCTACCTGCGCGGCGTGGCGCCAGCTACTATTAGCACACCGCAAATATACCGCGGCTCCTTGCCCTTTATTGCCATTCAGTGCCTGCTGCTGCTTGCGCTGTGGTTCTATCCCGAACTGGCAACCCGCCTACCGCAGATGTTTTACCACGGATAAGTTCGTTCAGCCGCCTCGCACACCTACGCCGTGCTCGTAAACTAGTATCCCGCCGTAATAGGCTGCGGCCCCAACGAACGCACTCGCGAGTAATGTGCCTAAGATCCATGGCAGCACGCGCCGCCCGTGCGCCGCTTGGCGCAGGTGGAGCGGCAGGCGGCCCAGTACGAGTGCCAAACCGCCCAGCAAGGTCGCCGTCGCCCAATTTTCGTGCGTGGATAGTATGGGATCGACCCCTGCTCGCCCCCAGTGTGAAGCTGCCGCAGCATTGCCGGTCAAGACCGCCAGTGCCGACGCCAACACGCCGCCAATTAGCAGGCTGTACGCCACGCGGTGCCAGCTTTGCTCCGCACGCCATAGTCCGTACATATCGCACAGAGCACTGAGCGGGATCAGCACGATCGGAAAGTGAATAACCAAAGGATGTACGTCCATAATGTCCCATTATATCCCAAGTTATAGCGCTACACAAGCACCGTATTGACAGGTCTGCGCCGCTGCAATATCATCCCACCCTACGGCGCTGCACGACCCCTCTATTCACCGATTCAGCGAGGCCTTACATGACAACCGACCTGCAGTATTTCATCGCAGAAACACCCCTTATCGATACGCATGAGCATCTGCGCAAAGAGCGCGATTGGGTCGAAGAAGGACCCGACATACTGCAGGATCTTTTTGGCAATTATATCCCCGCGGACCTCCTATCGGCCGGTGCTACGCCGCAGGCTATACAGCGATTGACCGATGCGAACAGCGGCGACTTTGCCGCACGCTTTGCCGGCATTTCCGGCGCCTGGGAAGCAGTGCAACACACGGGCTATGGCGAGGCCGTCTCCATCCTTGCGCACGAACTTTACGGCATGGAAGACTTCAGCCCTCCCGAACTCGAAAGAGCCAACGTCCAGCTGATGGAATGGCGACAACCAGGCGGACGGCTGCACCTACTGCGCGACCGCGCACGCCTCGACCACGTGCAGACGGACGATTTTTGCTGGCCCTGCATGCCCGATGAATCCGGCCGCGACTTTTTTCTCTACGACCTATCGTGGGCCGGTTTCTGCAATGGGGAAATCGACGCAGCGGCGCTACACGCAGAGACCGATGTTGAAATTGTCGACCTACCCTCGCTCCGCAGAGCGATGGAGGCGCTCTTTGCCCTACATGGCCCCCGCGCGATCGCCGTCAAGGCCCAGCACGCTTACAATCGCACGCTGCGCTGGGAAGAACGCAGCGACGACGAGGCACAGGCCGTGCTGACAAAGGTACTCAAGGGCGACCCCATCAAAGAGAAAGAACGGCTGGTGCTGGGCGATTGGTGCTGGGCGCGCGGCGTCGAACTAGCGATCGAATACAACTTACCCTTTAAAATCCACACCGGATATTATGCCGGCAACAACCGCATGCCCGTTGACCGCATACGCAGCGGCAACCTGTGCTCGCTGCTGGCGCGCTATTTAGAGTGTCGATTTGTCCTGATGCACATCGCCTATCCCTACAGCGGAGAGTTGATCGCTCTGGTTAAGCACTACCCCAACGTCTGGGCCGACCTATGCTGGGCTTGGTCGATCGATCCCTTTTCTTCCTCCGATTTTGTGCGCCGTTTTATCCACGCGGCGCCGGCCAACAAGCTCTTTGGCTTCGGCGGCGATACCGGCTGGCCAACTTCGGCAGTTGCCTATTCCATCCAAGCGCGACGTTGGCTAAATCGCAGCCTGCAGGCCGAAGTCGACGATGGATACCTCAGCGAGCAGCAGGCGATTGCGCTGGCCCAGCGCTTTATGGGCGAAAACCAGCGGGCCTGCTTCGACCTAGAGGGCACGCGGCAAGCCATCGCCGCCGGCTGACATGCGCTTCTACTGCCCCGCGTGCAACGCGCGCGACATCGATCCGCTGCGCACCTACCAATGCCCCAACTGCGCCGGCCCTATTGAATGCATCCCGGCACCGGCGGCTTTTCCTCGACGGAAAATCAGCGAACGTCCACCCACTCCTTGGCGCTACGCCGAGGCCCTGCCCGAATGGGCCGGCGCGCTGTCGCTAGGCGAGGTCATGACGCCGCTCGTACCCTTTGACGTGGCCGGTCGACGCACTCTGTTCAAGTGCGACTACCTGCAGCCGACTGGATCGTATAAAGACCGCGGCGCGGCCCTGCTGATGGGCTATGCCCAGCGCAACGGGGTGCGCGAGGCGGTCGAGGATTCGTCTGGAAACGCGGGAGCCGCTCTATCCGCCTACGCCGCCCGAGCTGACATCGAACTCAAGGTGTTTTGTCCGGCTTCGGCCTCACCGGCCAAACTCGCTCAAATCACCCGCTACGGAGCCGAACTCGTTCCCATTGAAGGGCCACGCCCCCACGCTACGCAGGCCCTGCTGGAATATATCGCTGAGAGCGATTCCGTCTACGCATCGCACCTGTGGAATCCACTCTTTACCTATGGCCTGCAGACGCTGGCCTTTGAACTGGCCGAACAGCTCGATTGGCAAGCCCCCGACGTCGTCTTTTGCCCCGTCGGAGCTGGCAGCATTTTACTCGGTCTCTATGACGGCTTTGTCCGTCTGATCGAAGCAGGTGCCATCGATCGCCTGCCCAAACTCGTCGCCGTGCAGGCAGCGCATGTCGCACCGCTGTATTCAGCTTGGAAAAACAACGCCTCAGACGTCTCTCCCTTTCCCCACCCCCTGCCAACGCGCGCAGAGGGCATCGCGTTGCCCCAACCAGTGCGGGGCGCGGCGCTGCTAAGGGCACTGCGCGCCGTCGACGGCTGTGTCGTAACCGTTACAGAAGGAGATATCGAAAAAGGCGTAGCGCATTTAGGGCGCGGAGGCCTGTGCGTCGAACCTACCTCGGCGGTTGTATGGCAGGGCATAAAAACCTACTGCACCGAGCACGAGGTGGACGCGAACGCTACGCTGGTCGGCATCCTGTCCGGTCATGGTTTAAAGGGGCTGTCGTAGCATCGGCGCTCTGCCCAAAGACAGAGCTCAGTGGAAGATCTGTACCGTCGGCTTGATGACGAGCAGCGGCACGCAGGCACGTGGGGGGAGACCAGCGACAAAGAGCGCGGCCTCGGCGAGGTCCTCTGGTTGAAGCATAGCGGCTCTGCGCTCTGCGCTCACCGGCTCTACGCGCTGGTCCAGAATCGGCGTCTCCACCTCACCCGGACAGATGGCGCAGGCGCGGATGCCGTCTTCGACCTCTTCCTCGTTGAGAGCATTCGTCAGCGCGACGACCCCGTGCTTGGTCGCCGAATAGGCCGCTCCTGCCAATTTACTAGCGCGCAAACCGGCAATCGAAGCAATGTTAATGACCAACCCGGACCGGTGCGCCTTCATACCCGGTAGAACGGCGCGCGTAACGTTGTAAACACCCGTCAGGTTGATCGCCACCGTGCGATCCCAATCTTCCGGTTTGACCTCGGCGATGGAACGCGGGTTGGTATTGATACCGGCGTTGTTGACGAGCAGATCCACGCGGCCCCAAGCCGACTGCAGCGCGGCAACGGCGGCGTCTACCCGAACCCGCTCAGACACGTCACAGCGGGTTATACGCACTCGCTCAGGATCGAGGTTGAGGGCCGCCTCCTCGAGCTGTTCAAGACGACGCCCCCACAGATCTACGCGACAGCCGGCTCCGACCAATGCACGGGCAACGGCTCGGCCAATACCCGTGCCCGCTCCCGTGACAATCGCCGTTGAACCGCTTAAATCGACCATCGCCCTACCCCGCTTTGAGCGCCTTGAGCGTCGCGGCTTCTTCTCGTCCTTTGTAAAAAGCGTCCAGAGGGAAGCAGCCCGATATCATACCGTTACGCGGCGCCGTGGTGCAGTCGCTAAAGGTTCGACAAATCAGCTTGCGCTGCATACGACCTTCGTTCAATACGTCGCGCGGCAGTTCGGGATAGGATAAGACCATTCGACCCAGTCCGGGAAAATCGACCTGGTTGGTGCGCACGTAGTGCTGAGCCACGTGTGGCAGATACTCCTGTAGATAGGAGTAGCCCGAACCGACGAGCGTCATTTCGGGAAACTGCCTTTTAAGCTCGGCCACAGCATCAAGCTGACGCGCTACGCCCACAAGGGGATCTTCCGGCGGTTGATAGCCGTCCGAAGGTGGAAAGAGCGCCGGACGTTGAATATGCGGATTGTAGTAGGGACTTCCACAGGAAATGTTGATTAGACGAACCCCCAGTTCACCCAGCATCTCTATAAAGCGCACGGCCTCCGACATATCGATGCGCAGCGGGTCGCTCGCATCGAGACCAAATCCATATTCGTAGGGCAGCGCAGCTGAAAAATCTTCGGGAATACCGGGCCCCATGCGGCGCTCGTCCCCCCCATCCGGATCGGGTCGAAAAGGCACGAAATCAAACGCGCTTAAGCGGACGCCAATCTGCAAGCCAGGCGCCTCGCGCTGAATGCCTTGGATGATTTCTCGCGCAAAGCGAGTGCGGTTTTCAAACGATCCACCGTAGGGACCAGGACGGTGATAGGCGCTGAGAAACTCGTGGCCCAAATAGCCGTGGCAGTGCTTCACATCGACGAACTGGTAGCCCACCTGCCAAGCGAGTTTCGCGCCGGTTATATAGTGGCCGATCAAGTCCTCGATATAGCTGTCTTCCATCAGCGGATAGTGCGCATCAAGACCAAACTTACCGTCGAGCAGCGGATGGTGATAGAGGATGGCCGGCTCCATGCGATCTTTGCGGAATGGACGACAAAAGCGCCCAGAATGCGTCAACTGGAGGCCGAGCAATAGATCGTCGCTCCCGCCCATGGACGACGCGTGCGCCGCCAGCAGGATATCGCGCAGCTCAGCCATGGCCCCTTCGGTCTCGGGTCGCGCCATCAGCTGGTTCGGATTGGCCCGCCCTTCTGGCACCACGGCAAAGGCTTCCCCGCCCCATATGAGCTTGGCACCGCTAAGACCAAAATTATGCCAGCGTCGGCGCGTCAGCTCGCTAGGCAGGCCGTCTGTCGTGCCGTCCCACCCTTCCATCGGCTGGATGCAAAAGCGGTTCCCCACCGTAAAATCGCCCACGGTATGGGGGGCGGCCAGCGGTGAGGTGGGCGCCTTTTCAATTTCGTCATCGCAGCCCATCTCAACGCCGATAGCGGATAGATGATCGCGAAAAGCCGCTGCGCTTTTAAAGCTGGAAATGCGCGGATAGCGCACGAGTTCACTCATTCTTTTCCTCCCGAGGTTGTTGACTACCGCCACTGTGCATCCACATCCCCCATGCGCATCCCGCTGCGATCATAGCCAGACTGATCAGCTGCGCTTCACTGAACCCCCACAGCACGCGCGGGTTAATCCGAATGGCCTCCACGCCAAAGCGCGCAAGTCCGGCCAAAACCAAATAAATACAGGCACTCTGGCCGGGACGCGTCCATCTGGTTCGCATGCGCCACAGCAGAGCAAAAATTGACAAATGCGCCACTGTCTCATACACCGGTGCAGGGTGCACTTTTTCCAGCGTCGGCACCACTCCGTTGGGATAGGCCATGGCCCATGGTAGATCGGTCGGCACCCCGTAATCGCCGTCGCCAGCGAGCTGACAGCCCATGCGACCAATGGCATAGCCCAGCGCTAGGGCAATAGCCGCCGCATCGGCCACCTCCAGTACGGGAGCAGACCGGCGATGTAGCTGCCAGACGACGGTACTCGTGGCCACTATAAAGCCCCCGTACCAGGTAAGCCCGTAGCCCGAGAAGATCACGTCAAACAACTCGCCCCACTCTAAGTTGGACGGCGTTTCGAAAAGAACGAAGTAAAGCTTAGAGCCGATCAGCCCACCGATCATGGAAGTAGTGATGATCGACGAGGCCAATTCCGCCCCGTCTTCTACCTGCCTTCGCTGCAGTTCGCGCGTGAGCACCTGAAGGGCAGCTAAAAAACCCAGCGCGACCATGACGCCAAAGCTGGCGATTGTGATCGGACCAATTTTTAGTAGATAGGGGTACATAATTCAGCAAAGGCCGCGGGAGATGGGGCAGATCGTCGCACGCCGCTAGGCGTCGATTTCAGCAAATACTGGATCTGCTCCGCCTTCGTTTTTGAGGATGTGCCGGCGCAGTCCGGGCAGGTGAATGTGCTGATAATACTGCTGCCAGTCGATTTCGCGCACGTCCACATTAAATATTTCCCGCTCTTCTGCCGGCAGCGATTCGTAGAGTTTGAGCATCTGCGTCATTTGGAAACGGCAGTCCAGCGTCGTGTAGGGACTGAATAGATCGACAAAATAGAGCACGCGCTTTAGCCGCGTCTTCATCGCAGCGAGACGGCGTTTTTTCTTGTTGGTCTTGTCGCTCTGCGGCCCCTTGTCAAGGAGCCATTGCCGCACTTCCAACGGATACATATAGCGCCAGCGAAAAGCGCGGTGAAAGGCGCGAACGCTGGGGAAGGTCCATTCGACCAATTCGGGACGCGAACCGTCTTTAGCTAGCAGCGGGTTGGCATTGAAGTAGCCCTTCACGTATTCGAACATGTCGGTGTTGTAAAAGGGATTTTCTCCGCTGGTAGCCGCATGAAAAACGCGCACAGAATCGACGACGGCCTGGGTGGGCGCAAGGATGATCGCATTGATTACGATGTCGACTGGGACCAGATCCATTGCCGCACCGCGGCGCGCTGGAAAATCAGGTACCACGCCTCGTCCATAGGCAACGACGAGCGGATCGGTCACCTTGAGTCCATGGATCCACCCCGGCTCGGGGTCGGCCAGACTGCTCTCGGTTATCGCCGGGCGCACGATGACCAAAGGCACCTCATCGCGTTTTTTCACCAACAGCTGTTCGCCCATCGCCTTAGTATAGGTGTAGACGTCGTTCCAGCCCCGCGCATGAGCTCTTTCCATCCCCTCGCGCACCAACTCACTCTCGATCCAGCGCTTGCGATGGCCCTCCATGAGTTTTACTAGGCGTGCCTCCGAAAGCTGTCCGGATCGGCTCTGTTCGAGAATTTCTCGGCGAAATATGGCCTCCTGCTCCGAACTTTCGGCGCGCGTGCGAATGGCCGCACAGCGGTCCAGTCCCTCGGTAATTTCTCGTTCCACGTCAAAGGGAGCACCCTGCATATCGCCGGCTACGATTTGCTTTATATCGCGATCAAACGGCAGCGGTTCTTCGGCGATCAATCCCCCGCGTCGACCGTTGACATAGGCCGTTGAAACGTGCACGAGAATGGGCTTTTTACGTCCCAATCGAGCCAGCTCGAGCAATTCCTGTGGACCAAGCGTATTGAGTTGCAACGAGTGATCAAGGGGATCGTCAAAAGACACTGTAGCGGCACAGCTGACGAGAATATCCAGCTCGTCTACTAGGCGTTCGCGCACATCGTCGGACAGGCCCAGTCCGGGCTTGAGCATATCGCACTCAATGGCGACGACCTTTTCAACGGCAGCGGCAAATCCGGCCGGGTCTTCCCGGCGAAAGCGGTCAAATACAGCCGCCTCTGCAAAGAGTGCGCTGAGGCGCTCACCCACGCTAATTGGCGTGCCCTCCCGATCCCGACCAGGTCGAATCGGCACGTAGATCCGAACTACATCGGGCAGGGAACGCATTATTTTGGCCAACAGCCCCTGACCGTAAAATCCCGTTCCGCCCGTCAGTAAGACCGTCCGTCCCTCGTAAAATTCTCTAATCATAACGCGTTTTTGAGCTGTTTACTCGACCATTTCAACAGAGCGAATAAGCACTTAAATATGTTTATAAATTGAACTTGTAAATATAGGGGCTAGTCTTCTGGATCACAAGGTTGGCGCCCCTCTCCATCCTCTCTATCTATAGCCTCTTTCTCACCCTCAGATGGAGGCTGTAGGTATTGCCGCGTTATATAGGGG
>JAYOKQ010000131.1:0-10415 GCA_038119905.1 Gemmatimonadota bacterium | reverse complement strand
ATATGACTACCTGTAGCATCGACGAAATCCAAAAACTCTCGCATAACCTGAAGTCCGCCCTTGGAGCGAACGTACATCCGATGCACGTCTTCAAGTATAATGATACGCCTCATCTTCGATAGCAGAACGTCTTCCTTTAAGCGGCTCATACTTTCGCTCTGCAATCCAAGCAATTGGCCCAACAAATTAGCTAACCCATCGACCTCTACCAAGGTCGTACGCATACGATGACGCACCACGGGCATATCGCTGAGCTTTTGTTCCAACGCGCAATTAATAAGGCTAGTTTTACCACTGCCTTGTTCCCCCACCATAACAAGAGCCGAAAAAAGTCCTTTATTCCACCGACCGACAGCTGTTTCAATCGTACCCAACGCGCCCGAACGACCTTTTAGAAACGCACTTACTTCGAGCGGCGAGGTTCGAAAGAGCCTGCGGTAGGTGAAAGGGACCCGTTCATCAAGCTGCTGTTCCAAGTCTGAAATAGCTTCAAAACCAAGTGTTTCTGTTCGACCTAATTCCTCTTCTACCCCCCAATTCGTGGGATCACCTTTCTCCTCAGTTAACTGGGTTGTCTTTATAGCGTTTTCATGAGGGACTGATTTACTACGACTTGACTTCTTTGCCTCGCGCTGCATTTGGCTTACGCTCTCATCAAGGACCATTTGGCGCAGGCGACGAGCAACGTCAGCAACCGAAGCAATCGTTTTTTCCCTAACTTCGCCGTTTGCACGTTCGATATGTGCCACTTCATGCAGCAAGTTATCCTCCGCATGCTGCATTCGACCGAGAGCAACACCAATTAACTCTTCGGCATTTTTACCCCCTTCTCTAAGTTCTACAGCAATTGTTCCCATGCTATAATTGACGGAAGTGGTATATTGTTCTATCGCCGCAAGCACCACGTTCACTTGTTCAATCATCTCGCGATTAACGTCACCCAACCTGCGTATAAGGTCCTGCTCTATGAACGAAGCTACTACGGCGCGCAAAGGGGCTTTTTTTAGCGGCACCTGACGGGGCACAAAACCTTCTTGCATCGGCATATCTTCGATTTCAACGATTTGATAATATTCAGCCGTGGAATCTACCAACCGACGAAACCGTTCCGAAAGTAAATCAATCAATTGAACTACTTCAGCACTAGCCCCGATAGAACGCACTCGCTTTTGAATTGTCCCATCGAGAAACTCGACAATTGACTGACGGGCGGACTCAACTTGTTCGCGGACTTGGTCTATGGGAATTTTAGCATTGGCCAATTCGCGAAGCTGAGTCCATGTTTCCCGGTTCCGCTGCTGAACCCCACTGCATTCGGCCACAAGTTTTTCGCGTAACCGAGCATTTATTTGCAGCACGGTCTCATCTATTACATGACGTAAGTCGTTTTGCAACCGTGCCATTTCGAGTTCCATAGAATGTACGCCGGCAAATCCAACCAGATACCCTCCCCAATAGGCAAGGCGACCCAGAAGCTGATCCTTCTGGTTTTGTATTCTATCTTCTGTCAGATTTTTTATTTGTTGGACCCCAACGGTTCCCGCCTGGTCTAATATGTGAATCCATCGCAGTAGACAGGCTTCAACCTCGGCATTCATTGCCGAACGAATATCCTCGTAGTAATTCATTACTTCCATGCCAACAAGCTTAAAGCTCTCATCGACTTCATCACGGACCTGCTCAGCTGCAGTGGAAAGTGAAACGAGTTCCCCTTCTTCCTCCACTCCGTCAAGTTTTGATAAAAATAGGTTATAGGTAGTATCCAATTCTTCGTAAAGCGCTTTCACTCTGCGCAATAAGAAGAATTCGGCTTCCCCCACCCGATTGGCAATAGCGAGGAGATGGCGAGGCAGTTGGATCATCATCGCGTGACGCGTTATCAGCTGTGGATTGAGTTGACGAGTAAAGTGTATACCAAATCTCGAATGCAGATTCCTTTTTAGCCATTTTACACCGGCAGTGTACCCACTATCGCTGGACAGGCGTTTAAAAAGGGCATCGTGCTGCCGTAGAGATATGGAACTGGTAGAATTAAGCGCACAAAGAGCATCTAATTGGGAGAGATATAGCTCGAACGCGCGAAGAGCACCGCTGTTAGGACTGTCCAACTGGGAAATGTCTTTAAAACGCGAGAAAAGCCAGTCACCTATGGCAACCCGTCCTTGTCGGACGCAGCTTTTTAGCACTTCATTAGGCTGGCCCTGTTCAATACGGGCTATGATATCTTCAAAAAGCTGGTGGTGCTTAATGCCCATATTTTGCAGCAAGTCTACAGATGCCCACAGCTCTTGATCGAGGAGTTGCTCTTCGAAATCGCCGTTAATAACTCCAATACGCTGAACTATAGGGCCGATGATGTTTTGAATTTCATCGGGAACACCCTGCATAGATTGTGCAATCTTTTTTGTTTGCACTTAATCATCCCCCCTTAGGGCGCCCAGGTATAAGCATCCTGCTTCCATTCACCTATGAGACGTGGAGGATCACTCCACTCTTCTCCGGGTCCCATAAACTCTCCACTGAAATCTACGTTCCGATTAAAGCGCTCCCAGAGCATGGGAAATTCTTCTTTTAGTAATTTTTCCAGCTGGTCGCGTATCCCTTGTGCATGGTATGAAAGCACCTGTTCCGCGGCTTCGCGTTCTATCTCTTCCGTAACGTGCTTGGCCATGCCGCCGCTGGCGACAAAAGTAAAATGGATCGAGGGTATTTCGCTCAGCTCGAGGGATACCCGATAGGCAGGATAACTGAGCCGAAGGGCCAATACCTCGAGTTTTAGACGCAGCCAATCTCCTTGAGAAACGAGGCGTTCCCCCTGCAGAACATTCCAATTAAGTTCAGCATGGACCTGTTCTCCCATCCCTAAGAATGGCATCAAACACAGGCAAGTTATTGCTCTTATTTGTGCGAGCATAAAGTCCCCCCACAAAACGAGCCGACCTTGAAGGTCGGCTCCTCACGTTAATTACTGTCTTTAAGCAGTATGAGTCCCCGGGGCTTGCATTTGCCTCTTATTGCAGTTACTCGACCGTCCACGTATCTCCACTGGTAAAGAGCGACTGTAGGTCTCCCGTCCCTCTTTGTTCGGCTGCAGTAGTCACCTGATCCATTAACAAATCGTTGTAGGAAGGTCGCGAGACCGAACGGAGCACGCCAAAAGGAAGGGGCATTGCTGGATCTTCCATACGACTTAACATATAGGCGTAGTTGGGGTTATCCATTTCTTCGTGATGCACTAGAAGTTCGCTCTCTTCAACTTCGGATAGATTCACAACTTCGGGACTGAACCCGTTCATGCGAATCCCTCGATCCAGATCCTTGCCAAAAATAAGCGGCTGCCCGTCTTGCAAAAACAAAATGTTGTCGTCGCGCACATCTGCGTCAGTCGTATGATCCCAAGCGGTGGGATTGAACACGACGCAGTTCTGATATATCTCGACAAACGCTGTGCCCTTATGGGCGGCTGCTCGCTGTAATATTTCGCTTAAATGCTTTGTATTGGTATCCTGCGTCCGAGCAACGAAAGTTGCTTCAGCGCTTATGGCAACCGACATGGGATGCAGCGGATAATCAATCGACCCCATAGGCGAGGACTTGGTCCTATGCCCCGAAAGCGAAGTGGGTGAATACTGCCCCTTCGTCAAGCCATAGATGCGGTTATTAAAAAGGATAATCTTGAGATCGACATTTCGCCGCAGACAGTGGAGAAAGTGATTTCCACCAATTGAAAGCGCATCCCCGTCACCCGTTATTACCCAAACACTGAGATCTGGATTGGCCGCTTTAACTCCCGTGGCAATCGTAGGGGCGCGACCGTGAATAGAATGAACACCATAGGTATTCATATAGTAGGGGAACCGGCTTGAACAACCGATTCCAGAGACAAATACGATATTTTCTTTCGGCACGCCAATATCGGGTAAAACCTTCTGCATCTGGGCGAGAATGGCATAGTCTCCACAGCCCGGGCACCAGCGCACTTCCTGATCGGAAACGAAGTCTTTTCTCGTGAGGGCCTTTGGCACGTCTACGGCTTCACTCATAGCTATTCATATCTCCTAGGGCTAATCGACCAGTTCGTCGATCTTTGCCATTATTTCGCGAATTTGGAAAGGCCGTCCCTGGACCTTGTTGAGCTTTTCGACTGGAACTAGAAAGTGAGCCTGTAGCAAAAAAGCCAGCTGCCCCATATTGAGTTCTGGTACCAACACCTTTTTGTAACGCCCTAGCACCTCTCCCAAGTTCTTCGGAAAGGGATTTAAAAAGCGAAGATGGCCACGGGCCACCTTGAGTCCTTTGGCTTGGCTCCTGGCAACCGCCTCTCGAATGGCCCCATAGGTCCCCCCCCAGCCCAATACTAACAGGTCACCTTCTTCGGGTCCATCGATGTGCAGTTCTGGAACAAAGTCCGCTATACGAGCCACCTTCTCTGCCCGCGTCTTAACAATATGCTCGTGGTCTTCGGGGTCGTAGGATACATTTCCCGTCACATCCTGCTTACCCAACCCGCCAATCCGGTGTTCCATTCCTGGGGTACCTGGGACAACCCACGGCCTAGCCAGCGTATCCTCTTGCCGCATATAGGGTTGATAACCTTCTGGATCCTGGCGATGGACGGCGGCAATGGCCTCAATCTGGTCGACTTCAGGAATCTTCCAAGGTTCGGAGCTATTTGCGATATAGCCGTCAGTGAGGAGGAAGACCGGTGTCATATGACGAACAGCAATACGGCAAGCTTCGACCGTATACGCAAAGCACTCGCCCGGGGTTGCAGGAGCAACAACCGGAATCGGACTTTCGCCGTTTCGCCCGAACAACACTTCAAGTAGATCGGCCTGTTCTGTTTTTGTGGGTAACCCAGTACTTGGCCCACCGCGCTGCACGTTTACAATGACCATCGGTAGTTCCATTACGACAGCCAGGTTTATTGCTTCGCTCTTGAGGGCAATACCCGGACCACTACTAGCAGTGGCCGAAAGCGCCCCACCAAAAGCAGCCCCTATAACGGATCCCATGGCCGCGATTTCATCTTCAGCCTGAAATGTGCGTACGTCAAAGTTTTTGAGGGCCGCCAACCCTTCGAGTATGGGACTGGCAGGCGTTATGGGATACGATCCATAAAAGAGAGGTAAATTCGCTTTTTTTGCTGCGGTGACGAGACCATAAACAACAGCCTCATTACCCGTGATTCGTCGATAGACCCCCGGTTCCACCACGGCCCGACTAGGCACGGTTACTCGGCCGCTGAACGCCTCGACGGTATTGCCGTAGTTATAGCCAGCTTTTAATGCACGCGTATTAGCCTCAACCACGTCGGGCATCTTGGCAAATTTTGTTTCATAAAAGCGCAGTGTCGTTTCTAAAGGCCGCGAAAACATCCAGTATACCAAGCCAAGCGCGAATGCATTCTTACATTTATCGCGGGCCTGCGTAGACAAACTATCAATATCCTCTAATGCGTTGCGCGTTAGCGTCGTCAGAGGTACTTGCAGTAGTTCGTAGCCGCTAAAAGAAGACGGATCATCGAGTGGATTGGCTTCGTAACCGGCTTTACGCAAATTGTTGCGTGTAAAAGCATCCGTATTGACGATGATTGTGCCCCCCGGATCAAGCTCGCTGAGGTTGGCTTTTAGCGCCGCGGGATTCATTGCAACCAGGACCTGGGGAGAATCACCCGCCGTATAGAGTTCGTCGGAAGAAAAGTTAACTTGAAAACCGCTGAGACCGGGTATCGTGCCGGCAGGGGCGCGAATTTCAGCGGGAAAATCGGGAAAGGTACTTACATCGTTGCCCAGCACGGCTGATGTATTGGTAAACTGATCACCGGTTAGCTGCATTCCATCGCCGGAATCGCCGGAAAAAAGGATAACGACCGACTTCCGTTCGTCCATTTCGTGCCCCGCTGACGGATCAACGGGAACGGCCGTGCTCTCGGCCATTAAGTCTCCCCCTCTTTAACAGTTGATGTGCTATTGGAAGTACGCACTTTTCTACCAATGCGTATGCATTCTAAAGAAGTGTAACGCTAAAATTTGATACCTTTTCCGCAAAACGTCAAGGCAACCGCACCTTCTCTATGCATATGTAAGACAAGGTTTTCCCCATTCTACGGGCCAGACCGGAGGACGCGCCGTCCCGCCACCCACTTAATTTCCAATAGAACGCTACATACGGACCGTATTTGCGGATGCCCGTCGGCCACCCACACGGTTCCACCAGCCCGCGCTACGTCCCTGAATTCGCGGACAAAGATATCTACATCCGCTGGATGGACCCCCCCGCTAAACCAGTCAATTAAGAAGACATCGCGGTCGGTTCGCTTTCCGCGAAGAGAGATCGCCCATTGGGCGAGCACCGCTTCGACCTCGTTTAATTCACTGATTGGTGCGCCCAAACTGAGGTAACCCAAATCGCGTTCTTTCAACCAACTCAGTCGCGTCGATATGAGCCGTTCGCGCGCAAAGTGTGCGTAGGCCGCATCAACCGTCATATCCATCACATCAGCAATGCTCTGGCCACGGTGGGTAATATTTATGACGTCTTCCCTAAAACGCCGCCCCGCACAGGCCGGACAGGTTCCAGCCAAATCTTCAGCGAAATCGTCCGAGAAGTCTACCATCCCCCGGCCAGCACAGGTTGGACACCGCCCCCCCATCTTGTCCAGACGGTAAAAATCATGGGGGAAACCCCGCTCAACTCCCGACGGCGTTGCTGCATAAAGGTCTGCTACCAGTTTATCTATACCCAGCAGATGGATCAGAGGCTCTTCTCCGACGGGACGGCGAAATGTAAAAATGCGGGGCTTACCCGTCCCCCATAGCGCGTTATACGGCTTCCCTTTTCCGCGTAAAAGCGGTTCTATTACATCGGCTAATAGCCGTGTTTTTCCACTACCTGCCTCTCCGACGATACCGAGTATGCTGCCCGGTGGAAAGGAAAGATCTACCACCCCCCAATCGCCTTCACCGTTGATGCGCCAGCGAATCCCTTTCTCAGTTCCAGAAAAAGGCTCAGCCTCCAAGGCATCTATTGGGGCACTGCTTATTGTTGCGCTACCTGCCACAAACTCCCAAACGCAGCAAGCCAGACGTTGAGCTTCATATGAACTATCGACCAGTAAAACAGTATTCCCCTGTTCAACTAAAGTTTCCACTCCACGTATAATCGCATTTCTCAAAGAAGCTTCCACACAGCTAATAAGGCCACGAAATAGATAGACAATACCAGCCATATTTGCAGCCAAACAGAGAGCTAAGCGGAGGCGCTGGTCTTCACTGTGCGAAAGTTCCTGTATTCGCCGAGTAAGGGGAAGGTGGTCCAGGCCTAATGCAGATAGGATATCTAAGGTTTCGCGTAGCGCTTCGGCTCCGTTTGCGGACGTATGGCGATCCTCAAGCATCTCCCGTAGAAAACCAACTGTCTCCCCTTTCAGCTGAGCCCAACTCGTCTCCTTCCAAAGCAACACCCCATCGAATGGTCCCGGAGTCATTAGCCGCTCCGGAGTAAACTCCCCCAGTATATGCTGACATGAGAAACAGGTAACCGCCTGATGAAATGGCCACAGCCTCTCGCTTTCGTCCACTATTAGCGTTCTACCGCGCGAAATGGACCGCGCTGTTCGCACAGCTTCTAAAAACCTCCGACTATCCTGTTGCCCTGGGACCAACCGATCTACGACAACCTCAACTGGCTGCCCCACCCAATCTACGGCAGCGGACTCCAACCGACAGATCTTTCCAGCAACGCGCACGCGCACAAAACCGGCTTGAAGCAGCGACTGCCAAATTTCACCCTCCTCGTCTATAGCCCCTTCCGGTAGCGGCGCTAACACCAACACCCGTGCCAATCCAAGCCGTTCGACCACCGCAGCTTCCACCTCTTCTGGACGAAACGCGGCGCAGGCCCCCCCGCACTCTGGGCATACCCACGTTGCATTGCTGAGAAAGATCGGTGCAAAACGGTACTCTATAGCCGTGCAGGAACCGAGCGTCTCACGAGAATCAGACCGGGAATGCATCAAATTAACGACGGGAGGTAATCCAGATATCTCATCGACATCCACCCGTAATCCCCCTGCTATCCCCTCTCGCTCAAACGGCCGCAGCGTGCGTAAAAAACGAGCACGACTCTCTCCGTATAGAACGCGCTCAACAAGATCAAGGTGTCCACTTCCACTGCGTCCAACTATACAACCTACCGCATTCAGCGGAATATCGAGATCCAGTTGCTGCAATTTCCCTTCACGGGCCCCTCGTATACGAATAAAGCCTGCGTCCTCTACGCTCCTCACAAGTCCCCCCTTAGCCCCTCGATTTTACTGCGCAAACTAGCATCCCCACCGACGAGTTGATCCAACTCCTCCCACAGCAAGATAGCTTCTTTGACATCACCTCGTTCTGCAGCTAATTGGCCGCGGCGATAGATCGCCTGTCCATAGCGTGGATCATGTTCTATAGCTTTCATAAGAAGTGAATCAGCTACAGTGGGATCTCCCTTTGCGATAAGAACGAGAGCCCAGTTGAAGTACGCTTTTGCATAGGCTGGTTTTTCTCGGACAAGCCGAGAAAATACGTTCTCTGCCTCATTGTAATCTCCCACTTTATACAGGCTTAATCCCAGATTGTTCAAGGTTTCCGAACGGTTATCACCTTGCGCAACAGCCCGGCTAAACTGTTCAACTGCACGCGAAAATTCGCTTCGCTGAAAAGCCCAATCCCCCAATTGACGGGCTGTATGACCTGGAGTTTCTCCTGTTAATTTCAACCGATTTAACGCCCTTACTGCCGGTTCAAAGTTCGGGTCTATGCGCAGTGATTTCCCATAGAGATCAGCAGCTTTTTTCGGCATCCCTTGGCGTTCATACAGTGCGCCAAAATTATAGTAGTCAACGCGACGCAGCATAAGACGCTCTGCGTCTACCGTACCGTATAAAACAGGGACAGCCATCCCCACGGCAATACATCCCATAGGCCATAATTCGAACACTTTTCTCTCTTGGCATAGGTGTATAACAACCCGTAGGCAGTGGGCACTATACAAAGCAAGTATGGGCACGATAGGCAAGCGATACTCAGAGGATACAAAAAACAGCATGCAGCCAGCTATATAACAGAGCACATATAGCTCGAGCGCCTGTCCGGTCCGGTCCCGGTATGCGTGAAACCAGCCTGCCATCGCCAGTGGCATAAAAAACCACCAACCGATGGGGGTCCAATTTAAAAGTGGGATAAAATCACGGGCAAAATAGAAGCTAAGATTGTTTTGGGCTTCTACTCGATTGACAAACCAATAGGCTTTCTTGCCCATCAAGCGCAAATAATCAATCGGCTGTTCCCAAATAAATCGAAGTCCTTCACCCAGCCAATATCGGGAAGCCCCCTGCGGCGTCAGGGTACAACCGCAGCGACGCTGGGCTTCTGCAATAAACTCTTCCCGCTCATGGTTAGGCTCTGCGGAGGAAAGGAAATCAACTTGGGCATAAATCCCGTTGGCCCCATGGTGATTACCAACGTAAAAATTCATCCCCGCAGACGAGGTCGTAAGGCCCCACTCACCGCCAATCAAAAAGTTGCGCAGCACTACGGGCAGCAGGATCAATAAGACCCCTGCCCATAGCAATGATCCATGACGCGTCAAGCGCAAATCTGGTGTTCGATATATCCAATACAACAAAGCCAGAGCCACCAGCAGGCTGAAGGGACGTGCGGTGGCGGACAAACCGAGCAAAATGCCGGCTGCCAGGCTTCTAACCCCCGTTAAGGGACTTCGCTTGCCAAGTAACAGATAAAGGGCAAGTAGGTTAAAACAAACAATGGGCGTGGCCGTCAGCAGCGCCCCTTCATAAAAAATTAGCACGCCACAGCATCCCAATAGGCCCGCTGCAATACAGCCCGTCATCTCATCCCACAGCGAACGGCCAATCCCATAAGTCGCATAACAAATCGCACAGCCCATAAGCGCTTGCAGCAACCAAACCCATTCCCACTGCACTCCGAATAGACTATAAATCAGCGCCAAAAAGTAGGAGTAAAAGGGATTCATGAAAAAAACCTGTTCGCCCCATACTCCCTTCTCCATTATCGCAAGAGCCGACTTATGGTAGAAGTCCGAATCAATGAGTAAGACCTGTCCTATAGGGGTTTGCCGCATAAGCCATATGTAGCTGACACGCAATAAAAAGCCCCCCCCGACAATCCAATCTATTGGACGCACTTAGCAGATCTCATGCTTTCAATTGGATGCAGTGCACATATATTTAAACGAGCAGCACGAAGAATAAAAAAACCTAACCATCACCGACGCTCAACTATCATGTTTATAACGATTTCAATTCTTCTTTTGGTGCCGGCCTATACTTGGCCTTCTTCTTCCGAATTTTCCCATGCGCCCTTCGATAGCGTGTTATCGAATTATGT
>JAYOKQ010000130.1:0-10565 GCA_038119905.1 Gemmatimonadota bacterium | reverse complement strand
TTTGGTCACCTAGATCTGATGGTCAACCTGTCGGGTAGCAACGTGCGCGTCGGCTTTGACGAACAGACGGAAGCGATGTGGCGAACCATTATCGACGTTAACCTGACCGCCTGCTTTATCGGCATCAAAGCGGTGGCGCCGGCCATGCGGCGAGCGGGGCGCGGCGTAATGCTGCTGGTTGGCTCACTCGCCTCCATTCGCCAAGGGGCCGGCAGCCCGGCCTACGGCGTGAGTAAGGCGGGACTGGTCGCGCTAACGCGCAGCGCGGCGGCCGCCTATGCAAGAGACGGCATCCGCTGCGTGCTCGTTTCGCCGGGACACGTCGACACGAACTTTATTCGCGGCGATGCCGAACACAGTCCTAATAGTTGGGCTACCAGCATTGATAATCCGGAAAACTACGAGCGGAGAAAGCAGGCTACGCCGCTGGGGCGTCTGTGCGAGGCCGAAGATATCGCGAAGACGTTTCTATTTGCCGCGTCGGACGAGGCGTCGATGATCACGGGGTCGATGATTACCGTAGACGGCGGCGCGGGCCTATAGGCCGTGCAAGTTCATTAGCCACAGAGGAGAGCATATGAACCACTTACCTGCAATCGAGCTATATTCCATCGGCACGGAGCTGCTAAACGGTCAGATCCAAGACAGCAACGCGTTCTGGATGGCGCAGCAAATCGCGGCGCTGGGCGGCTACGTGCGCCGCATCTGTATTCTCGACGACCAGATGGACGAGCTGACGAGCGTCTTTGAGAACGCCTGTCAGCGCGGTGCAAAAATCATTATTACGACGGGTGGTTTAGGACCAACGCCGGACGATATGACGGTCCAGGCCATCGCGCAGATCAAGGGCGAAGAGGTGGTGGTGGATGAAGCGCTCGTGGAGCGTTTTATGGCCAGTCGAAATATTGAAAAGCGCGAGGACGTTAGCGAGGGATTGCTGAAAATGGCGACGCGGCCGGCTCATTCCAAAGCCCATCCCAATCCGGCCGGCGTGGCCCCCTGCGTAGAAACGCAGCTGGGCGATACGGTGATCTACAATCTACCCGGCCCTCCGCGCGAGGTCGAAGCTCTGTTTCGCGAGGTGTTAGAGGGACCAATCGCCGCGCTCTACAGCGGCACGCGCGCCGCGCTGCGCGTGGCGGTGAACCTGCCCGAATCGCAGTGTGGCCCGATTTTGCACAGCGTGATGCAGGCCCTGCCCAACACCTATTTAAAGGCCTTTGTCGCGCTGAGTGAGCGCACGGCCAGCGGTCAGCGCCTGCCGGTCGATATCGTGGCTTGGGGCAAAGACGAAAGTGAAGCCCAAGCGCTGTTGGACCGCGCGCTGCATGCCTTTACCGAACAGGCGGCCGAAAAGGGCAGCGGCGTCGAACGAATGGACAGCTAAAGGAGTGATTAGAGGAGCCGAGCAGAGCATTGCTCGGCCCTTCGTTTGTCATAGCGTGCGGCGAGCCGCATCTAGTGCGTCGTAGCAGCGCTGCGCCGTTGCCCATGCGTCGTATGCAGCGTCTTTCCAAATCTGCGCGGTGACTTCTGGACAGATATAGCGGTCCCAACCGGCCGCGTGCACGGCGCGCACATATGCGCCGATATCTAACGCGCCGTCGCCCGGCAGCAAATAGCGCACTTTTCCTTCGTCGTCGATAAATCCATCCTTGATATGGTTGTGCACTGCATAGGGCAAATTGAGCGCGATGCAGTGTGATAGGTCCATGTTTTCGACCCAGAAATGGCTGTAGTCGAAGTTGAGCTTGAGATGTGGATGGTCTGTTTGCTCCATGAGCCAGACGGCCTTTTCCGGCGTTTCAAAGTCGCCGCCGGCGTGCGGCTCAATGGCCAGAATGACGTCGCGCTGCGCCGCCATATCGGCGACCTCATTGACCAACGGCACGATGGCTTCGCGGTCGGTATCCCAGGCGGGTTTGGGGTGGCCGAGTGTAGTGGTGACAACGGCGGGTTCTTCGCTGACGCGCAGCTGCTGAGCCATATCAAACGTGGCGGCAAACTGGGCCAGCATCGCCGGACGCGCTTCGCCCGTTACGCAGGGTGATAGCAGCGCCATGAGCGGTGTTGTGGGAAAGTCGAGATCGTGCAGCAAAGCCAACAGGCGCTTGCGCTGGTCGTCGTCAAAGCGCATTGGATCGGTGGTCCAGCCGGGTGTTACGGCGATTTCCATGCCCTCGTAGCCCATGTCGCGCAGGCGCGGCAGAGCGGCAAAGACGTCCTCCCCTTGCATGCCGTAAGTGCTATAGTAGAGTTTCATATAGGCTTTTCCTATTGATAGTGTACGGTGCAGAAGATAGGCTGTAGTTCAATGGCAGCAAAGCGCTAGGACATAGTACAACGCCCCGACCGGACAGGAGCCGATCGGGGCGTTGTCACGTGCATTGTGTAGCGTTTAGTGCTCGCCTTTTTCCTCGTAGATGGCCTCGCGCAGGCCCTTGATATAGCCGATGGCAAAGAGGCGCCCAATCGACGAGTAGCCGGGATTGTTGTTGTCGTCGCCGGTCATGGTTGGCACGTGGTCGGGACGTAGAACGCCTTCGAACCCGATGTCCTTGTAGGCTTGCATGCAGGCGCGCATATCCGTCTTGCCTTCGTCGTGGAAGGTTTCGACAAACTTCTCTGGCGTGCCCTGCACGTCGCGGAAGTGCACGAAGTGAATTTTGTCCTGCTCGCCAAAATGGCGAATGACGCCTGGCAGGTCGTCGGTCATTAGCGTGAAGTTGCCCTGGCACAGGCAGATGCCGTTGGAGGGACTCGGCGCCATGTCGA
Source organism: Gemmatimonadota bacterium (assembly GCA_038119905.1). Taxonomy (GTDB): domain Bacteria; phylum Latescibacterota; class UBA2968; order UBA8231; family UBA8231. The sequence goes on along the minus strand of JAYOKQ010000130.1, from coordinate 7,790 downwards.
TCAGGCGCTGGTAGTTTTCGACGCTGCGCATAATACGGCCCATGCCGCGGATGGGCGACAGCGGCGGGTCATCTGGGTGCATGGCTAGTTTGACGCCGGCCTCTTCGGCTACGGGCAGCACCTTGTTGAGAAAGTACTGCAAGTTGTCCCACAGCTGCTCTTCGGTCACTTCGCCGGCGTAGGTCAGCGGCGCGTTTTTGATGAGTTCGTTGTCAAAGCCGGTCACCACGGCGCCACCGCGCGCTGGGGCCGCCGTCGAGGTGCGCATCCAGTTGAGCACCGGCATCCACTCGTAGCACCAGACTTCAATACCTAGCTTGCCCATGGCGCGAATCAGATCGCAGGCATGCTCTATTTCTTCGTCGCGATCCGACAGTCCGAGCTTGGCCTTGTTCAGCGGCGGCCGGCTCTCGATCACGTCGAGCTGAAAGCCGCCGTCGGCATAGGCGGTTTTCATGCGCATGACAGAGGTATAGCTCCAGGGCAGGTCGTCGCGCGGTACGTCGTGGCCGCGGCGGCCGTCAAAAGAGCCTACGACGTAGTTGACTCCACACTGTTTGACCATATCCCACAGCGGCGTGCGATAGGGGGGCATGACTTCGGCGATTTTAATCACGGTGTATTCCTTTCGGATGGGATACGGTCGGCGCAGCGCGCGCCGTCCACGGTAGGTTTTGCGGTTTTCCAGTAGTCGTTGATGCCGCCGGTCGATCCGCTGACAGGGTCGAGCGGAGGTAAGGCCACGTCGGCGATGTGGTCTAGCTCTGCTTGGCCGCGCGGCGGCCGGCACAGATCCCAGTCTGCTCCCTGCGGATAGGCGCCGACGACGATGAGATCGGCGCTAGACCCCACGTTTTGATGGCCGACGCCGGCCGGTAGCAGCAGCGCGTCGCCGGCGCTGACCTCGAGCACGACGCCCGCTTCGCCGCCCAGGAGCACGCGCGCCGAGCCGCTGGCTATGCCGAGGACTTCGTGTGCGGTGCTGTGGTAGTGGGGAAATGAGTAGATGCCGTTGCGCCAGGAATGGGTCCAGCCATTACCGGCAAAGAGCTGTTCAAAGGCGCTGGCTCGATCCGTTTTTACACTGTCCACGGCACTCGGGTACACGAGCAGGGGGAGGGCATTGTTGGGAATAGTGCCGTCGTCTTCCAAATAATAGGGTTGTGCGTTGGACATGCGTTTGCGCCCTGTTCAATTTGCGAGGGGCAAATGTAGGCAAGCGGGTGAACGCGAGCAATATACGCGCAACCCTAGGTGCTTTTGTCGGGCGGCAGCAGAGGTGGCAAGGGCTGTACGATGCGGCGTCGCTGCGGCGACAGGCGCGCTAGTAGTTCGGGCGAAGGCTGGTAGCCGTAGCGATCGTTGCCCCAGTGTGGGCCGTAGCGGATAATGAGCACGCGCCGCTGTCCGGCGTTGGTGCGCCGGGCTGAGCCGTGCGCCAGACAGTCGACAAACAAGGCGGCATCACCCGCCTTGAGTGGTACTTCGACGGCCGCTTCTACCTTATCGAGCGATTCGACCCGCTCGTGAAAAGCTGGGTGCAGTAGATTGGACTTGTGGCTGCCGGGCACGATCATCGTCGGCCCATCCCCCGGGCCTACGTCGTCGAGGGCGAGCAAGATATTAATCTGCCCGCAGCGAAACTGGCCGTCGTGGTAGCGGAACTGCGTGCGAATGCGCCGTTTGTGTGCACCAGAATGCATGCGCGTTGCGATCCCCTGATCGCGTACGTCGGCAAAGGATTCGTCGATAAAGAGGCCATCGTCGCCGCCGACGTAGCGCTCTAGGTGATCTAGCCAAGATGGATGGTCGATGAGGCGCTCAAAGGGTTCGCCCATTTCAAAGAGGTTGTGCAGGTGTATCGTGTTGGCCGGTTTGGTTGGCCGGTGAATGCGGTCGCGCCACTCGTCGGGTTGCATGTCGAGGTAGGAGTCGAGCAAGGCGTTAAGCTCGGATAGGTGCGCGCTGTCCACGGCGTTTCTAAGCAGTAGATAGCCGTGAAGATCAAAGAGGTAGTCTTCCATTTCGCTGGGCATGGTGGTCTATTCTCCGTAGACGTCGGGACGGCGATCTTCGCGCAGAAAGTGGCGCACGGGCTCGGCTGGATAGCCGCCACAGCGCTGGCGCTGCCAGGCGAAGGGCACTTCGATGTGGGCTAACGCAATTCCTTCATAATGGCCGGCATTGGCCAGTAGCGTGCCGTCTGGATGAACGATGGCCGACTGGCCAAACATGTGTCCGGCTTTCCACGGCAGGTCGGCGCGTCGGCCGTAGCTGGCGCGGGCAATGTAGGCCTTGGTGTCCATGGCGCGCGCTTTGAGCAGGGCTTCGCTGGCCGGTTCGTGGTCGGAGCGCTGCAGCGAGGGAAAGAAAATAATATCGGGTTCGCGCAGGGCGAGGGCGGCAAAAAGCTCGGGAAAGTAGATGTCGTAGCAGATGGGTATCGCCACGCGTCCGTAGGTCGTCTCAAAGACGTCGATGCGATCGCCGCCAACTACGCCAAGCTGTTGGCGCTCGGCCAGCGTCGGGTGAATCTTGTCGTAGTAACCGACTGCTTGGCCGTCGGGGCCGATGAGATAGGCGCGATTGTAAAAGGCGTCGCCGTCTCGCTCCAACAGCGGTAGGACAGTGTAGGCACCATGTGTTTTGGCCAGACCGCTCACCCGGGAGCGCACCGCTTCGGCGTTTTCGGCTAGTGCGCAGTATTCTTCGGCTGGCGCGCCAAAGACGTTGAAAAATTCGGGTAGGCAGCAGAAAGCGGGCGCTTTTTCCAGTGCTTCGCACAGCAGGTCGATGCCGGCTTCGAGCATGTGCGTTTGCGCTGGTCGGGACACCTCGTCTAGGCAGGGTGGCTGGATACAGGCTACGGTGATGCGCGACATGGGGCGTCGACGACGTTTAATGGCGCTGTGCGCTGCGTTCGGCGCTGTCAAAATGCGAGCGCAGTTCCGGATTTTCGCGAATATAGTCGACGACTTCCATGACGATGTTTTCCTGCAGCTGAATACTCATGCCGCCGTCTACCGGCAGCAGCACGCCGTTGATAAACGAGGCCTGCGGCGAGCAGAGAAACGATACGGCGTGGGCGATATCGTCAGGCGATCCGGTGCGGCGCACGGGATATTGTAGCTCAAACAGGCGATAGCCTTTTTCGTTGCCCTGTTCGCGCCACAGGCGCTGCATGTTTTCCGTCATGATATGGCCGGGGGCAATGGCGTTGACGGTGATGCCCATCGGACCGAAGTCGATGGCCATCTGCCGCGTCAGGCCAATGACGGCGGCCTTGCCCGTTTCGTAGGTGAGCATGCGCGCGGCCTGTAGCAGGCCATGCACCGACGAAATGTTGACGATGCGACCGATTTCTGTCGGTGGGGCCTGACCGCTGCTAAAGCCTTCGCCCGGCCACGTCGGTGGGGTATATCCGGGTGGCGGTCCCGAGTCGCGCATAGCAGGCACGGCATAACGCGGTCCGAGATAGAGGGCGTCTACTAGTTGGGTCATGCTCTGGCGATAGCCCTCGTGCTCAACCTCTAGGGCGCTTCCGCGCGAACCCGGTGCGCCGCCGTAGGCGTTTTGCACGAGGATGTCGAGGCGGCCAAAATGCTCGACGGCGCGCTCAACCATTTCGCGGGCGACGGCGTCTTCCGCTACGTTGCCGATCAGCGTGTACGCCTGGCCGCCTTGCGCTTCGATACGCGCCGCATTGTCAGCGGCGTTTTGCTCGTTGATATCTACGATGAGCACGCGGGCGCCGGCCGCGGCTAGCTGGCGCGCGGTGGCGCCGCCAATGCCGGCTGCCCCGCCGGTGACGATGGCAACTTTGTTTGTCAGTGCATTGGACATGGACCGTTCTCCTCGATTCTACCGCATCGCGGGGTTAGGAACCGACTTCTTCGTTGGCGCGTTCGAGCAGCGCGCGAATATAGCCGATGGCGAAGGCTGCGCCGGTGTGCTGGCCGCCGACCATATTGGGGCTATGATCGAGAATGAGCACGCAGTCGTTGTTGACCTCGCGCAGCGCTTTCATCAGCGGGTACATATCGCAATAGCCGTCGTCGACAAACGATTCGACAAAATGCGGCAGCGGCTGGCTGACGTTGCGAAAGTGCACCTTAAAAATCTTGTTCTGTGCACCGAAGTGATGAATTGTCTCTATCGGCGTGGCGCCCCAGTTGTTGCCTGCTTCCAGCACGCAGCCCAGGCATAGACAGAGGCCGACGTTGGGACTGTCGGCGATGTCTAGCGCGCGCTGATAGCCGGCAAAGCTGCTGCCGACCACGCGCGGCACGTTGCCCAGGGTGAGGCCGGGTGGATCTTCTGGGTGGATGCCAATGCGCACGCCACTCTCTTCAGCAACCGGTGCTACAGCGCGTATGAAGTAGGTGTAGTTTTCCCACAGCTCCTCTTCGCTGTAGGCACGATCAAAGGAAAAATTCTTAAAGCTATAGCTCTCCTCGGGCAGGCGATGCCCGTCTCTATAGGCGCGTGCGCTGGCGCCCCCGCGCGCCGGTTCGCGCGCCGAACTGGTGACGCCGGTAGCCATAAAGGATACGGTGCGATAGGTCAGTCCGGCGCGCCCCATGGCGCGCAGGCTGTTTTGGTAGCGTTCGATCACCTCGTCGCGGCCTTCGAGAGCCAGCACGACGCGCTCGTCGTTGCTGATGCTGCTGCAGGTCGCCACTTGCAGTCTTGCCTCGGCCGCCTGATCTACGATGGCTTTGTATTCCTCGTAGGTTTCGGCGCTCGACCACATGGCTAGATGCTCGACGCCGAGTTGCTGGGCCAACTGCACGCCTTCGGCGCTGTCGGGCGAAGTCTGCAGGGCAATTTTAATATTTGATGTATTCTTTTTCACGTCGCGTCTCCCTAGCTCAAACTAGTGGCCATGACCCAAAACGGTTTGTGGCCTACGTCGATTTCATCGAATTCCTCCAAGCCACCGCTGTGGGGGTCGATGCGAAAGCACTTCATGCGATCAGCCGCTTCGCCGGCGCAGTAAAGAAAGCGTCCGCTGGGATCGATGTTAAACGAGCGCGGGCTTGCTGGAACGGGATAGTGGCCAAAGGGCGTTAGCGACCCGTCATCGGCTATGTTAAATCCGACGATGCTGTCGTGACCGCGGTTGGAGCCGTAGGCCCAGCGTCCGTTGGGATGCACTTCGACGTGTGCGGTCGAACCGCCCTCCTGTTCCCAGCCTTCGGGCAGCGTCGACAGGTGTTGAAAGCGCTCCAGCGTGCCGGTGTCTGCGTCGTAGCGATGCGCTGAAACCGTTTTGCCCTGCTCGTTAATGATGTAGGCCACGTCGCCGGCGGGGCGAAAGCAGATATGGCGCGGTCCGGTGTGGTCGTCGGGGGGCAGCAGTTCGGCTGGATCGTTGTCCGACAGCAGGCCGGTTTCGCTATCAAAGCGGAACTGGCGAGTGGTGTTGGTCGGGCAGACGTGGGGCACGATAACGTGGCGATCGTCGGGCGAGATGTGCACGGCGTGGGCTTTGGGGCCGGTTTGCACGTGCTGGATCTGCTCGCCAATAGTTCCGTCTGGCGCTAGGCGATGGACCGTAATGCCGCCGCCGCCGTAGTAGGCCGTCAGCAGGTAGCGTCCCCGGCTATCGGTGACGAGATGGGCCGGGATGCCAATGCCGGTGTCTACGCTGTTGAGTAGCGTGACCTGTCCGTTCGTCTTGTCGAGGCGGAAGCTAGCTAGCGTTGTCGATTCGACGTGGGCGTCGTAAAGCACGTCGAGCGTCGGGTGCAAAAAGAGTGCCCCGGAGGGGCCGTGTGCCGGACTAGTTGCGCGCAGGCTCAGCGCGCCGGTGGATGCATCGAGATCGTATACGTTGATTTTCTCGTCGCCGGTTAGCGAAACAAAGACGACGGTAGAAGGCGTTTGTGTCATGGCGGGCGTTCTCCTGGTATGGGCTAGAAGGAAGGCAATCTATGGCAAATGCATGCAGTCGCCAAGGGGCGTAGATATTAAGCTAACATGCGCCGTATAGCGGCCACTAGCAGCGCGTTAAAGGTCGCTGGATCTTCGCGCATAACGAAGTGGCCAACCTCGTTCATCCAGTCGATATGTATGTTGGCGCGCTGGGCGGCTTCGGTGTGGGTCGCGCGAAAAGCCGGGCTATTTATGAGGCTTAGTGGGGCCTTTAGTTGACGCACGCCCGCGCAGAGGTTGGCGTCGTTGAGGACGATAGCCTGCATGGCGCCTGATCCTACGGCCGGGGGCCGCGCCGTCATTTCTTCGAGGATTTCTCGGCGTAGCGCCGGGTCGGATTGAGGGGTAAACATCGATTCGACAAAGGGCGTGGCCGCTGTCGCAAAATCGCTGCGTAGATTGGCTACGAAGCCGTGGAGCAATGCGTTGATCTCGTCTGGCGTGCGCTGGATTTCGACGTCCCAAAGCGTGTCGGCACCTACTAGGCCGATAAGGCGGTCGCCCAGGGTTCGAGATGCTTCGACGATGACGTAGCCGCCCATGGAGTGACCGATGAGCACGACGCGTTCCAACGCCAGCGCGTCGATGACGGCTAGCACGTCTTGGGCAAAGGTGCCGATGCTCCACTCCGTGCGCTCTATATCCGAATCGCCGTGGCCGATTAGGTCGAGCGCGACGACTCTATAGTGGGACGCAAAGTAGTCGAGTTGGTGGTACCAGTGGCTGCGATCGCAGCACCAGCCGTGCACGAAAACGAGTGCCTGCGTGCCCGTTCCGAGCGTTTCGTAGGCGATGGAAAGGCCGTCGGCAGAGCGGGTCGTGCTAAAAGGTACCATGGCAACCGCCTCGTTGGGATAAGAGCGGCGATCGGCTCGGTCAATGCTTCTCGAGCCGATCGCAGAAACGCTATTTAAACTTGGGCAGCCAGCGGCCGTGCGCTTTGATGAGGTCGTCACAGAGCGAGCGAATGTCGTCAATCGATAGCTCGGCTGAGGTATGTGGATCGAGCATCGCAGCGTGGTATATATGCTCTTTCCTTCCCGTGAAGGCCGCCTCTAGCGTGAGCAGCTGCGTGTTGATATTGGTGCGGTTGAGCGCCGCGCACTGTTCGGGTAGGTCGCCAACATAAGTTCCCTGCACGCCGTTTTTGTCGACCAGACAGGACACTTCGACGCAGGCGTTGCTCGGCAGGTTGGTGATCAGGCCATTATTGAGCACGTTGCCGCCGATGACGATAGGCTGGCCGGTGGTAATGGCCTCCATGATGTGCGAGCCGTACTCGTGCGTGCGCCTGTGCGTAAGATTCGCACCGCGCAGCGATTTCTTCTGGTCTTTCCAACGAGCGATCTGATTCACGCAGCGCCGCGGGTATTCATCGAGGGGAATGTTGAATTCTTCGACCAAGTGTGGGTAGGTCGACTTGATAAAATAGGGCACGTACTCAGAAAGGTGCTCGGACGACTCGGTGATATAGTAGCCGAAATTGAGCATCATATACAGGCGCACCATGTCGAAATTTTTCTCGGGTCCTTTGCGCCAGGCCGCCAGCTTTTTGCGCGCGCGCTTTTTGATTTCTGGATAGAGATCTTTGCCGCCGTCGGTGATCTCTAGCAGCCACGCCATGTGGTTGATGCCGGCAATCTTCCACTGGAGGTCCTTAACATCGTCCAGCATATCCAAGTTGCGCAGCAGCGTTGTGGCGCAGACCTGCACTGAATGGCAGAGACCGACGGCTTTGACGCTCGTTTGGCGTAGAATGCCACCGGTCAGCGCGCACATGGGGTTGGTGTAGTTGAGGAGCCAGGCGTCGGGACAGACCTTTTCCATATCGCGCGCAAAGTCGAGCATAACGG
>JAYOKQ010000129.1:0-10747 GCA_038119905.1 Gemmatimonadota bacterium | reverse complement strand
TGTATCTGAACATGCCCGACCCGCAGCCGCGCGAACGACACTATGTCTTCGGTGGAATGTATTTGGCCTATGCGCTGTGGATTGGACTGGGCTGGACGGCTGCCCTAGATCGACTTCGCACGTATGTGCCACAGGCCGCTGTCGCCGCCATTGCCCTACTCGGTCTAGCCCTGCCAATCGGCACGGCGACCAAACTCTATCACGAACAAGATCGCACCGGCGACTATATCGCCTACGATTACGCCTACAATATTCTGCAAACGTGTGAACCCAACAGCATTCTCTTTACTAACGGCGACAACGACACGTTTCCGCTCTGGTATCTACAGGAGGTCGAAGGGCTTCGCCGCGATGTGCGCGTGGTCAATTTGAGCCTGCTCAACACCAACTGGTACATCAAGCAGCTGCGCGATCGCGAGCCCGCAGTCGACATCAAGCTGTCCGACGAGTATATCGATTCGGTGCTGACCGACACACAGCTGGTCGATCTCTACAAGCGTCTTTGGCAGGAACCCAAGACGCCGCCCGAATACAAAAAGCTGGGGCTAGATGTCCAGGTCGAGGCACAGCCGGGGCACGATCTACTGCGCGTGCAGGACATCATGGTAATCGGGATCGTCTACTGGAACCAGTGGAAAAAACCGATTCACTTTGCCATTACGATTCCCAGCAATAATTACACGGGACTGTTGCCCTATATGCAGATGATGGGCATGACGATGAAAGTAACCCAGCAGCGCAATCCAGTCTCTCAGATAGCAACACTCGAGAAAAACCTCTACGAGGTCTATTCATTCCGCGGCCTGACCGATCCGCACGTGCACAAAGATGAGAACAGTCGGCGCCTGCTCGGCAATTATCGCGCCTGCGTACTGCATTTGGCCGAGCGCTACAGCGAAGAGGGACGCAGCGACGAAATACCGCGCCTGATGAAATGGGCAGAAGACACTATCTATATGAGCTGGGATGGCTACTATACGGCCTCTGATTTTCTGCTAAAAATTGGTCAGAAAGACGTGGCCGGTTCCTTCGTGCGCAACGCCGCCAACATGCTGATCGATCAGTTTGGCATAGACCCTATGGCGACCTATGAAAATGCGCTAGCCCTGGCCGGCATTCTGCTCAACGAACCTTTTTCACAGTATGAAAAGACCATCCCGCTCTACGGGCGTATTATTGCGCTCGACCCGGCGCGCTGGAACGCCTACTATGAACTAGCGGCCGCGCTACAGGCCCAGGGGAAGGCGCAAGAGGCGCTCGTGCTGCTCGAAACGTATCGCGCCGACTACGGACAGGAGCAGCGCCTAGTTGAAGCTGAACAGATTTTGCGCAACGCGCTGCAGCAGGGTGGGAGCGAGGGCGAGAGCACCACAGAGCCGTGAGCGATCCCGTAACAATTGTCATACCCCACTATCGCGCCGAGGTCCTGCTCGACTGCCTACAGTCACTCTACGAACACAGCGACTGGCCCATTCGCGTGCTGGTGGTCGACGACGGCGGCAATGCACCCAGCATGCAGGAGGCCGCTGCCCGTTTTCCTCAGATAGAGATTCTGCGCAACGAACGCAACATGGGATTTAGCGGGTCCTGTAATCGCGGATTGGCCGCAGCGCAAAGCCGCTATGCGGTCCTACTCAACGACGATACGCGCGTTACGCCGGGCTGGCTTGGACCACTGGTAGATCGCGCCGAGCGCGATCCGCGCATCGGCGCCTGTCAGCCTAAGCTGCTCTCAGCGACCGACGACGCGTGCTTTGACTACGGCGGCGGGGCCGGTGGCTATATCGATTCGCTCGGCTATACGTTCTGCCGCGGACGCCTGCTGGATCACCGCGAGATCGACAGCGGACAATACGACGGCGAAGTCCCCCTGTTCTGGGCATGCGGCTCGGCTCTTTTCCTGCGCGTTGAGGCGGCACGCCAACTCGGCTTTCTCGACCTAGACTACTTTATGCACTTTGAGGAAATCGACCTGTGTTGGCGGCTCCAATTGGCCGGTTACCGCATCTGGGCCGTACCCGGCTCCGTCGTCTACCACCATTCGGGTTTTTCTCTTCCGCCGGCGTCCTTTCGCAAGACCTATCTCAACCACCGCAACAATCTCGTGATGCACTGTAAAAATCAGCCGCTGTCGACCCTGTTTTGGCTTCTGCCAATGCGTATAGCGCTGGAACTGCTGGCGAGCATCGGCTACTTAGCCCAGCGCCGCTGGAGCAGCGTAGTCGCTCCACTGGCCGGCATGCTCTGGTGTATAATGCACCCACTCAACATCTATAGGCGACGCCGGCATAGCCAGCGTCAGCGCGTGACGAATGCACGCGATGGCATCTATACCGGCAGCCTGCTCTATCAGTACTATGCACGCGGCGTGCGCCGCGCCTCGGATCTGATCGCGGAAAGCCCTGCCGCGTGAAACGCATCCTCAACACAGCCGCTAAGCTAATCGTCAGCGTCGGGCTGATTGCCTACCTCGCTTACGGCATGGATTGGCAGGAGCTTGGCGCGATATTTGCCCAGCTCATTCCCCAGTTTTTTGTCGTGGCCATTCTGTTTTTTTTGCTGAGCAATACGCTGGGATCGATCCAATGGTATTTGCTTCTGCGCGCACAGCAACTGCCCATCCGCTTTCGACAGGCGCTCGTTTTTTATTTTGTCGGCGTATTTTTCAACAACGTGCTGCTCGGCAATATTGGCGGCGATGCCATGCGCATATACGACGTACGCCGTCTGACCGGTCAGAGTAGCGGAGGCGTGGCTGCCACTATGATGGATCGCTTTATCGGTCTGTTTTCCACGTGTAGTTTAGCTTTAGCCGCCTATCCATTTATCGTCCATACGGCCAGCAGAAGCAGCCTGCTTATTTCGGTCCTAGTGCCTGTTTGGCTCGGTCTGATCGTCGTTTTAGCCATGGGGTTGAGCCGCCGCATCGGATCGTTTGTAGAGCGTATGCTAACGCGTTTTCTACCGGAGTCTATCGGCGATATAGTGCGCCGACTGCGCGGCAGCGTCGTCGTCTATCGCGACCGCGTGCCGCTGCTGGCCGGCGTCTGGTCTATCTCGCTAGGCGTTCAGTTCTGCCGCATTCTAGTCTATTGGTCTGCCGGCTTGGCCATCGGCATGGCCCCCGGCCTGCTCTACTTTATGTCGTTCCAACCCATCGCCGCCGTCATTGCCTCCCTTCCCATTTCCATAGGCGGCCTCGGAGTGCGCGAAAATACGCTAGTCGGCCTTTTCGGCGGCCTCGGCTTTGCACCGGAACTATCGACGGCGATGTCGCTGCTCGGATACGTAGCTGGAATCATAGCCAGTCTCCTAGGCGGCATAGCTTTTGTCGTGCGTCGCGTGGAGTCTGCCTCATCAGGAGATGCACCATGACCGCCGTTCGCATTGGATGTCAGCGCCTTTTCGACGATTCGATTGACCTAATCCAAGGTAGACGCGTTGGCCTCATAACCAACCACTCGGGCGTCGATGACCAGCTCGTCGCCACAGCCGATCGCCTGCACGCCGACGAGCGCTGCACCCTGATCGCTCTATTTGGTCCCGAGCACGGAATCCGTGGAGCAGCGCAGGACGGCGAAAAGGTCGGGACATTTAAGGACCCACAAACTGGCGTATCCGCATACAGTCTCTACGGTGAAACGCGCCAACCCAGCGCCGAGATGCTCAGCGAAATTGAACTCATGCTCTTTGATATCCAAGACGTTGGCGTGCGTTTCTATACCTATCTCTACACAATGAGTATGAGCATGGAGGCCTGTGCACAGCACGACATCCCCTTTGTCGTGCTCGATCGCCCCAACCCCATTGGCGGCAGCGCCTGTGCGGGCAATATCCTCGACGTTGAGTACGCCTCCTTTGTCGGCCGTTACCCAATTCCCATTCGCTACGGCCTGACCGTCGGCGAACTCGCCCATCTATTCAACGGCGAATTTGGCATCGGCGTCGATCTGCACGTCGTTCAATTACAGCACTGGCAGCGCAACCAGTACTGGGATACAACGGGTCTGCCCTGGGTACCCCCCTCGCCCAATATGCCAACGCTCGACACGGCGATTGCCTATCCCGGCACCTGCTTTTTTGAGGGAACCAATATCTCAGAAGGACGCGGAACGACGCGTCCCTTTGAGCAATTTGGCGCGCCGTTTGTCGATGGACCACGCCTTGCGGATGCACTCAACGAAATGCAATTGCCCGGCGTGCGCTTCCGGCCCGTCTACTTCCAGCCGAGCGCGAGCAAATACGCCGGCGAAGTCTGCCAGGGCGTCCAGTTACACGTGGTCGACCGCCGCGTGTTTGAACCCATTCACACGGGCTTTGCAGCGCTGATTGCGCTGCGCTCGCAGTGTACCGGCGATTTTTCGTGGCGCATTCCATCGGGTGGGATTCACAATTTTGATCTGCTGGCCGGCGGCGACAGCCTGCGCGGCTCTATAGAAGCTGGTTTCGACGCAGATGCCTTGATTGAAAGCTGGCAGGATGAGCTTGCTGCCTTTGCTGCGCTGCGCCAGCGCTACCTGCTCTACTGAAAGATCACAGTGCGTTGACGTTCGGCCCGTTATCCGCACATTCCTATTGAATGCAGCACACTGCACGCCGGCGCGATAGCATACAGGGCACGCTGCGCGCCCCACAACGACCGAGGTTTCACACTATGCCCGCACCCCTACAAAAAGGCACCCTGCTCGCGGCGAGCCAAGATCTGCAGGAAGACTATTTCGCGCGCTCCGTTATCCTCATTATTCACCACAGCACAGAAGACGGCAGTATGGGACTCGTGCTCAACCGGCCTATGGGTGAAAACGTACAGATCGACTACAGCGACGAGCTAGCTAGCATAGCAGAAAGTGTGCCAAACGAAGAGGGGATCAGCCGCCTATTCTTTGAAGGAGGTCCCGTAGATCGCAGCTATCTATTTTATCTGCACCGCCTGAGCCATATCATAGCCGACGGCAATCCAGTCCTCGAAGATCTGCACTGGGGGGGCGACCTAGATGCAGTGCGGGCTGAGCCCGAAGTGGTCGCGGCGGACGAACCGCTGCTGCGCTTTTACCTGGGATATGCTGGATGGGAACAGGGGCAGCTAGAGCGAGAAATTGAGCTAGGAGCTTGGATGCTGGTCCCGGGTGACGTAGATCAAATCTTCACCCACCACACTGAATCGATGTGGCACGACGTAGTACATTCCCTCGGCGGCAAGTACCGCGCCATCGCCGAGTTACCCGTCGATCCTTCCGTAAACTAACTGCATAAAAAAGCGGTCCGGACCCGAGGCCCGAACCGCCGTAAAATAGAATCTGCGTACGCCATTCAGCAGACCATGCCGCGCTTGGCGCGAATGCCGTGGGCAGGCGGGTCGTCGCCGATCCAGCGTTCGTCGACCGGCTCGCTGGCTAGCTGGTAGCGCGTGTCTGACGAGAGGCGAATCTGGTCGGTCTGGTTATCAGAGCTGGCGTGCATGATGTGCATAGAAAAAATCAATACGTCGCCCATGCGATACTCGTCTAATAGCCAGCGTCCACCCCACTCTGCGCGCGTAGCAATCGCGTCAGGCGAGTAAGCCCCAGTAGAGTTCCAGCGAATCTGCTGACGTTCCTCTCCGGTCAATTCGCGCCCAGCCGCCTGGGCCGCCGCGACCAGTTCTCCAGCACCGCCCTCGTTTTCACAGTAGAGATCAACGTCGGTCTGCCCATAGCCCTGAACGAGCGCCTCGTGCTCGTGCGATTTTTCCAACATCATGAGGCCACCCATCTCAAAAGGCACGTCGCTAAACGGCGTCCACGACGTATAGAGGTCGGGCGTACCGCGCCCCATATAGACAAAGTCCTGGTGCGGCGTAGTCGCCGTGTTGGTTCCAGGCTGCTTAGCGCGAAACCACGTATAGTCGAAATGCCGCACCGGCCCACCGAGAAAAAACTCGTAAAACGCCATCATAGCCCCGCTGTAGATCACCTTTGTTAGCGGCGCATTATCGCGCGCCAGCTCCGGCATAAAGGGCCCGGTCGCTGCCGCGTCAATCTGCGCCTGGGGCGCAGCCACACAGTCTATGGCCGGTCGCTGGTAATCCAATACGCCGGCCTTGTAAAGCCGATCGGCCAAGGCGCTCCGCGCTGCGATCACCTCATCGCGGTCGAGCAAACCAGGCAAGAACAGATACCCATCCTCTACCATGCGACGATGCAGTTCGTCGCGGTCGTGCAGCACGTCGTCTGAACGGCGCAGCAGGCCGACTTGTTCCATGTCGAGGGGATTGCCCCCATAGGTTAATTGCGGAATATCCACGACGCGCATTGCGCTCTCCTCTAGCTAAATGGTCTCTAATGAAGCTAAGCGGATTTGATCCGGACGGTCAAGGCAGATTCAATCGAGCGGCGCGATGGGACGCGGCACGCGGTGAAAAACAAACGACCTCAGATCGCTCGATCCCAGGCCCGGCGTATCCACGTAAAAGCTAGCACGCAGTATCGGATCGTAGGCCGCACGATGGGAAACGGCCGCCTTGATGCCCACCATATACAGCTCTTCGGGCACGATGCCCTGCGAGCGCAGTTGGCCCAAATCCATCGGCGGCGTTTTTCGCGTCGTTAGCAGGATGTGCACACCGCGATGGCGCACAACGGCACATAGTCCCATATCGACGTGGCGACCGACCAGCGACGCTAGGTGCGACTGTGGATTTTCCAAATCGAACTTTCCATCGGTCAGGTTCTCTACCTCTACATCCAGCTCAAGCGTTGGCCCATGCAGTCGGTCGACCTTACCGCCGATCGATAGATGCAGCCGATCGCAAACGCTGCGTTCGTGACAGGCGCGCACGGCCTGCGGATCGTTTATAATCACTGCGGCATTGTCCACTTCGTAGCGCAACAGAGCCTGTAAAATACCGGTGCCATCGCCCGGCGTGCCGCCGCCGATATTATCGGAGGGTTCTATAAGCCCAATCGGCCCCTCGCTGTATTGCAGTGCCCTTGGCAGCGCTTCGTCGATCGGCGGATCGAGCGGATTGCCCTCCTCGACGCGGGCGCGTACGGCTGCGGCCAGAGGATTGAGCAGGCGCTGTGCCTGATCTGGGCTGCCAGTCGTCGTAGCTACGAGTGCAAAACCGGCACAGTCGATATCCGCATAGGCAAAGCCCGGCAGCACGCACACTTCCAAGAGTTCAGGATGGGCCTGCTCTAGTGCACGCGCCGATGCCTCGAAACTTGCCATCGGTTCATTGGCAGTGCCCGTACCTACGGGCGCATACAGCGCGCCCGGCTTAACGCAAACCACCTGTGGCCGCGCGCCCGACTGCATCACTCCATCTAACAGCTGCGCTGCGCGCACGCCGGCCTGACGCGCATCCGTGTGTGGGTTTTCTCGGTAGGCAGTAAAGAGCGTGGCATAGCGCGCCATTTCCGCGCTAAAGTTGGCGTGTAGGTCGAGGTCGGCGGCAATGGGTATAGCCGGTCCAACCTTCGCGCGCACGCGCCGCAGCACTTCGCCCTCCGCATCGGGAAACGAAGCGCACACCATAGCCCCGTGCAAAATGAGCAGCACACCGTCTAACCCACTGCGAATCGCCGCTTCCAAATCGCGTTCGACTTCACCCCACCAGCCCTCTAAGACGTCGTCTGCGACCGTACCGGAAGGCATCGCTGCACCGTATCGCGACGGGTACAGCTTCCAGCCGTGCCCGTCGGCCACCTCGAGCGCGCCGCCCATGGGAGAGAGGTCGCCACGACAGTAGTCGAGCATCTCCTGACCGCGGCGCCAAACCATCTCCTCAAAGTGCATCTGTCCAGTGCGATCTGCGAGAAACGTGTGCGTTTCATGCACAAGACCCGCGATGAATACCCTCTTCATAGCATCTCCTCTTCGGATGAATCACCCCATCCACGATTTGACCGAAATGGCATATGCCCTACTTTCTACAGCCAACCCCATGCTTCCCGCACATAGGCACTTTTATAGGCGAACTGTATGCCGAAGCACCGCGCATCCAACCTGAGTTGGATACTGCTCCTATCTATCCTATTCTGCACCAACGCTCTATACGCCGTCGCATTCGATCCAGGCAGCGAGCCGCCCTACAGGGCGGCCATTCTGGTAGAGGCCGAATCCGGCACGATCCTATTCGAGCACAACGCTCATGAGCAGCGATCGCCGGCGAGCACGCAAAAACTGCTCCTCGAACTCGTCGCCATGACGATGGTCGAAGCCGGTAAATTCTCGCTGGACGATTCCGTGCGCGTCTCTGCGCGCGCGGCAAGAACGGGCGGCTCCCAGGTCTTTCTAGCGCAGGGCGAAGTATTTCCGATGCACGAACTCCTAGAGGCCGTCGTCATTCCCTCGGCCAACGACGCCTGTGTCGCCATCGCCGAACATATGGGTGGTTCGGTCGCAGGCTACGTCGACATGATGAACGCGCAGGCTCAGCGCTTAGGCCTGCGCAACACGCGCTGCGTAAACGTACACGGTTTAGACGACACACCCATGGACAATCGAAACCTCACGACAGCTTACGACCTGGCGCAAATTGCGCGCGCGCTGCTGCGCTATCCGCAGGTATTGCAGTGGTCTTCCATACGCTACAAGCCCTTTCGCAACGGCGAATTCATGCTCTATACGACCAACAAGTTGCTCGGTAAATTCGATGGACTCGACGGTCTTAAAACGGGCTATACGCAGCGCGCCGGATCCTGCCTAGTCGCCACGGCAGCGCGACGCGATATGCGCCTGATTTCCGTCGTTCTCGGCGCACCTTCGGAAGGGCCGCGCGACCGAGAAACTAAACGCCTGCTCAGCTGGGGCTTTAATAACTTCTCGCGCGTCTCCATGGTAACAGCGGGCGAGTTGGTCGGCAACGTCGCATTAGACTGGGGCTTGGAAACGGAGGTGCGCGCGCTCATCCCCGACGAAGTAACGGCCATTCTCAGCCCCGATCAGGAGCGCGCCCTCGTCCGCCAACTCGACTTGCCCCCAATGATTCCCGCTCCGATTGAACAGGGCGCCGAACTCGGCCGTTTAAAGATATCGATCGGCGACAGCCTGCTGGCCGACGTAGCCGTCGTCTCGGAAAAGAGCGTCGGGCGCATGGATCTGTGGGACAAGCTGATGAGCTACTTTTAAGCCTATTTGTGATAGCGCCCGCCGTGCAGTATATCGAACGAGCGATAGAGCGCTTCCAGTAGCAGCAGGCGTATAAGCTGATGCGAAAACGTCAGCTTGGACAGCGACCATTTTTCTCCGATCTGCCCCATTACCCCGCTCGGCATGCCATCGGCCGCACCGATAACCAGCACGAGATGCGATACGCCACTATTCATCCACCCCTGCAGCTGCTGTGCCAGCCCTTCAGAAGAATGCTGGCGCCCCTCTACAAACAGACCGACGATGCGACCAGCCTTTAGAAAACGGGCCGGAAGCGCATCGTCGTCTTTCCAACTTTTAATTGGATATAGCTCCACATCGGCGTGACGAGCGAGCCGCTTTACATACTCGCCTTCGGCCGCCTCTATATCGGCATTTCTATTCTTTTGAAATGTGATGATCGATATTTTCAGAGCGCGCTCTTTTAGTAGTTATCCGGTGCAATGGCCAGCTGGCGATTGACCAGTGGCAGCGCAACGCGTGCACCGCCCTGACGGTGCGATTCAGCCACGGCAAAGATCATCTCCTGGCTGCGGCAGGCCAGCTCCAAGTTACCCATCGTATCACCGGCCCCGTCGAGCGCACGCGCCAAATCTTCAATGCCGCGCTGGGTACCGCTACCGATCTCTACGGGCGCGACCTCAACCTGTTTGAGCTCACCGTACTCGTCGGTCTGGCGCAGCTGGTAATCAAGGCTGTTGCTCAGCGTGCGCAGTTTGCCCTTGCTCCCGCTGACTTCAAATTCCCAGCCTCCTGAAGCGACGAGATTGGCATGCAATCCATTTTTAAAGCGCACATAGGCGCTGCTGATGGCGGCATCCTTCTTTAGAACGTCCCCCTCCCAGTCGCTCTCCTCCGCAATCAACGTTCCCTGAACAAAGTCGATTTCGCCGTCACCAGCCAAAAAAAGCACCATATCGGCGGCGTGCGTCAGACCCCACTGCGCGGCGCTCACCCCGCAGTGTGCCACGATGGCCTGCACGTCACCAATAGCTCCTTCGGCGACCAGTTCGCGCACCCGCGCATAGACCGGCATATAGCGCCGCTGCGTGCCGTAGTTAAAGTGCACGCCTGCGTTGGCACAGGCATCGCGCATCGCATCCATCTCGCTGACTACATTGCACAGTGGCTTTTCGCAGTAAATGCCCCGAACACCCTTTTCTGCCGCGTAACAGACGATCGCTGCGTGCGGACCGGGACGGGTCGCCACGGCAATCATGTCTAGATTTTCGGCATCCATCATCGCTTCGTGGTCCGAATAGGCCGCCTGTGCGCCGTAGCGCTGGCCAATCGCTTCGGCTTTTTCAGGCACGGGATCACATACGGCAACCAGTTCAGTGCGCTCGCTGGCTACGATGGCCGCCGCATGCGAGTAGGGAAGAAAAATATGCGAGTTAGGGCGGTCTTTTACTTCGTCGTCAATCGTGGCGCCCATGCGCCCACAGCCAACCAAACCAACGCGATATGTCCGAGTCATGGCATAGCTCCTATGCGGCAATAAGCAGACTTGACGCTGCCTATTTTATGCTCTAAATTATTCATCCTGTCAGCAATTAAGAGAATTTAAAATGGCCTGTAAAGAGGCCGTTGGGGGCGATTAGCTCAGTTGGTTAGA
>JAYOKQ010000128.1:0-10945 GCA_038119905.1 Gemmatimonadota bacterium | reverse complement strand
CGACCTGATTTACTCCGATTAGGATAAGACTCTTTCTTAGCACGGGCCCCTTTACCCCCTCATCGCCTTGGACAAAGTTTTGCCGAACCCTTTGCAAAAAAGGCACTTTTAGCTATTATAAGGATCTAATTTTGGACTTACGCGGTGAATATTAGGGATGTAAATGGGCCTCCAAAATCAGCGTAGGTCGTTTTATATCAATGGTTTGCGCCTATAGCTCAGTTGGTAGAGCGGCTGACTCTTAATCAGCGGGTCCTTGGTTCGAGTCCAAGTGGGCGTACCATCTTAGGGGGTCCAGCCAAGTGCTGGATCCCCTCTCTTTTTGTCGTATGTATTTTGCCTATGCCCAAGCTTTGACATCCGTTGGTGGACCCGTTGCGTAGACACTGCTCCACACCTCTTCAATGGACTCAGCACCTGCGCATGCTTCCTACTACTTGGTATCTGGTCGCCGCAAAAAATTGCCGATTTTTTTCTATAGTTGTCTTATTTACGGTCGATCATATACATGTGACTGATATCAGACCAAGTAAAGTGAACTGGCATTTTTCAACCGGACGCACGCCCTAGACCGCCATGGCAAAGACTAAAATCGCCATCTTAGAAGGTTCGAAAAAGCGAGCCATGCAGCTAAGAGAGCTGCTCGCTAATTCGCAATACGATGCGACTATTTCCGACTCGGCGCGTCGATTGATGGACCTAGTCGATGGGAGCGAACCGCCGGAACTTATCCTTACCAATACCACGGTCAGCCGGGACGAACAAGATGGCGCCAAATTCATCAAGGCGCTCTATCTAAAGCAACAGCGTTCCGGCAGTGCCGTCCCGCCCATCGTCGTCTGCAGCGCAGAAAACAGAGGCAGCGTAGTCCGTCAGTATGCCTATCGTTTTTCAGAACTCGCACAGGTGTACTACGTGTTCATGCGCGACGGAGAAATTGAGGAAGAGGGAGGCAAACTGCTCACGGTGATGAGCAAGGCGGTGCAGAGCCGCGCTGCGGTTGGCGTGCGCGACACCGCAAACGAAAACAAGCACGTAACCCACAAGAACCGCTTAAAAAACGCAATCAAACGCACGGTGCGACTTCCAGCCCTGCCCGATTCGGCGGCGCATACGCAGAAAGTTCTCGACAATCCGCGCGTCACGTTAGAAGATCTCGGAAAAATTATTCACCAGGACATGACCCTAGCCGCCAATACGATCAAGTTGGCCAATAGTTCGGAATACGGAATGTCCGGCAAAGTCATGACGATAGACGATGCCTACCAGCAGCTCGGCCGGAAAACAGTCATCGATAACCTGTTGGCAACCAAGGTATTTGACGCGTTGGAATCACTGCCATCCGATTTCGACATGGGGATGTTGCGCAAACACAGCTATGCTGTCGCTACGATCGCGCGCATTGTAGGACGCCGCTGCCAGACGCCGGGCAACATGCAGGAGCGTATCAACTTCAGCTCGGCTATGTTCACCGCAGGCCTGCTCCACGACATCGGCAAGGTGTTGATCGCACAGCATTTTCACAGCGAGCTCGAAGACATCATGCCGCGCACGTATTCGGGCGAATACTCAATGGTCGAGGCCGAAGCCGACGTGTTTGGCTTTGATCACGCCGACGCCGGCCTGCACGCCAGCATGGAATGGCAGTTTCCCATTCTTCTGATCAACGTCATTGGCCGTCATCACTGGCCTTTGGATAAGATTCTACCGCGCCTTAAGACCCGACAGGGTCATTTAGCCCAGCGCGTTATCCGCATCGCCGATGCCGCTAGCTATCAGTTGGGCTACGGCATGGTGCGCTCTGACGGCAAACCACCGACATTGGAAGATGCCTATTTCGAGACGACGGGCATCACCCCGACAGACTTTGAAAAGTGGAAGCCGGAAATTCGCAACGACATAGCCTATATGCTGGAAAGTACCTAAAGCACTGCTTCTGCTGGACCGCTTCGATCCTCCTCGGCAATCCATTCGATTAGCTCGTCAGAAACCGGCTGCATATCGGCCGCTACAGCCACCTCACACAGCTGATCCACGTTGGCCGCCCCACTAGATACCGTGCTGATCCGCGCATCGGATAGCACATAGCGAAAAGCTGCCTGCGGCAGCGTTCCATCTATTTCTTCAAGTCGTTCTAAAATCCGCTGCGCGCGTGCCCGTTCGGATGCATTCAGTAGATCCAACTCTTTGCGCTGATCTTCGCCTCCCACATACAGCCCACCGGCCAATACCGTCGCGGCCACAACGCCCATGTCAGACCGAGCAGCGGCAGGCAATAACTCACGTGAGGCCAGCAGCTGGCACGGATGGTAGTCGCGATAGAACAGCACCGTGTCGAATTCGCCCGTATCGGCTAGCGATGCCAGCAGAGGAATAGCTCGGCCAGTGATACCGATATATTTGCACAATCCTTCCTTTTGTGCTGCACGCAGTCCCTCTAACGTGCCACCTCGTTCGACAATGCGGTCCCAGCCGGCCAGGTTCACTTCGTGAATCTGAGCAACGGCTAGCTGGTCCACGCCCAAGCGCCTGACGCTTCGCTCTAGGCTGGCAAGCACTGCATCACACGTATAGTCGAAGTCTTCCGGATCGAATCCCACTTTACTCGATACGTAGAAATCGCTGCGCACGGAAGATAGCGCACGGCCCAACAGCGCTTCACTCTGTCCATACAGCGGTGCCGTGTCGATGTAATTGACCCCCAAATCGGCCGCGCACTGAAGGATAGCGCACGCATTGGATTCGGCATCATCACGGTCGGTACCCATTAGATATGCGCCCCCCAGACTAACGGCGCTCACCTGTAGCTCTGTACGACCTAGTCTGCGATACTTCACACGAACCTCCTGTTGAGTTGCGATACGACACGGCTTTCTATCGCTCGCTTGACCGACAGACGGCAAAGCGCGTTACTGAGTCCGGCCAAGCTTATATCATCCCGCATTGTAAAGAGGGCATCCCGTGAAAGCAGCGCAGTTAGTGGCTCCACGCCACTGGAAAATACTCGAGATAGAAAAACCAACGCCCACCCCGGACCGCATGCTTGTGCGCATGGAACTCGTGGCCATCTGCGGCAGCGACAAGCCGCCTTTTGTCGGTGTCCACGAAGAATATCCCTTAGCGATTGGCGATACCGGACACGAAGGCATGGGCATCGTCGAATCCTGCCCATCGGGTCGCTACCGCGAGGGCGAACGCGTGCTGCTGTGGGGCTTTGACCGCGGCCTCTTCCAAGAATACGTCCTTGCCACCGACGGGGGTGGATGCATCAAATTACCCACCGACCTAGCCGACGAGCAAGTGCTGATGACCCAGCTGCTCGGCACGGTCCTACACAGCTTTTACAAGCTTGGCAACATCATCAATTGGAATGTCGCCGTACTCGGCATGGGCGCCGTCGGCCTGCTCTTTGCCGCCGTGCTGCGCAACCTCGGCGCAGGACGCATTATCGGCGTCGACACCAGCGCCCATCGCTTAGAAGTCGCTCAGCACATGGGTGCCACACACACAGTGAATCCATCCGAGGAAGATGCAGCCGAAGCCATTGCAGATATAACAGATGGGAAAATGACAGATCTTGTCATTGAAGCCGTCGGGCAGGCCAATACGTTCAACCTGTGCCCGTCGATTGCCCGCCGCAATGCACACGTTATTTGCTTTGGCATTCCCGACAAAGACAGCGTAGATGGAGTCGTACCGCTCCGCCTGCTAGATATGTACAGAAAAGAGCTAAAACTGATTACATCGGTAGGCCCCAACCCCGCACGCGACTATCGGGTCGCGCTCGATTGGATCGTGCAGCGCCGCATCGACGTAGCACCCATTATCAGCCACGTCCTACCGTTTACAGATATTCAGCGGGGCTTTTCCATGGCATTCGACGAACCGGAACAGCACCGCGCGCTCAAAATACTGCTCAAGTTCTAAGGCCGCTCCCTTCGACTAGCTCTACAGCGCAAAGAGCTCGTTCCTGAAATGAGATAGAGCGTGCAGATGATCGACGTGATCGGGAGCCGAATTACCGGCAAATCCCATGATGCGCAGTTTGCCACGGTGCGCGTCGCTGAGCTGTTGCATGCCCAGCGGTCCCCATTCGAGGACAGCACGGCGCGGTAAGTCGAGCGCTTTAACCAGGTAATCTGCCGTTTCTGTAGTACTGGCAAAGGTGCCGGGAAACACTTCCGAATGCGTCAACAGCATGCGTGCATCACCGAGCGCCGCTCTGCGCGCAAAGTGCACAAAGGGAGCCAGGGGCTCCTCCTCTATATGCCCACCCTCGGCTAGCGGACGCCCTTGGGGTCTGTAGCCGCTGTGTAAACCGTCTAGGATCAATACGCCATCCACCTGTTCGGCCACACCGTCATCGGCCAAGGCGGCGCGCAGTGCGCCGTATCCAGCGCTAAAGCCGCTTAGCCAGATTCTACTACAGGCTGTAAACTCGGCGCGCACGGCCGCGAGCAGCCGTGCAAACGTCCCCGAGCCCAAAGGGGTTTCATAGGCTGCACTGCCGGCTCCCATCTGCACGCAGGCAAACGCTATATGGCGCCTAGTCGATTCAAGTGCCCCGTGATACACCACGTGTGGAGTTCCGTGAAAATGGATCCACACAGCATCGACCTCGGTAGAGGACATATAGAACTCTATCGGTTTGGGTAGTGCGCCATCGAGCATCAAGCGCATCTTCTGCCACGGCTCTTCGCTCACGCGACCGTGAGCGCGCGTGTGTTCCTGCATAGGCGACGGATTTTGCGATACCGGAGGCATGAACTATACCTTGCCAGCGCCTAGAGCAAACACACGCGACTGGGGTCGGATGCACACGACGCGCCTATGCTTCTTGGGCAACAAAATCCAGCGAAGCTGAATTCATGCAGTAGCGCAATCCCGTTGGCGGGGGGCCATCTGGAAAGACGTGGCCGAGGTGTGCTCTACAGCGACTGCACACCGCCTCGACACGCACCATGCCGTGACTGGTATCCGTCTGTTCAGCTACGCATTCGCCGTTGATAGGCTGCCAAAAGCTCGGCCATCCCGAACCCGAATCGTATTTGGTATCCGAGGTGAACAGGTCGCTATCACAGCAGGCGCAGCGGTATATGCCCACGCCCTTGTGGTTCCAGTATTTTCCAGTGAAGGCCCGCTCTGTGCCCCCGCAGCGCGCAACAGCATATTGCTCTTCGCTCAGTTGCTCCCTCCACTCTGCATCGCTCTTTTCTACGTTGTCCGACATAGTTATAGTAGGCTCCTTGTTGAATACAACACGCTGCTGCTCAGCGTGAAAACCCCACTCTTTTCAAGTGAGATATCGTAGTGAAACTCGGATTGGGACTCTATCGTCACCTGCTCGATCGCGACCACTTTCAATTTGCCGTGCAGGCCGGTGCAACACATATCGTAGCTCATCTGTGCGATTACTTCGCCAACAAAACGCGCGACGGACAGCCAACAGACGAGCGCAGCGGATGGGGACGAGCAGGCAGTCCGCTGTGGACGCTCGATGAACTGCGCGCCCTACGCCGCGAAATCAACAGCGCAGGATTGGAATTAGAGGCAATAGAAAACTTCGACCCCGCGCACTGGTACGACGTGCTCCTCGACGGACCGAAAAAAGCAGCCCAACTCGAAGACATCAAGACGATGATCCGCAACGTGGGACGCGCCGGCATTCCCATCATTGGCTACAACTTTAGCTTGGCCGGCGTCTGTTCGCGCGTTACGCTCCCGGCCGCACGTGGAGGCGCCCCGTCGGCCTGTATGCAAGCGGTCGACCAGAGCCCCGTGCCCAACGGCACGGTGTGGAACATGGTGTATGACGACGCACCCAATCCGGGCACCGTGCCGAATATACCGCATGATGAACTATGGCAACGCCTCGATGCCTTTCTCGAAGCCGTCGTACCTGTAGCCGAAGAAGAGGGCGTCAAGCTAGCGGCCCATCCCGACGATCCACCCGTACCGGTGCTGCGCCAAACGCCGCGATTAGTCTATCAACCGGAACTATATCAGCGCCTCATTGACCTCCGCCCCAGTCCGGCCAGCGGCCTAGAGTTTTGCCTGGGATCCATAGCCGAAATGACCGAGGGCGACGTCTATCAAGCCACCGAAGAATATAGTCGTCAGAACAAGATATTTTACGTTCACTTCCGCAACGTCACAGGTACAGTCCCCAACTATCAAGAAGTCTTTGTCGACGAGGGTGATATAGATATGATCCGCATTCTACGCATACTCCACGACAACGGTTTTGAGGGCGTACTCATCCCCGATCACACGCCGCAAATGAACTGCGGCGCACCCTGGCACGCAGGCATGGCATTTGCCATGGGCTATATGAAAGCCGCCATGCGCATGGTGATGGGGACCTAGCAAGATCCCAACCGCCTGCGCGCGCTATTGACCAAATTGACCGCCGTCTACAGGGGCTTGAAGAATAGAAGCAATTGCCGCATGCACGCCTTTTTCCAGGTGGGACAGCGGTAGAGCAGAGCTCTGCATGCGCCCCTCTGCCAGCGCCTGCTCTACCGAGAGCGGCAGGTGCAGAAAACCAGCCTGGCGCGGAGCAGTTTTCCGTTCGATCTGATGCAGGACTTGATACATGATGTGGTTGCACAGGTAGGTGCCGGCAAAGACGTGTGCCACCGCCGGCACTCCGACATCGCATATAGAGCGAGCGACCGCATCGGTCGGTAGACGGGCGAAAAGAGCCGGCGGTCCCCCTGCGATAATGGGTCGCTCCCCCTCGTTCGTCTGACGCAAGTTGAGCGCAATCCGCTCCACCCAAATACAGGATGCGGTTGCAGCAAGTCCCAACGAAAGCACCAGGCGAGGCTGCAGGCGCTCTATAAGGGGAAAAAGGAGCTCGACGTCACGTCCGAACTCCACCGGTAGAACCGCGCTCTCGACGACGTGTCCCGCGATGCGTATGCCGCTCAACGCTTCGGCAATCTGCTGGGACGGATTCTGTGAGAAATCGGCGAAGGGCGTAAAACCCGTTAGCAGAACCGTTGCCATACGCTATTTGCGATCTTCGCGCACCGCACCCTTAACGAGTTCGTCGTATTGGCCGCCGTAGTACATCAGCGGTGCGCCGTCTCCGGTAGCACCCGCCAGCGGTTCGCCCAAAAATAAATCGTGGTCGCCGGTCTCAACCGTTTGCACCAGACGACAGTCCAGCCAGGCCAGTGCTTCCGCCAGAACCGGTGCACCGGTCTCGGCCTGTTCAACCTGGAGATCGGAGAAATCTTTGGGACCGGGTTTGGCGAATCGGTTGGACAGATCCTGTTGATCTGAGCGCAGTATGTTAATGGCGAAACAGGCACCGCGACTTAGGTAATCGTGCATACTGGCCTCCTTGCCCACGCAGACCGCTACCAGCGGTGGATCGAGCGAGAGCGAAATAACGGCGTTGGCCGTCATACCGGCTACCTCGTCACCATAGCGCGTAGTAACGACGGTCACCCCCGTAGCAAAACGGCCCATTACCTGTCGCTGCAACATTGAATCAAATGCCATGCTCCTAATCCTCCTCGTAAAGGGGCGACCCGCTATCGCCCAATTCTCGCATGCGTTTACCAAGTCGAGTATATCGAGTTCATCCAATTGTGCAGAGCGCTTACACGCCTTATTTCTCCGCGTATCGGCGCACCGGCGCTAATCGAGCACGCCGCGGTAGATCGCCTCTGCGTCGCCTGCTTCTACTTCCACCGGATTGGGGTCGAGCAAGCGACGCACCGTCATAGCTAACTCGACCATGCGCGGTATATCGCTCTCGGTCAAACCGGCCGCACGCAGCGAGGTATAGGGCGTATGGCGACGGCGTAAATCATCGATCCAGCCCGCCGCCAGTTCAACGCCATCTTCCCGACTGCATCCCCCCAAATCAAATCCCGCCACGCCGGCTGCGTAGTAGTATTTATCCGCTACAGCTGAGGCGTTATGGCGCATAACACCGGGCAACACCAGCGCCACAGCAGCACCGTGCGGAACGGGTTTGCCGCGCTCATAAGACAGCTTTTCTATGCCGTAGCCCAAAGCGTGGCCAGCGCCCGTATTGATCGGGCTGAGCAACAGGCCCGCCAACAGCGCACAGCGCGCCATACCGTACCGCGCACGCTGGTCCTCGGCGCCGCGTTCTACCGCAGCTACGAAGGCGCCTGCGCCCGCCTGCAGCGACGCGCGCGCCACCGCATCGCCAATCTCATGGCTCTTTTTAGACGCCGTACATTCGAGCGCGTGACCCAGCGCATCGAGCCCCGTAACGGCCGTCAGCAGGGGCGGCAACGTGCGCTGTAGCAGCGGATCGACCAGCGCAACGCGCGGTTGTAGGTAGTCGCTATAGACAGCTTTTTTGCCGTCGGCATCGGCAATAACGCAGACGCGGCTCGCTTCACTTCCCGTTCCGGCTGTCGTTGGTAGCGCCAGCACGGGACAGCGTGCCGGAGCGGGAATCAGATCAAAGCCCCAGTAGCGATCGATGGATTCACCGGTCGTGGCCACACAGGCTGCCGCCTTAGCCGTATCCAATCCACTGCCTCCCCCGAGCGCGATTACGGCGTCGGCCGCCGAAGCCGTAATCGCCTCCGCACACAGGTCCACGCTCTCCACTGTCGGATTGCTGATGACCCCATCATACGCTCCGACACATTCGACGCCAGCGGTCGTCAGCGCCGCACGAACGGCCGCAGACAGTTCCTGTACCCCCGGATCGCTCACCAGCAGCACGCGTCCAACGGACAGCCGCTCACACTCTGCTCCCAGTGCGCTCAGCGCACCTTCGCCCAGCAGCACGCGACGCTCGTCGAATTTGAAAATCTGCTTCATCTCTTCGGTGCGCACCGCATCGACAAAGAACGCGCTATCGCCGAGTAATTCTTCGTTGACTAATATGTTTGACACGACGGTAACCTCTCTATTAAAGATCTAACATCCGCGGCTCGAAAAACGCCATGTAGGCGCAAGCGGCGGGCGCTTCACGGTCCTCAATGTGCAATTGGTGCGATGGTTTTTTTCCCATATATTATGCAAATATCGCCGCGCAGAGAAGGTCTGAGTGACGGCCCCTTTGTCCTCGGCGAGCCGTGGAAGTCACAGCGAATAGGAGCGCAAGCACATGAGCGACGGCAGCAATTTAGGACAGCAGTACGCCCAGCAAGGATACGTAACCGGGATTGATATATTTGACGAGGACGAAATAAACCACTTTCGCGCCTGTTTCGATGAACTCGAAGAAAAAGAGGGGCGCGAGACGTGCCAGATCGGGCTGCAGGCTCGCCACCTGACGGATGAGTTTATCTGGCAACTTGCAACCGACAGGCGCCTGCTCGATGCGATGCAAGCCGTCATGGGAGATGACTTGCTCCTCCTCTCGACCCATTTTTTCTGTAAATACCCCGACCCAGAGGCGAAGAAATTCGTTGCCTGGCACCAGGACGTCACCTACTGGGGGCTGGAACCGGCCGAAGCGCACACGGCATGGATTGCCATCGACGACGCCGATGCCGAAAACGGCTGCATGCAGGCTATTCCCGGCTCGCATAAAGACGGAATCGCCCTACACGACAAGTCGGACAAAGAAGGCAACCTGCTCAGCATCAACCAGTCCATCCCCGACGAATACGTCGACACCAGCAAGTCCGTCGACCTTGCGCTGCGCGCCGGTCAGATATCCATACACGACGGACAGCTGTACCACGCCAGTAATCCCAACGCATCCAACCGGCGGCGCTGTGGGCTGACGGTGCGCTTTGTACCTCCACACGTACGGCAGGTTTCGCTCAATTCAACGGGAGACAAGTGGCCGGCCATTCTCGTGCGCGGAGAGGATCGCCACAAAAACTTCGCCGCACAGGAACAGCCCTTTGCCCTACCTTGACACGATTCGCTAGGGCCGAGCATTTTTAACAGCCGACACACAACAACCTTGCCAAGGAGCACATAATGGCCCAATACGATCGAATGGCCGTCCTCAACGCCATATTCGACACAGGTATCGTTCCCGTTTTTTACAACAAGGATCCAGAAACGACGATTCACATTGTCGAAGCGTGTGCCCGAGGCGGTGCGCGATGCGTTGAATTTACCAACCGCGGCGATTTAGCCTATCACGTCTTTACCGAAGCCGTGCAGCACGTCATCGCCAACAAGCTCGACGTCATCATGGGTGTCGGCTCTATCGCCGATGCGCCCACCGCCGCACTGTATATTGCCAACGGCGCCAATTTTGTCGTCGGCCCCCTGCTCAATGAAGAGGTCGCGCGCCTGTGTAACCGCCGCAAAATTGCCTACTCACCTGGCTGTGGATCGGTCACGGAAATCGGCCAAGCCGAGGAGTTGGGCGTTGAAATCGTCAAGGTGTTTCCCGGCAGCGAAGTCGGTGGGCCCGCTTTCGTCAAGTCGGTGCTCGGACCCTGCCCGTGGACGCGTATCATGCCCACCGGAGGCGTTGACGCTACGCGCGAAAGCCTCGAGTCCTGGGTCACCGCAGGCGTGGCAGCCGTCGGCGCTGGCTCTAAGCTGATCACCAAAGAATTGGTCGATGCCAAGGACTGGGATGGCCTAGCAGAAAAGGTGGCACAGAGCGTGCAGTGGATCAAAGAAATTCGCGCTGAAATGGCTCGCTAACTGCGCGATCAGAGACCTCTCTCACGCAAAGAGGGCTCCCGGCCTAAGCGCCAGGAGCCCTCTCGTCGTTTTTAACTCGCGGTAGGCAGCCCGTAAGCCAACTAGTCCTTTAGCAGCTCCGCCATCTTGTCGATCTCGTCCTCACTGTTAAAAATATGGGTCGAAACGCGAATCGCATTATAGCTGGTACGCGGCCCCGTTTGCTGGTCAGACGGCACGTAAGGATACGTGCCCTGCGCCGGTTTGAGAGTAATATTGTACTCGCGGCGAAAATGATCGTAAACCTGTCCGTTGGACGCTCGATCTGGGTCTACGGCAAAGCTGA
>JAYOKQ010000127.1:0-11302 GCA_038119905.1 Gemmatimonadota bacterium | reverse complement strand
TCCTGCCTATTATCGGTGCAACGGCAACGCTTAGCGAGAAGCGGGATACCTACATAGAAGCCGGTATGAACAACGTGCTGATCAAGCCGCTCAACGAGGTCGACTTACGCGAGCTGCTTGCCGCCTTTTCTGCCGCCAAGTAGCTTGCGTATAGATCGACCAAACTGCACTATATCCTACTCGAAGAGGTGTCCCTCTTTTACTCTGTATTTATGGTACGTGTTGGCGTACTTTTGTTTGTTGTATGCGGTGCACGCTACCGCGCGGAAAACACCTTTTTGAAAGGTTTTGCAATGAATATGCTTCAAAAACGATGCATAAATTGGCTTTTAGTAGGGTTCACTGTATTCGGTCTTCAGCAACCGGTTACTGCGCAGACCGTGGGTACGGTCTTACAGGTAACGAGCACGCGGGGGGAAGACGGTGGAGCCTTTAAATTTGGTTTTGATCGCATCTTTGTTTCCGTCCGTTCCAACATAAACGATTATGCATCCTATAAGGTGATGGTCGATTTTAACAAGCAGTTTAACAAATATCGAGACGGGGCGGCCAATATTGCCGATTTTGTCGACCCCAAGGACGGTGAAACATCGACATTTCTCAAAGACGCGTTCATCGCGTTTAAGCTGCCTGAATATGCCCAGTGGGGACTGTCCGTTGGCAAGTTTAAAACGCCTGCCGGTATGGAATTTGCCGCGCCGGCGCCCAAATTGGACTTTGTCAAACGCGGATTGGGCCAAGGCTTGGTATTTGATCGCAATCCCGGTCTTATGGTGCAGGGAACGGATTTGAGCCCTTGGGGTCTACATGTGGCGCTTGGTCTGTTTAACGCCGGGCCCAACAAAGCCAACGGCATTGGCTCCTCAGCAGAGGGCGATTACACGGTGGTTAGTCGAATAGGCGCCGATCCGAGCAAGCAGCTGCATGCGCAGGCCTATTGGGGACGCGCCATGACCAGTATTGCCGGTCAGAGTGCCGTGCAACTGATGGGCATCGGCTCGCGCTTTAACGTAGGTTCTTCTATCGTAATCAAAGGCGAGTATATGCTACGCGACGATCCCAACAACGCTGCGGCCGATGGCTTCAATGCCTACGTGCAGGGAACCTATCAGGTGCGTCCCCGATTGCAGGCCGCTCTTAAATGGGATGCTTTAGACGTAGCTAAAGACGAGCAGGATCGGACGGATCTGACGATCGGTCTGAGCCTGTTTTCCGACGCAAAAAAGCCGCAGGCCGCCAAGGTTCAGATCAACTACGTGGCCTCGGATGCAAAGGGCAAAGACGCGATCCAACTGCTCTTTCAAGCGGCGATGTAATCGCGCAACCCACGGGAATAGAATCGTTCTTTACACATGGGAAAGGCTGTTGTTATGAAGCATGTCATGCCTCAGATCCTCTCGCTCGTCCTTTTTGCTTGCGCCGCGCTGGCTCAACCAGTCGAGCGGCCGAGCGTGACGTTTGGAATTGTACCTCAGCAGGCAGCAGCTAAACTCGCGCAGCTTTGGTCGCCTATTCTCAACTACGTCGGCGAGCGCGCTAACTGTCAGATCGTCTTTAAAACGGCCAAAGATATTCCCACGTTTGAAGAACGTCTGCTGGCGGGGGAGTACGATCTATCCTACATGAATCCCTACCACTATACCGTAGCGCATGCGCAGCAGGGATACGTCGCCTTTGCCAGGCAGGCAAACAAGAAGATTCGCGGCATCATTGTCGTGCGAGCCGATAGCCCGATCAACGACCTCGAGGCGTTGGATGGATCGGAAATGTGTTTTCCCAGCCCCGCTGCGTTTGCCGCCTCGATCTTGCCACAGGCCTATTTAGGCACTCAGTCTGTTGAGGTCCGCCCCAAGTATGTATCCTCGCACGATTCGGTCTATCGCAACGTCGCTATGGGACGTTACGTCGCTGGAGGCGGCATAGAGCGCACGCTGGCCAACGTGGATACGAGCGTGAGCAACAAATTGCGCGTTTTATACAAGACCGAAGGATATACGCCCCACGCGTTTGCCGCTCATCCACGTATCGACAGCGCGCAAGTAGAGGCCATCGGTCGCGTCCTGTACGAGATGGCTAGCGATTCGCTGGGTGCCGTGCTGCTGCAGAGTATACAGTTTGCCGCTGTAGAGCAGGCACAAAATGCTGATTGGGATGATATTCGCGCGCTGCAAATTGACAAGATACTCGGGAAAGACTAATAGCCGGGCACCTCTACGCATATCGCATTCTCAACGAGATGGGTTAACTCAGGCGAGACATGTCCTTTCGACTGAAAACCATATTGGGCGTTGCCCTGATTGAAGCCGTGCTGCTGGTGATACTGGTTTCGGAAGCACTCAGCTTTCTATACGAGACCAACGCCAACAATCTCTACGCTAGCGCACACTCAACTGCACGACAGTTCTCTCTGACGATTCAAGATGCGGTTATTTCCGACGATTTGGCCTCCATCGCCTCATTTGCCGACGGCCTGTATGAGGCCGAAGACGTCGAGTACTGTCGGATTCTGAGCCCGTCTAGGGAAGTGCTGGCCGAAGCTGGAAGTCCCGAAATCTTAGCTATTCCCTTTCGCGAAGAGCGCTCTATCGACGAGGTAACGGACGGCGTGCTCGACGTAGAAATGTTCATCGAGGTTTATGGCACGCGCTTTGGTTCAATCCAGATGGGGTTTTCTACTAAATCGCTCGACGGCGTGATGGAAACCTCCCGCAGGGAAATGATTCTCATCGCTCTAGCCGAAATGGTCTTAGTGGCGCTCTTTTCTCTGTTTCTTGGTACCTACTTAACGCGTCAACTCCAAGCGCTCAGAGACGGCGCACAGCGTTTGTCTGACGGGGCCTTGGGACTGACTATTCCCGTCTCGGGAAACGACGAACTTGCTGAGACGGCGCGCAGCTTCAACAAGATGTCCACCGATTTACTGCATGCTGAAAAGGGCCTAGTCGAACAGACACAGCTGTTCCAAGATCTGGTGCAAACATCTTCCGACTGGTTCTGGACAACCGATACCGAAGGCTGTATACAGACGCTATCGAGCGGTTTTTACGCATCTGTTCGCGCGCCGAGCGAAGAAATTATTGGACGCCCGTGGAGTGATGTCATCGAGTCGGCTAGTGCCGGAACCGAACAGGTAGCGCTCGTCAAGCGCCTGCGGCAAGCCCAACAGCAGCAAGAGCCATTCCGCGATGTCATCTACAAGTGGAAGGACAATATTGGCGTTGAACGTTGGATCAATTTAAACGGCAAGCCCGCTCGCGACGGCAGCGGAAACTACGTGGGATTCCGCGGCACGGGTAAGGACGTGACAGAGGCGGTTGTGCGCGAACAGCAACTAACGCAGGCCAATGAATTGGCGCGTGAAAGCGTGCGATCGAAAGACCGTTTTTTGGCTACGATGAGCCACGAATTGCGCACGCCGCTCAACGCTGTGCTGGGCCTGTCCGAACTCCTCAAGGATGCCAAGTTAAGCGAGGTCGAACGCACATACTTAGAGAGCGTAGAGCTCAGCGGGAAAGAGCTGCTCAACATTGTATCCGAAATACTGGAAGTCGCCCGATTAGAAGACGAACACGTTCAGCTCGCAGAAGAGCCGTTCGACTTTGTCGAGTTGATAGAGCAGACGATGCGGGCATTCAAAACGGTAAAAGGAACGCCAGACTGTGCGCTGCAGTATGACGTTCAACCCAAAGAATCTACTCGACTGTTGGGCGACGTAGGTCGTCTGCGTCGCATCATGAACAACCTGCTGGGTAACGCCGCCAAGTTTTGCAATTATGGCACGGTGCGCGTCGAGGCGCGTTTGCGCTCCATGTCGGCAGGAGACCGTATGCTCTTCTGCTTTGATGTTACCGATACGGGCGTTGGCATTAGTGCCGAAGATATCAACCGCGTGTTTGAGCCGTTTTTTCAGGCCGACGACAGCGCAAGTCGTAAATTTGGCGGCGCTGGACTGGGCCTGACCATTGTGCGTAGACTCGTTAACGCCATGGGGGGGCAATGTCATATTGAGTCCCAGCTAGGGCAGGGGACGCACGTGTGGTTTACCATCCCCATGGCCCTGGCCCCGGACGAGGCGGTCACTCCGAAAGACGATGTACTGCAAACCGATCGCGCAGGACGCGATGAGCAGAGCGCGCTGCGCGTGCTCATCGCCGAGGACAATGCGATGAACCTGCTATTAGTGCAAAAAATGGTAGAGAAGATCGATGCCCAAGTTGAGGTCGCTACAAACGGCAAGGAAGCAATTGACGCAGTGCGAGCCGGCGATTTTGACGTGGTGTTAATGGATGTACAGATGCCGGAAATGGACGGTATAGAAGCGACGAAGTACATACGTGAACACGTAGAAAAGGCGCGGAATTTGCCGATCATTGCCGTGACGGCCAATGCGATGGACGGCGATAGGGAAAAATACTTTGCCGCCGGCATGAACGGATATGTCTCAAAGCCCATTAATCGCCAAAAGCTGTTAGGCGAAATTGATCGCCTAGTGTCTCTGTAGATCGCGCATCGCGTCGCGCTACCGCAGTGGCGATCCGCCTCGGGATCGTTCAACGCGCACAAACGCCAGCTGTCCTTTTGTACACGAGAAAGCGCTCCGCTAACCCAATAGCGGAGCGCTTTTTTACATCAAGGAGTGCTGAGCACTCCCGTTTACCCCACCTATCGAAGCAGGAGCATCTTGCGCGTCAGCTTGCTGCGATTGCTGCCGTCCATATAGCTCAATTCGTAAAAGTATACACCCGTTGCAACCGGGTACCCTTGGGCATTTACCCCGCGCCACAGCGCCTCGTAGCTACCGACCTGATGCAGGTCGTCGACGAGTGTGGCTACGTGCTGTCCGGCCAGGTCGAAAATCTGCAGTTGAACGCGTCCGGGCGTAGATAGCTCGTAGGGAATGACCGTTTCCGGGTTAAAGGGGTTGGGATGATTTTGCCCCAGCGCATACTGGGTCGGCTGGGCTTCGCCCTCTTCTTCCACTGCCGTTGGCAGGATCCCCGATTCATCGTCTATGGTGAACGCCTGCGGCGACTGCGTGCCGCCCATAAAGAACAGAGGATTACCTATCGAACTAAGGCGGTCCTCGCTCAGCGGCAGGCGCCACAGGTCGGCTGCGTACGTGTCATCCTCTTCGCTCCAATATTCAAAAACGATCTCGCGATCATCGTTGATAAAACGAGGAAAGGTGAAGATCGCATCCGGAAAGGCGATTAGACCACTGGACGCACCGGCACAGCGATCGACGACGTTAATACTGGTTTGCAGCGCATTTTCATCTACGACCTCATAGAGCAGGCGGCAGTCGTTTATTTGGCCGTCGACGATTTCGCCAGAAAACGAGGGGTTGGCCAAGTGCAACCCCGGCGGCAGAGGCGGTGACCACGAGATGATAACTTCGTTGGCCGGGTTGACGACTTTGATGTCCCAAAAGTCGATGGTCTCCCCATCGAAGCCAGACAGGCTGTTATACGAGTCAAAAACGACATACTGGCCGGTGGCATCCCACTGTATCGCATCGGCAAAGCGCGTCGCATAGGTGATTACGCTGGAAGCCGTTGTCGTGTGGTAGAGCTTGATCGCCTTGCTGTTATCTGCGTTTTCTAGGTCAAAGTAAAACAGCGTAGAGTCTTCGTAGACGGTGGTTGCAATGAGCTTGTTGCCATCGGGCGAGAGGGCAATCGAACTCCAGTCGCCGTCGTCATTGAGCACTTCTTCGCCTTCGCCGTCGCTGCCGATAAAGCGCAGGTTGTTTTCGCTGTCTATAAAGAGCAAAAAACGCCCGTGTTGGGGGGCTGTAATAGCGTTACCCGTTTCGACAAATACCTGCGTTTCCGTGAGCAGCTTCCGGTAGGGAGGTTCGTTGGGATCGAGGCCCGGTTTAGCGATGAACAGACTGTTGTCTCCGTCGTCGGTCGCGCCAACGGAGGCGACCCAAAAGTTGCGCCCGTCGATTGAGACCGGCGTCTCTTCTGGTGCTTCTTCTGCCGGTTCCTCGACCTCTTCTGTGCTGCCCCCGTCGCCGCCACCAGGCACGACGATGCCGACCGTATCGAAGGCGCTGCGGACGGCTGCCAGCACCTGGGGATCGTCTCCGTAGAGATCGGTGGCCGACCGTTCAGCCGCTAGGCGGCAGTCGACAAAGTTGCTGGTCGGCGTTAGGTAGTTCGTCAGCAGATGGTAGTAGATCCGCGCCGTGCGTTCTCGTCCAATTGCATCGGCGATGAGAAAAGCGGCTCGGTTGGGAATGCCGCTGTTTACGTGCACACCGCCGTAGTCCTCGTCCTCAGTTAAGTCGGCGAACTCATCCATATGCGCCGGCTGCCAGCCGTTGGCGTGATCGCCGTTGTGCGGATCCTGTAGGTCGCGCAGCGCGCCCGAGGGAAAGTAAGCTGGCTTGACGATATCTTCGCCGATCAGCCAGTCGTCGTCGTCGATCATGGCGCCAAAGATGTCGGCAATCGACTCGTTGAGCGCGCCCGACTGAAAGCGATACTCGAGATTGGCCGTGTGTTCGATAATGCCGTGTGCCATTTCGTGTGCGGCCACGTCCAGGCTGCCCGACAGCGGCTCGAATACGTCGCCCCCGTCGCCGTAGGCCATGTAGACGCCGTTCCAATAGGCGTTGGCCATCGGTTCGCCGTCGTCTTCCGTTACGTGCACAACCGAAATCATATTGCCGCCGACGCCGTTGATGCCATTGCGGCCGTGGACGGTGTAAAAGTAGTCGTAGATCTTGGCCATATTGGCGTGGGCCGACACGGCCGCCGGATCGTCAAACTGGTTGGAGCTGCTCGTTAACGCCGACAGAAATTCGCCGTCGGGCTGCAGCGTCCAGCGCAGATTGGTATCGTCGACAATGCTCAGATCACCTCCCGTAAAAATGGTGGCATCGAGCAGGTAGAAATCACCATCGCTCTCAAACGTGTTGAGCTGGACTTCGCGGCCGCTTAGGTCGACGCCCGATCCAACCGCAGGGCCGTCGGTGGGTGAAAACTGGTACTGGTCGAGGACCTGGCCGCTGAGCGCGTCGACAAAGTAGCGCCAGCGCTCGTAGGTATTGGGTCGCATCTCCACTTTCCAGACCAGGTGCGCGGTGCTCGTTGGTGTCTCGCTCCATATATAGAGCTCCGCATCGGGACCGTCGTAATTCAACAGCTGCTGCAGCTCCGGATTGAATGTCTGCACGGCTTTTCCATACACCCCCAGCGCGCTGTCGATGGCCTGCGTCGACGTGATGGCGGGTTCTACGCTGGCTAGACGCGTCGGGGTGGGACGGTAGCGCCCGTTGATGGCGAAGAGTCCTTCGTCGCTGCTGACGTGGCCGACGAGCGCAGCGCCCCAGACGGGCACGTCCATGTAGCGCTGTGCAAACGTAATGTGCTCGCGGCCGGCCGCATCGGTGCTCGTCCGCTGCACCGCTAGCTCGAGGCGCGGCTGGCGCAGGTTAAAGACGCCTGCGTGGGCTTCGACAAAGCTGAGGACTTGCTCTGTGCTCGACAGGCCGGTCGCTCGTTTGGCGGCGCCCGTTTTACCTCGGCTCTGCATGAAAATGGGCGTGCTCGTCGCCTCGTCGACCCACATATCCCACGCCTCCTGCGAAGACACGGCGACTTTGCCGGATCCCGATCGCGTCGGCAGGACCAGCGACTGACCGCCCGCCAGCGTTTGGTGGCGAATGGTGGATGCAGGCTGGCTGCTCTGCGTGCCGCCGCCGAAAGGAGCGAGGTTGAGCGAACGCGCCGGACTTGCCATAGAAGGCGCGCGACCGGCCTTAGCGGTTTTATTGGTAAAGCCCCAGCTAGGGCTAGCCGAGAGCGCACCCAATAACAGGATGGATGACAATCCCACTGCACGAAGCATAGATTGATGTATCACGGTCTTACTCCTCCTCTTGTTGGGCGTCGTCTACCGCATCGGTAAACTCGACGACGGATTCGTTGAGCAACGCCAGTTCGCGTTCGATAAAGAGGCCTGCCCAAACGATGATCGAATAGCTGATTTCGTATTCTTCTGCGTCCAATCCAGCGGTGGTGCTCCGGGCGTTGGCGTGCTTCTTCTTAGACGACGTTTTACCCTTTTTTGTAGGTGTAGCACTGCCCTTGACCTTGGTTAGATCCCACCCTCCCGTCTCCAACTCGCTGCGGGTAATGCTCGCGCTTGGCGCATCACTGCTGCCCTGTGCGCGCAGGCCGCTGATATCGGATCGTCTGCGCTGCCCCTGCGTGGGCAGTGGATTGCCTCCTTGGTCAACTTGCGGTTTCCTTCCCTCAACAGCGCGGTCGAAGTCGGCCAGGATGTTCTGCCATTGTTCGCTTGTCTGGTCGATCTGCGCGCGCAGCTGCTCAACGTATTCCAGTATCTGCGCGTTGGTGTCTTCGCGTTCTTCTGGAAAGGAGCCGGTCTCGATAAATGCATGGAGAAAATCGAGTTCGCCGCCGATGGTTTCAAAGCGCCAATCTACCTCGACGGCCGCTATGTAGAGGCCATCGAGTGTTTCGGCGTCCAGCCCGAACGTCTCTTCGATTTCTGGAAGCTCGTCTTCGCTGATCTCAACTTCTTCCTCAAACGAGTAGTCTTCGGCGTAGTCCCCATACTGTTCGTCCAGAAGTTCAATGACCTCGGCCCACTCTTCGCCGCTCGTCTCTAGCGCTTCGGACAGCTCGTCGGCCGCTTTGAGCACTCCGGCAAAGGGGGACTTCGTTTGCACTTGGCCCCTTTGGGATTGTCCGTATCCATAGCCCTGCTGAGAGTGAGCCACGCCGGTCAGGCAGAGTGCTCCGGCGATGCATAAAAGCGCAATCAATGTTCTCATCCGATCTCCTATTTGTAGCAGGTAGATGATGCGGTTGGCCAATATGGTCAAGTTCTAAACGACAAACAAGCCTTTTGGGTCAGCGATGGTGGGCTGTATCGCCCTGAACCGACTCATCGTAGAAACATACTCACTGCACTTAATATGGTATGTGATGCATGTCACGTCGGGCGCAAACGATACGCTCTGTGCGGGCTATTTCAGGAGAACAATTTTTTGGGATAACCGGTTCGTTGCAGTCGCCATATAGACCCAATACACACCGGCAGCGACCGGTCGACCGGCTCCATCGCGTCCGTCCCACGTTAGCTCGTGAACTCCGGATGGGCTGTTGCCTTCGAACAGATTGCAGACGGGCCTGCCCAGTAGATCGTAGACGGTTAGCTGCACGCGCTGTGCCGTGCGCGTGTGGTAGCGCATGCGCGTCGAGCCATTAAAGGGGTTGGGCCAGCTGTGACTCAGTCCAACCTCCGTCGCCTGCGCCCTCTCTGTATGTTCCAACACCGCCGTAGGGACCGCCCGTGCCTCGGCGCTGTCCATATGTATGACACCCTGTAGGGCGATAGACGGCTGACCGCTCTGTGCAGTAGAGGTCGTCTGCGCGCGCACCTGGGCTCGCTCTAGGCGAAAGGGAGCGCGATTCGACGCGGCGAGCGGTTGGAAGGCCAGTTCGAGCAAGGGGCCGCGATCGACCAACCCGCCTCTGTGTATAGCCTTGACCGCGACGACCCGACCTGGAGCTAGCATGTGCCAGGAGAGCATCTGCGCCGGGGCCACTGCACCGAGCGTCGGCTCGACGGACGTAAGGCGGTAGGCGCTGGGATCGTACGAAATTTCTGCGGCATAGCCGTTGAGCGGGCGGCCATCGCCGTTGATATATACGCGCACATCGGCGTCTGTCCTGTGGGCTTCTATCGACAGAGAGCCGGCGTAGGCGGGCACGCAGTCGATGAAAACGGGTGCTGGTCGCGCCGAAAACAGACGGCTGAGGCGGTCCAGGTCCTGCTCGTCCATGCGGCCGTCGTCGTTCAGATCGCGCGGTGGTCGCGCTGTGCTCCACGCGGCTGCATCTGCGGTGATCTCGGTCAGCGCGGGTTGCTGCCAGGCATCGGCCAGCGCAAAAAAATCCTCGAGGTCGAGCAGGCCGTCTCCGTTTACATCGCCCTCTGTGACTTGACCTGCGGCCGTCGGCTGCCAGAAACGCTGCGGCCTGTCGGGCACCGTGCCGCGCCAGTGCCATTGGGCAAAGTCGAGCAGGGCGCGCCAGTCAGAGAGCGTCAGGTCATGTCCGCCGGATCGGAAGTGCAGCGCGTTGGCATCGGCTGCGCCCAGCCAGCGAAATACCGGATCTGCGGCAACGCTGGTAGCGGCGGTGCCGATCGGGTTGGCCCACTGATCGCCCAGCGCGTCGGTGGCGATAAAGGCGCGCGGTGCGATCAGTGCCTTGAGAAAATGTTGGTCAAAGGGCAGGCGCTGCTCCCGGCCGGCAAACCAGCGCAGGCGCGGGTGGAACCAGTAGGCAAAGCGCGCGGGATCGGTAATGAGGCGCAGCGTCTCGACGCCGCTGGGCTGGATGCGAAACGATCCGGCTCCCCCCGCCCCCGAACCATTGGCTGCCACCAGTGAAATGCGCTCGTCAAAGGCGCCGGCTAGCAGGACGGCTTTGCCGCCGCGCGAGTGCCCTACTACGCCGATGCGCTCGGGGTCGATTTCGGGCCGCGTCTGCAGATAGTCGACCGTGCGCATGGCGCCCCAAGCCCATACGGCCAGCGTGGACCAGTCGTAGTCGGGGTAGGCCGCCTGCGCCACGCCCACCGTATCGACGCCTTCTATATCGGGATCCAGATCGTTGCGCGTGTAGCGCACGGAAATGATATCGCGCTCTAGAATCGCCGTGCTGCCTGCGCCAAAGCCTCCGGTGGGTTCCTCTTTAATGAGCGCGGGAAATGGGCCGGGACCCGGCGGTATCGACAGGCCAATGCGCATGCGCAGGGGCGACTGAGAGCCCATGACGAGCGTCATAAACTCGTGCACTACGCCGCTGTCGGTGGGCGGCCGCTGACGGTAGTCCTCGATATACAGGGTATCGGGCCGCGGCGGCATATGGCCGTAGGCGTAGTACTGCAGCATGGCCTCCATTTCCTGGCGTCGCGCCTGCCAGTCCATCTGAGATTGGACCGGCTGTCCATCGGCTCGCGTAAACGCGCAGGGCGTCTGGTCGAGCACGGGCAGCAGCTCGAGGTCGTCGGGCGGCTGCCACGCCGTTGAAGGCTCGGTGCACATGAACAGCAGGCACAGGCCCATGCTGAGTGTGTGCGTGTATTTCCTCATGCTGCGAGGATCTCTTTCAAACAGGAATAAAAGATGTGCGTATATCAATGCCGTTGCTAAAGATAAGTCAAAGGTGCACTGCGCTCCCGGGTTGCTCGCCACAGTGCGGTCGTTGGTGTGACTGCACGACGATTGGCGTCTCCGTTGCACACTGCCTAT
>JAYOKQ010000126.1:0-11346 GCA_038119905.1 Gemmatimonadota bacterium | reverse complement strand
CCTGGTCAAAGGCCAGCTTGCCGCCGAAGTAGATGAGGATGATGGTGCCGAGCGCCGAGGTGAACTGGATAAAGGGCTGGAAGGTCGCCATCATCTTCAGCGCGTGCAGCAGCGAGTCGCGATAGCGATCGATGCGCCCGTCGATTCGGTTTGTTTCGATGCGCTCGCGGGTAAAGGTTTTGATCTCGCGGATGCCGGAAATATTGTCGTTGAGAATGGCGTTGAGCTCGCCCAATTCCTGCTGGCGCTCGCGGAAGGCCGGTCGCACGTAGCGGGCAAATAGGCGCAGCGAGACCAAGATGAGCGGAATGGGCACCATGCTGAGCAGGGTTAGCTGCCAGTTCATATGGACGAGCACGGCCGTCACGCTGACTAGCGTTAGCACGTTGACGGCGATATCGGGAATGGCGTGGGCGATCAACAGCTCGAACTTGTCCGAGTCGTTGACCACGCGCGACATCAGCTGTCCCGTCTGTTTATCCTCATAAAAGCGCAGCGACAGACGCTGCAGGTGCGCATAGATCAGCTTGCGCGCTTCGGCGACCACGCCCCAGCCAGCTACGTGGGCCATATAGCTGCGCAGAAACTGCAAGAAGGCGCGCGCCACGTAGACGAGCAGCGCCAGCAGCGCTAGGTCGGTGACTTTTTCCATGGTCAGCACGTTGCCGTCGGCCCCCGTGATGGAGCCGACCATGGTTTTGATAATCCACGGAATAAGCAGCTGCACGCCGACGAGCAGCAGCATGCTGACGACGGTGATGGTGAGAACGCCGGCGTATTGGCGGGCGTAGCCGTAGAGAAATCGTAGCGGTTTCGTAGCGGGGGGCCTTTCCGTAAAAGACAGGTTCAGCGAGCGCCTTTGCGGTCGCTATGCGAGGATTGATGTATGTGAATGGGGCAAATATACTGCATAGGGTGTGCTTCGCGATAGGTATAGTGCGGCAGCTATTCCGCGCCAAACAGATGATGGGAAAGCACTCGGGAATATGCGCGTCGCACGCTTTGTATGGGCTCCAGAATGCCGGTGGTCGACCGGCCGAGACTGTGGCGATCCGAGGGTTGGTTGCTCACAGGATGTGTTCCAGTAGATCCGGGCGGTTAGAGGTCGACAAAGCCCGCACGTGCAGCGTCTGTTTTGGCGGCGTCTAGCGCGCTGTGAATGGCCAGCGTTTCGCGTCGATCCACGGTCGCGCTGCCGCGTTCGAACAGGTCGAGCATGGCCGCGGCGGTGTTGCGGAAGATCGCGCTGCTGTCGACGGCGATATACTCGGTGCCTGCAGTTGTAGTCAGCGCTGCGGCAAAGGGCGTGCTGGTGTTGGTATACACGTTGACGACGGCGCTGCGGTCGCCGCTGAAGTCGAGCAGCAGCTGTGCGCACTCACCCGCGCCGCGCCGGTAGAGGCGGAGTGCATCGGGGCCCATGCAGCTGATGGCTAGCTCCAACGGGTGAATGGCGTATTCGCCAAACGAAGAGCCGCCGCCCCAGGTCACGATGTGCAGCAGGTCGCCCTCTAGTTGAGCGAGGCGCTCTTGCACGTT
The DNA here is from genome assembly GCA_038119905.1 of Gemmatimonadota bacterium. Taxonomy (GTDB): domain Bacteria; phylum Latescibacterota; class UBA2968; order UBA8231; family UBA8231. Next base: position 9,807 of record JAYOKQ010000126.1, on the reverse strand, counting down.
GCTGTAGCGCAGGGCCGACGAGGTCTGCATAGCCACGCCGTGCTGGTCGGCCAGCGCAAATATGCGTTTGGCCGTAGACAGATCGGGCGCAAAGGTCTTGTCGACGTAGGTGGGTTTACCGTGGGGAAAAACGCGCTGGCACAGGGTCTCGTGCACTTCTGGGTTTGAGGGGGCGAGCACGGCATAGGCATCTACGTGCGCGTCGAGCGCATCGACGTCGTCGTAGTAGGGCACTTCGTTGCTGGCACACCAGGCCCGGCTCGGTTCGGCCTGCAGCGCGGTGGCTCCGACTACGGTAAAGCCGCGCGACTGCAGGTCGCTGCGCAGGAGCTTGAGATAGACGTCGGCGTGAAAATTATCTAGATCAAAATCGACGAAACCGATGCGCCGGCTCATGGGCATTTCCTCTGTTGGAATAATCAATGGAACGGGTAGCAAAAGAACAGCTTTTGATGTCGGCACGACAAGGGGCTATACTAGTGTATGAACGTATCAAAAAACCGATGCGCCCGGGCGCATACACTACGGGGGAGAAACACCATGCAATTAGACGATCAGGGCGATTACGCCACGCCAGCCGTGGCCATGAGCGAAGAGCAGAAGTTTTTCTTTGACCTGCGCGGCTGGATCCTCTTGCCGGCCGTGTTGACCGACGAGCGAGAAATTGAAGAAATGAAGGCCGAGGTCTATGGCGGAGCGAAGCAGAGCTACGGTCCCTCACTGCAGCGCCTGCTCGACCATCCGGGGATTGTGGGTATCCTGTCGGAAGTTCTCGCCGAAGAGCCCTTTGTTCGCGACGAGTGCTACGGTTTTCGCTGCGAAGGTTCCTTTACGACGGTGCGTCCGCCGGGGTGGGACACCAGCGAGCGCAGCGACAACGGCATGCCGCACGTGGTGCGTCCGCCACAGCAGGCCAACGCCATGCGCTATCAGGTGGCCGGCGGCAAGATTTTTTCTGGACTAACGCGGGTGGTGTGGGAACTCGAGGAGGTCAAATCCGGTCAGGGTGCTACGTCGTTTCTCAGCGGCTCGCATAAGGCGCACTTTAACTACGGCGGTCCCGACCGCTATCGGCCCAATATCGACGGCTCGCCGTGGGAAGAGTCCATGCGCGATATGATGGAAGACTACAGCTGTCCGCCCGGTTCGGTAGTCATTTTTAGCGAGAGCCTGGTGCATGCGGCCAACCACTGGACCAATCCCGACAACCCGCGCTGCGCGGTGTTTAACTGCTACAACTCGATTTGGGCGCAGTGGCACCGGCTCAATTTGAGCGACGAGGCGATTGAGGCGATGCCGCCCCGGCGCCGCAGTCTCTTTCGCGGTGTGTGGGCCATTGGTGGGCCGGCCGGCGGCAACGTCGAATACGCGGCCGACAACCGCTCGTACTAAGTGGGTGCGTCGTCGGCGCGCCACTGTGAAATGAGCATGCCCGCCAGCATCAGGCCGCAGCCGATCAGCCCGCGCGGTGAGAGATACTCGTCGAGGAGCAGCCAGCCACCCAGCGCGGCAAAGACCGTTTCGAGGCTGAGTATAACGGCCGCGTGGGCCGGCGGCGCCTGGCGCTGAGCTACGACCTGCAGCGTGTAGGCGATGCCGACCGAAAGCACGCCCCCGTATAGGATGGGTGCCGCCGCATCAACCATGCGCTGTGGTGCTGTATCTTCGGTGAAAAGGGCGACGCCCATGCTGAGCAGGGCGCAGACAAAAAACTGACCGGCCGCTAGCAGCGCCCAATCATGGCGCGCTGCAATGCGGCCGATCAGCAGCACGTGCAGCGCCCAAAACAGTGCGCTGATGAGGACCAGCCCATCGCCCAAGCCAATCGACAGAGGCGGCTGCACGCTGAGTAGATACATCCCGCAAGCCGCTACCAGCGCTCCGACCCATGTGCTCCAGCGAGTGTGTGCGCGCAGCGCTAGGCCCATGATGGGCACCAGCACCACGTAGAGTCCCGTGATAAAACCGGCCTTGCCGGCCGTAGTGTAGACAATGCCGATTTGTTGCAGCGAGGCACCGGCAAAGAGGACCAGTCCAGCTAGCCCGGCGGCCGGTCCCGTGCGGGACAGGGCTGCGCCGAAGGTCCCGCGGTTGTTGCGCAGGACAAAGGGCAGCAGCGTTGTAAAGCCAAGGGCAAAGCGCACGCCGTTAAAGTAAAACGGACCAATGTGCTCCATGCCAAGGCGTTGGGCGACAAAGGCAAATCCCCAAATAGCAGCCGTTAGCAGGAGCAGCGCGTCGGCGCGCCAAGCGTTCGAAGTGGATGTCGTCATAGGTTCATCGCATGCCGCGCGGGAAGTGGCGCGCGTTGCCTCGCTAAGATAGATCGTACTCACCAGTAGACCAAATTATCGACCGCAGATTGGATTGTAGGTAGCAGGATCGCCGCGTTGCGCAATGTTGCATAATGTTGCGAATTGCAACGCAAAATCAATGTATTATGCAACATACTGCAAATGCAATCCGGGTCTTTTTAATCCATAAATACTTGTTAAATATAATTTTATAAAAATAAGAGCGCTGTTTTTTTCCATGCGGCATGATGCTTGCAATAGCGTAGAGGAGAACGCAATGAGCAACGCATGGACGGACGATATGCCGACTTCGGTTTGTGTGGTAGATGACGACAATTACAAAGACGTGCTGTCGGGCACCGGATGGGTCTTGGTCGACCTATGGGCACCGTGGTGCGGTCCTTGCCAACAGCTCAAACCCGCGGTAGAAGCGGTAGCGCATCGCTATGTCGGGCGCGTCAGAGTGTGTGGTGTCAACGTCGACGAGGCGCCGCTGCTGGCCACTAAATACGACGTGCAGGCGCTACCGACGCTGCTGTTAATGCGCGCCGGTCAATTGGTCCACCGTCAGGTAGGCGTGCTGTCGCAACACGCGTTGGAAACGATACTGGATTCGTTCTTAGGGGAGAGTACTTCGTGAATTACAGGCTGTTTTTTAGAGCGGCGCTGCCCATGGTTGCGCTGCTGTGGGTCGGGGGGGCATCGGCCCTCAGTCTAGAGGAGGCCGTAGCGCGTGCCCAGCGGGACAACGCGCTGCTGCAGGCCGCTGAGCGCGGCGTCGATGCGGCGCAAGCGCGCACCGCTGAGAGCTGGGCCGGTTTCCTGCCCAGCGTGCGCATCAGCGAACAGGTCGTGCGCAGCAACGACGCGGTCAATGCGTTTGGTTTTCGCCTAAAGCAGGCGCGTTTTGGCCAGGCTGATTTTGCCGTTGATCGACTCAACGCACCGGAGGCGCTGACTAATTTCCAAACGCAGATAGAGATAGACCAACCGCTGTTTAGCGGTGGACGAGCGCTGCACAGCCGCCGTCAGGCGCAGGCCGGCGCGCGCCAAGCGCAGGCGCAGCTCGACCAGCGGCGCGCCGAAGTGCGTCAGCAGACGGCGATTGCCTATTGGAACCTCGTGCTGGCCCAAGCGGCCTTAGAAACGGCGCGTCAGAGCGGAGCGCTGGCCCATGCTGATGCCGACGTCGTCGATGCGCGTTACCAGCAGGGAATGGCATTGGGCACGGAGCGGTTGGCCGCCCAACTGCGCGCGCTCGAAGCCGACGTAGAGACGCGTTCGGCTGCAGACGGAGTGGTTGACGCCAGCGAGGGACTCAGCCTGCTGATGGGTATGGACGCGTCAGCTGCACTCGAGCCGACGCAGTCCCTGTCGGCCTCGGTCGACCTGCCGCCGCTTGAACAACTCGTGGCCGGCGCACTCGAGGAACGGGCTGATTTAGAGGTTGCCGCACACGGTCTCGAAGCGGCGCGGCGCGGCGTAGGAGCTGCTCGAGCGCTCTACATGCCGCAGCTAAGTGCCTTCGCCACCGCAGCGCTCGATGCCGATGCACCGCTCGAGCGCCAGGGCGATAGCTGGACGGTTGGCGCGATGATGGTGTGGCAGCTGCCCGCTGTCTCCACGGTGGGCCAGGTGCGTCGCGCGGTCGCCCAACGCGGACAGGCCGAGGCGCAGCTGGACTTTTTACGGGCACAGGTCGAGCGCCAAGTGCGCACGGCCCATCGCGCATTGAAGGCCGCTCTAGAGCGGGTCGCCGCGCGCAAGCAGGGCGTGGAGCTGGCCACCGAGCGCCGCCGCATAGCCCAACTGCAGTACGGCCAATCTATGGCGACTGCTACGGAACTACTCGATGCGCGCACGGCGTGGACGAGCGCGCGCTTGGGCTACCTAGCGGCTCAGCGCGACGTGTGCGTCGGCTTGGCAGCGCTCGAGTTGGCTACGGGCCGCGTACTTGAATACCAAACGGGAGAACAACAGTGAAGTCGATCCACTTTGCGACGGCTGTCGCCGTCGCCAGCTTTTTGTCGCTAGCGGCCTGCGGTGGGCAGGTCGAAGAATCTGCACCGGTCCGAGAAGCTGCGCTGAACGTGCGCGTGCAGCCGGTGCAGCGCAGCGAGATGGCCTCGACGGTCTCGGTCGTCGGCACAACGGAGCCCTTTGCCCGCGCAACGGTCGCTGCCCAGCTAATGGGGCGCATTGTTGCGGCTGAATTTGAGGAAGGACAGCGCGTGTCGGCCGGTCAGGTCCTCGTTCGTTTAGAGGATGCGGCGCTACAGGCGGCTCATGCTCGGGCCAAGGCCGGACTCGGCGAGGCGCGCAGCGCGCGCCAACTGGCCGAGAAAACGGCAGAGCGCTTGGGCAATTTGTTCGAGGAAGAGGCCGTCTCACAGCAAATGCTCGACGATGCAGAAACGGCGTTTGCTCGTTCCAAAGCGGGTGAACGCGCCGCGCGTCAGGCCCTCGTTCAGGCTTCGGTGCAGCTGGACTACAGCGCCATTGCCGCGCCGTTTGACGGATATATCGTGCGGAAGTTTGCTCAAGTGGGCGATATGGCTGCGCCGGGTGCCCCGCTCTTTGTTCTCGAGCAGCTCGACTCACTCAAGGTTGAGGTGCTGTTGCCCGAGCACCGGCGCGTCGACCCCGGTCAACAGGTGCAGGTGGAGATTGCGGCACTCGACAAAATGGTCGACGGCCGCGTGCTGGCGCAGATACAGGCAGCCGATCCGCGCAGCCGCACGTTCCGCGCTAAAATCGTCATTGGCAATAGAGATCGTCGCATCGGCTCGGGTATGTTTGCGCGGGCCCTGTTGCCGGAAGCGCCGCGCACGGCGCTCCTCGTTCCCTCGTCCGCCCTCGTCCGCAGGGGCCAGCTTGAGGGCGTCTATGTCGTAGCTGAGGGGCGCGCCCAGCTGCGCTGGCTGCGACTGGGTGCTCGGCGTGGCGATGAGGTCGAAGTGCTCTCCGGTCTAGACGAGGGTGATCGCGTCGTGGTAGCCCCTTCTGCTGAACTGCGCGCGGGTCGTTTAGTGGAGGTGCGTTCCAATGGCTAAGGCCGGTGTGGCCGGTCGGTTGGCCGGCTTTTTTATCAACTCTAAGCTGACGCCTCTACTCATTATCGCTTCGCTGTTGCTGGGTGGTTTCGCTCTGCTGCAGACGCCGCGCGAAGAGGAGCCGCAGATTATCGTGCCGATGGTCGATGTCTTTGTCGAGGCCCCCGGACTCAGCGCCAAAGAAGTCGAACAGCGCGTCACGTATCCCATGGAAAAGCTGCTGTGGGAGATTCCCGGCGTAGAGTACGTCTACTCCACGTCGAGCAACGGCCAGAGTATGGCCATCGTGCGTTTTCTCGTGGGCGAGGACGAAGAGGATAGCATTCTCAAGACGTATAACAAGCTCTACGCAAACTTTGATTTGATTCCTGCGGGCGTGTCAAAGCCGTTGGTTAAGCCACGCTCTATAGATGACGTGCCCATCCTAGCGCTGACGTTTACCAGCGAAACCTACGACGGCTTTGCTCTGCGACGCATAGCGGCCGAAGTGGAGCGAGAGATCAAGCGCATTGGCGACGTGTCGCAGACCCAGTTGATTGGCGGCCTGCGACGACAGCTGCGCATTGAGCTGTCTGTCGATCGACTCGCTGCCTATGGTCTTTCTCCCGATGCCGTTGTTAGGGCTTTGCAGGGAGCAAACTACCAACTGCCGGCCGGTCGGATTAACGAGCTGAACAGAGAGGTGATAATTGAGACGGGTCGCTTTTTGGGCGATGCCGACGAGATCGCCTCGGTCGTCGTCAGCGCCCACGAGGGGCGTCCCGTTTACCTGCGCGATGTCGCACAGGTTCTCGACGGACCCGAAGAGCCCGGCAGCTATGTGCGCTTTGGCAGCGGCCTCGGCGAGACGCAGCCAGCCGTAACGCTATCGGTGGCCAAGCGCACGGGCACTAATGCCACCGTGCTCGCCCAGCAGGTGCTGCAAAAGGTCGAACTGCTCAAAGGCGTTGTTGTGCCCGCAGACGTGGCGGTAGTGACGACGCGTAATTACGGCGAAACGGCGCGCGAAAAATCAGACGAACTGCTCTTTCACATGGGCTTGGCGACAGCTTCGGTCATTCTGCTGATCTGGCTGGTGTTGGGCTTTCGCGAATCTGGCGTGGTCGGTATCGCTATTCCCGTGACGCTAGGTCTGACCCTGTTCACATTCTATCTGTATGGATACACGCTCAACCGCATCACGCTCTTTGCTCTGATATTTTCCATCGGCATTCTAGTCGACGATGCAATCGTCGTAGTAGAAAATATCGTGCGCCACTTCCGCCTGCCCGGAAACGAAAGTCGGCCGCTGACAGATATCGCCGTCGAGGCGGTAGACGAAGTGGGCAACCCAACGATCCTGGCGACGATGACGGTGATCGCCGCGATTTTACCGATGGCCTTTGTCGGTGGGTTGATGGGGCCCTACATGCGTCCTATTCCCGTGGGGGCTTCGGCCGCGATGCTCTTTTCGCTGATCGTCGCCTTCGTCGTGACGCCGTGGGCCGCGCTCCGCCTGCTCAAGCGCGACGGGGCACACGGAGACGAAGGCGAGGGAGCACTGACAAGGCTGTATCGCCGCGCCATGCAGCCGCTACTGCGCGGTTCCAAAACGCGCGCCGCGTTCCTCGTCGGCATGGTCGTGTTGCTGCTGGGCGCCATGGCGCTGGTAGGTGTGAAGTTCGTGGTGGTTAAGATGCTGCCCTTTGACAACAAGAGCGAGTTTCAGGTGATGATCAACGCGCCTGAAGGTACGACGCTCGAAGAGACGGCGGCTATCGCGCAGGAGATGGGGACCTATCTGGGGAGCGTGCAGGAAGTGGTCGACTACCAGATCTACGCGGGTACGTCGGGTCCATTCAACTTCAATGGACTGGTGCGCCACTACTTTCTGCGCCGCGGAGCAAACGTGGCTGATATTCAGGTTAACCTATTGCCCAAGCACGAGCGCAGCGACCAGAGCCACGGTGTGGCCAAACGCGTTCGTCCCCGCTTGACGGAAATTGCAGCTCGCTACGGCGCGCGCATTGAGGTGGCCGAGGTGCCGCCAGGGCCGCCCGTGCTGCAGACGCTGGTCGCCGAGATCTATGGACCCGACTACGAGCGTCAGCTAGAGGTCGCCCAGCAGGTGCGGACGATATTTGAAGAGACCGAAGGGGTGGTCGACGTCGACTGGTATGCCGAAGAAAAGCAGGACAAGTACCGCTTTGTCGTCGACCGCGAGAAGGCCGCGCTCAGCGGTATTTCTTCGCAGGCCATAGCCCAAACGCTGTCCATGGCCGTAGGTGGGTATACCGCGGGTTTGGTGCACGAGCCGACCGAAGTTGAAGATCTCGATATACAGCTGCGCCTGCCGCTGGTAGATCGCTCGCACGTAGGCGATTTGATGGACATAAAGATGCCGACGCCGAGCGGCCAACAGGTGCCTTTAGGTCAGCTTGTACGCGTCGAAGAGGAGGAGAGCGAGCGCAGCATTTTTCACAAAAACTTGATGCCCGTCGTCTATGTGACGGCCGATGTGGGCGGCGAATTTGAGAGTCCAGTATATGCCATTATGGAACTAGGTGAAAAGATCGATGCCCTTAAACTGCCCGAGGGGTACGCACTAGAGCAGTTTACTGGTCACCAGCCTTTTCACACGGACAAGTTGGCGATGAAGTGGGACGGAGAGTGGCATATCACGTACGAGGTGTTTCGCGACCTAGGTATTGCCTTCGGCGCGGTATTAATTCTCATCTACATTCTCGTCGTAGCTTGGTTCCAGTCCTTTATCGTGCCGCTGGTCATTATGTCGGCCATCCCCTTTTCGCTCGTGGGCATCATGCCGGCACACGGCGGTCTCGACGCTTTTTTTACGGCGACCTCAATGATCGGTTTTATCGCTGGAGCGGGCATTGTCGTGCGCAACTCGATCATCCTCGTCGACTTTATCGAGCTGCGCCTGGCTGAAGGTATGCCACTGGAAGAAGCGGTGGTTGATGCGGGGGCCGTGCGCTTCCGCCCGATGCTGCTGACGGCTGCGGCGGTCATCGTCGGTGCATCGGTCATTCTCTTCGATCCCATCTTTCAGGGGTTGGCCATCTCGCTGATGGCGGGAGAGGTTGCCTCTTTGCTGCTGTCGCGCATGGCGGTACCGGTGCTTTATTTTATGGTAGAGAGACGGCAACAGCGCAGGGCCAACTGAGCGCGGAGAAATCAATGGTACACGTAGACCAGCTGCAGTCGTGTATGATGCAGCGACAAAACCTAGAGGCCATTTTTAATTCGGTAGCCGACGGCATTATTGCCGTCGATTTTGATCTGCGCATAAGCAACCTCAACGAGGCAGCACAGCATATTATTGGCTATACGCGCCAGGAAGCTGTGGGTGAATCGTGTGCCGACGTGCTGGGCACTAGCTGCGAAGATGGTCTATGCGCGCTCTTTGCTCAGCGCCGCGATGCCAACGGCGTGGAAGTTGCCATCGTCGATCGGCAGGGCCGCCGTCGACACCTAACCGTATCGACGCGGATTCTGCGGGATGAGGGTGCCGAAGAGCGCGGCGTCGTTGCTATCGTACGCGACAACACCGAACTAGAGACGCTGCGTCAGCAGCTGGCAGCGCGCGGCCATTTTCACGAGATGGTTGGCAAAGACCATCGCATGCGCGAGGTCTATCAGCTAGTCGACGATCTGTCCGACAGCGACGCGACCGTGCTGATTTTAGGCGAGAGCGGCACGGGCAAGGAACTGGTGGCGTCGGCTGTGCACGAGAGCAGCCACCGCAAGGGGGGGCCGTTCGTCAAGGTCAACTGTTCCGCTCTCTCGGAAAACCTGCTAGAGAGCGAGCTGTTTGGACACGTGCGCGGTGCTTTTACCGGCGCGGTGCGCGACAAGGTGGGACGTTTTGAGCGGGCCCACGGCGGTACGATCTTTCTCGACGAGATCGGTGATATCAGCCCGGGTGTCCAGTTAAAGCTGCTGCGCGTGCTGCAGGAACGCGAAATTGAACGCGTCGGCAGCAGCGATACCGTTGCCGTGGATGTGCGGGTGATCGCGGCGACCAACCGCGATCTCCGCGCGCTCATCGCCGAAGGTCGTTTTCGCGAAGATCTATTTTACCGGTTACACGTCATGCCGATTGAGCTGCCGCCGCTGCGTCAGCGCAAAGAGGATATTCCGCTGCTCGTGCAGCACTTTATAGATATCTACAACGCGCGCACGGGGCGGCAGATCGAAGCCATAGACCATGCTGCCCTCGCAGTGCTGCTCGACCACGAGTGGCCCGGCAACGTGCGCGAGCTAGAAAACGCCATTGAGCACGCTTTTATAAAGTGCCGCGGACAGGTGTTAATGGCTGAATGTCTGCCGGCACACTTACACCGCGAACGGCCGTCAATCCCGTCAGTTCCCGCTCCGGTGACGCGCCCCGAGCGCGAGCGGGTGGTCGAAGTGCTCGAACAGTGCCACTGGAACCGCTCGGATGCGGCGGATATGCTCGG
>JAYOKQ010000125.1:0-11432 GCA_038119905.1 Gemmatimonadota bacterium | reverse complement strand
AATGGTTCGCACGGACCTCGTGTGCAAGTCGTGAATGGCTTGCGCGTCATCCGCAGTGGCTTGTCTAATTTCTGTGATTATAAAATCTCCCGTGCGAAAGTGGGTTGCTATGGACGCAGCTCGGCACGGTCTTCGGCGATCATCGCCCTCCACGCAGCCTGTTCGCGTTCGGCAAAAAGCGGGTCTTGGCCGAACAGCCGCAGCGTGCGGCGGTCGGTGCGCCTGCGGGCCTCTTGGCAGATGGCCTCTACGGCCGGCACATCGAAGCGGTCGCGATGTGGCAGGCCGATCCGCTGGAGGTAAGCGCTGATAAAGTAGCGCGTCTGCTCCGAAGTGTTAATAGATCCAGCGTGGAGCAGCTCGTTGTGGGTGAAGACCATATCGCCTGCGGATAGCTCCACGAGCACTTCGCGCGGGTGCGGCTGGTCGCGCTTCTGTGCCGGAATGTGGCTGAAGTCTAGGTGCGAACCCGGCACGACGCGGAGTGCACCGCTTTCGGCCGTCATATCTTGTAAGTAGGTGAGGCAATTACAGGCTGTAGGTGCGGTGTAGGGGTGCGGCTCGAAGTGTGCGCTCGACGGATGGTTGGCCCACATATCCGAGTAGTTAAACGCGTCGCGGTGCCAGTCGGCTACGCGATTAAACTGCTCGGCAGGTCGGCTGGGAAACCCCGTAATTTCAAAGCTGTCGAGCTGGACAAAAGGGCCCATGACCCGCTCGGCAAAGTCGAGCAGGTGTGGGTTGAGCAGGTGCTCTCTAAGCAGATCGGCCAGCGCGGGATGGGCTAGAAGGTCGGCAATGGTCGTACGCGCTCTTTCGGGCTCGGCGGCAAAGCGCCGCGCGAACTCGGGATCCACCTCCGCACGGACGGCGCGCAGCCGTTCGCTCGGCATAAAACCGCGAAAAATGGTGTAGCCATCGCGCTGATAGTCGGCGAAGTGGTCCGCTAGCGTGCGCTCCATCGTGCCAATACCTACGGCGTTGCTAGCGATGCCAGCACGCGTGCAGGGCTTAGGGGCAGCACGTCGATGCGCCGGCCGATGGCGCGGTAGACGGCGTTGGCGATGGCGGCCAGCGGCGGCACGATGGGGACCTCGCCGACGCCGCGCACGCCGTAGGGATGGCCCGGATTGTGCACCTCGACGATGACGGTGTCGATCATCGGCAGGTCGAGAGCTGTCGGCATGCGGTAGTCGAGAAAGCTGGAATTTTGCATGCGGCCGTCTTGGGCAAGCGCGTATTCTTCATTGAGCGCCCAGCCGATGCCCTGCACGGCACCGCCCTGGATCTGACCCTCCACATACGAAGGATGTATCGCCTTGCCGGCGTCTTGGACCGCTGTGTAGCGCAGGATCTTGACCTTGCCCGTTTCTGGATCGACTTCCACGTCGACGATATGGGTGCCCAGCGCTGGCCCAGCACCGCCCTTGTTTACGCCGGCGCGACCGACGATGGGGCCGCCCGTTTCGTTTTGCTTGGCGGCCAGTTCCTTAAACGTCATGCGTTTGTCGGTATCTGCTGCGTGCTGGAGGGTGCCGTCGACGTATTCGACTTGGTCGGGGTTGCACTCCCAGAAGTCAGCGGCGCGTGCGATGGCCTGCTGCTTGATGTCCTGCGCTGCTTCGTAGGCGGCCCAGCCTGTTTTAAAGGTCACGCCGCTGCCGCCGGTCATTGACGTGTAGCCGATCGAGTCCGTATCGGCTATTTGTGGTTTGACGTCTCGCACGTCGATGCCAAGCACTTCGGCCAGCTGCTGGGCTACCGATGTGCGCGTGCCGCCGATATCGGGCGAGCCTTCGGCCAGCGTAACGGTACCGTCGGAAATGACGGTCGCCACAGCACAGGACGGGCCGGAACCGTTGCCCCAATAGCCCGAAGCGACGCCGCGGCCGCGATAGGGACCATCCAGCGGTGCGCTGTAGTGTGGGTGGTTGCGAGTGGCCTCCAGCACTTCGACAAAGCCGACGTTGGGCATCAGCGTGCCAAAGACGCGGCGCGTGCCTTCGCGCGCGCTGTTTTGCACGCGAAGGGCGATCGGATCAACGCCTAGCTTTTCGGCCAGCTCGTCGAGGGCGGTCTCAAAGGCAAAGGCCGCAGCCGGTGAGCCAGGCGCGCGGTAGGCGGCTGTTTTCTGCGTATTGCATACCACGTCAAATCCCTCGATGCGCGCGTTGGCAATGTCGTAAGGGGACATCATGCAGCGCGCGCCGCCCTGCACCGAAGAGCCGGGGAACGCGCCGGCCGCATAGGTCATAATGGCCTCGGCAGCGGTGATCTTACCGTCCTTGGTCGCGCCAATCTTGACTTTAATATGCGAGCCGGAAGTGGGTCCCGTGCCCTCGAACACTTCTTGGCGGCTCATGACGACCTTGACGGGAGCGCCGGCCTTGCGCGCTAGCAGCGCGGCGACCGGTTCGCAGTAGACGCGCAGTTTGGCGCCAAAGCCACCGCCGATTTCCATGGGCACGGCTTTGATTTTAGAGCTGGGTATGCCGATGCAGCGAGCGGTGAAATCGCGCACGTTAAAGTGGCCCTGGCTGCTGGACCACAGCGTCAGACGGCCGTCTTCCTGCCACTGTGCGGTCCCGGCGTGGGGTTCTATATAGCCCTGGTGCACGGACTGAGTCGTGGTCTCTTTTTCGATACAGACATCCGCTGCGGCAAAGCCCTGAGCCAAGTCGCCAATAGCAAATTCAAAGCGGCTGGCCACGTTGGGCGCGGTGGCTACTGTCTCGCCGGCAGCTGGCGGAGGCGTGGGCAGGTCCGGGTGCAAAACAGGGGCGTCGGGCCGCATGGCATCGAGTGCGTTAAAAACGGCTGGCAGCACCTCGTACTCTACTTCGATCAGCGCGAGCGCGTCTTCGGCGATATGTGGGTTGGTGGCGCAGACGGCGGCCAGCGCATGACCGCGATAGAGCACTTTGCTGCGGGCCATGACGTTTGTGCAGGTAAAGGCGAAGTTGCGATCGTCCTCGGGCAGGGGTGCAAAGTCGTCTGCGGTGATGGCGGCGCGCACGCCGGGCAGCGCCAGCGCTTTGCTCAGATCGATTGACTTGATGACGGCGTGGGCGTGCGGCGAGCGCAGCACCTTGCCGTAGAGCAGGCCGGGCAGTGAAATGTCGGCGCTGTAGCGCGCCTTACCGGTGACTTTCTCAACGCCGTCATGGCGAACGGGACGTTTGCCCACGCTGTTGTATTCGCGGCTGGACAGCACTTGGTTGGGATCATATGTAGTTGTCATTGCGTAGTCCTATAGTTGTGTTAGGTCGGATGCGGCGAATCTAATGTGTTTGCTGCAAAAGGGTCAACACAGCGTTTCTATACTGGCAAGAGCGTCTCTTGTAGATAGCTCAAGTTTTCGTCGATCTGCTGCTCGTCCATCATGCCCAGCACCATGGCGTGTACCCCGTCTACAGAAAAAGAGTAGTGTATAGCGCGGCGCGGATCTCGAGTCAGATCGCCGCCCCCGCCAACGACCTTCATGGCGTAGACGCCTTTGCCGGCGCGGGCCATGCGCCCGATAACGGGCGCGACGTTTTCAGGTAGGTCGTCCATGGCGGGGGCGGCGGAGGTTTTTCGCGCGGGCACGCCCTCGACCCACGCGCAGTCAGCGGCAGCGCAAAATGCGCCAAAATTGTGGCAGGAAACGCCGACGGCGCGTATGATGCCGCGTTCTTTAAACGCGCTCAGCACTTCCATAGCTGCCTGATGCTGCTCGGGCCAGTCGGGATTTGTCTGGCAGTGCAGCAGCACAATGTCGAGATAGTCTGTTTTTAACTCGCTTAGGAATCGTTCGATATCGGCGTGCACTTCGCGCGGCTGACGCGAGGTCGTTTTCGTCGTAATGGTTACGTTTTCTCGCCCGACGCGCTGATGGGCGCTGGCAACGTGCCGATGGGTCCCATATCCGTCGGCCGTATCCCAGAAGCGGATGCCGCGGTCGAATCCGTAGCAGAGCAGATCCGCCAGGCGTTCTACGCCTAGATCGCCCTGATTAGATCGTCCGTTATAGCCATTGGTACCTGTGCCAAAGCACAGAGGAGAGACGCTTAGGCCGCTCAGGCCTAGATCTACAGTGGGCAGCATGCGAGTACTCCGACGTATGAGAGCCAGTAGGTCGGCATCGACGATGCCAAATATATATGTGTTGGGACAAAAGTGCGCTGTGCGCAAGAGAAGCGGCCGCAGGGGGATACATAAAAAAAGGGACACCCTCTTTGAGTGTCCCTTTCATTTTGTTTTCGTGCGGCGCGAACGAAAACAAAATATGGCGCTCCCACGGAGACTCGAACTCCGGTTACAGGGTTGAAAACCCTGGGTCCTAACCGCTAGACGATGGGAGCGTACATCACTCTGTAAAGCGAAAAATATAGAATAGTCGACTCTTTTTGGCAAGCCTCTCGCCGCAGAATTTTGTTCGATTTTTACCCTAGGAAAAGGGCGTTAGATCGGGGTGCATGGTCCCCCATTCGGTAGCCTGCTCATAGGTGCGGGCCAAGCGCAGCAGACGGGCTTCGTCGCCGGGCTTTCCCACGAGCTGTAGACCAATGGGCAGTCCGTCGCGGGTCAGTCCACAGGGAAGACTGACGGCACATAGGCCCAGCGCGTTGACGGCGCTGGTGTTGCGCAGGCAGAGCCCGTTGATGTGAAAGTACACGTCGTCGAGATCGACTTCTTGGACGGGAGGGGCAGCGAACGGGGTCGTGGGCGTGATGAGAAAGTCGACCGATTCGAAGGCGTGTAGCGCCTTGGCACGGAGCGCATCGCGCGCGCGCAGCTGCGCCAGAAAGTCGACGGCGGCGATATCGCGCCCGTCCAACATGCGAGCCGATACGATGTCGTCGAACTGCTCAAGATGCTCCTGTAGGTCGCGGCGATGGTATAGATAGCTCTCGACGGCCGTTACGTTAGCGCCGGTTCGCCAGCTGCTTAGGTCGTCGAGTACTTCCAGTGAAATTTCGTCGACGTGCACGTTGAGATCGGCAAATACCTGAGCGGTAGCGCGAACGGCGGCCTCGACCTCTTCGTCGACGTCGCTCCAGAAGTACTCGCGGGGAAAGCACAGCCGCAGTCCCTTTACGTCGCCGTCAAGCGCATCGATACCGGCAAAGGGAGATTGGCCCAGCGTGTGCAGGTCGGCCGGATCGGGACCGCACAGCGCTTGATATAGAACGGCGCAGTCTTCTACCGTATGGCAAAGTGGACCGATGGTATCTAGGGTCGGATCGAGCGGCAAGACGCCGCGATTAGAGATGGAACCAAAGGTGGGTTTAAGCCCCACGAGCCCGCAAAAGGAAGAGGGAATGCGCACGGAACCGCCCGTATCTGAGC
The DNA here is from genome assembly GCA_038119905.1 of Gemmatimonadota bacterium. Classification (GTDB taxonomy): domain Bacteria; phylum Latescibacterota; class UBA2968; order UBA8231; family UBA8231. Next base: position 6,101 of record JAYOKQ010000125.1, on the reverse strand, counting down.
CGAGTGCTGCCGGTGCCAGACCGGCGGCGACGGCGACGCCGGAGCCTGATGATGAGCCGCCGGGCAGGCGCGGCACGTCTGCATCCCAGGGGTTCCACGGCGTGCCGTAGTGGTGGTTGATCCCCGCTCCACCAAAGGCAAATTCGACCATATGGGTTTTGCCCAGTAGTATGGCTCCCTCGCGGAACAGGCGGCCGGTGACGTGGGCATCGGATTCGGCTACGTGGCTACGACGCAGGATGGAGCCGCCCGTAGTGGCCATACCCTCTACGTCAATGAGGTCTTTAAAAGCCAGCGGAATGCCGTGCAAAGGGCCGAGAAAATGGCCGCGTGCCATAAGTGACTCGGCGGCCTGCGCCTGGGCGCGGGCGCGTTCGTTGGCTACGGCGATATAAGCGTTGAGGGCGGGATCGAATTGCGCGATGCGCTCGAGAAAGAATTCCGTTAGTTCAACCGGTGAAATATCTCGCCGGCGCAGCAGACTGCCCAGCTGTCCTATGGAGGCAAAGGCGAGCGAATCGTCCATATCTATTTTCCCCTAGCGTGCCTAGATAGCAGAGTGTAGGCTCCTAATCTAATAGAGAAAAGCCGCGGTAGCCCATGGGATCTTCATCGCCCTCGACATCGCCGTTGGGAAAATACTCGCTCCAGCGGCGCGTCACCTGCTTGACCACGGCCTCGTCAGCAATGACCTCGCCGGGATAACCCGGTTTCATTCGGCAGTCGAGTACGATGGGCGGTTGGTAACAGGGATGATGTCTACGCAGCTCGACGTCGGCTGCGTAGATGTCAGCGGCTGGCTCAAAGCGCGTGAATGTGCTCCATAGGAAGGTGATATTCTTTTGTACTACGCTCGCATCGTCGACCAGAAATACCAACGACCATTCGGCTAGACTGGGATCGCGCGCCAGCACCTGTGCATAGCCTGGATCCTCTGTATAGGAAGGTCCTTGCACGGCTAAACAGCCGCCGCAGTATACGCCGACGGCCTGCGCCCCGCCCGGGAGCGGTCCGGTAAATTCGCCCGGCAGATCGCGCACGGCTTCACCGACGCCGATGAGAACGCCCTTACTGCCCTTGTTGATCTCGGGGCCGGTGTAGTCGAGCGTATCCATCGCCAGGTTGGCGATAACAAAGAGGTCGGTTTGCAGCTGCGTGCGCGCCAGCGCGTATTCGAGCACGCGGCGGAAATCACCCAGATCGAACGGCGCGTCGACGACCACGAGAAACTTGGTCAGGTTGAGCTGGCCGCCGTCCTCTCCAAGAATGCGGAAAGCAAATTTCATGGCTTCGCGCGGATAGCGTTCGGCAACGGCGATGGCTGAAAGCGAGTGGTAGCCGGTCTCGCCGTAGCTCCAGATAGCGCGAATGGCCGGCATAACCAGCTTACTTAGCGGCGCCATGAGTTCCTGTATATAGGTGCCGAGAAAGAGATCTTCCTGCGGGGGCTTGCCGACGACGGTTGCGGGAAAGATCGCGTCTTTGCGGTGGAAGATGCGATTCACCTGTAAAATGGGGTAGTCGTGCTGCAGCGAATAGTAGCCGTAGTGGTCTCCAAACGGGCCCTCGGGTTGACGAACGTGGGGCGGCACGCGTCCGCAGATGGCAAATTCAGCTTCGGCAACTAGCGGCAGCTCAGCTTCGGCGTGGTTGATCTTGCGTAGCCGTTCGCCCTGCAGGAGCGAGGCGAGGACGAGCTCGGGCAGATCTTCGGGCAGCGGGGCAATGGCCGAGAGCATCAGCGCGGGCGGGCCGCCGACAAAGAGCGTCATGGGCAGCGCCTGGTTGCGCCTTTCGGCTACGTGGTAGTGAAAGCCGCCTCCCTTTTGAATCTGCCAGTGCACGCCGACGGTGCGGGCATCGTGTCGCTGAATGCGGTACATGCCGAGGTTGTGGTGGCCGGTATCGGGGTGGTGGGTGTAGACCAGTGGCAGGGTCACGAAATGTCCGCCGTCTTCGGGCCAGGTTTTGAGCATGGGAATGCGCGTCAGGTCGGGTTCGCGCTGCACGACCTCGGCCACGGGGCCGCTGCGCACGGTTTTCATGCCGACGCGCAGGGCTTCTGGCACGATGGAGCGGTGGCCCCAGAGCTTGCCCGGTGAGAGCGTGGGCAGATCTTGGGCGATCTGCACGATCTGCTTGATAAAGCGATCGGGGCGTTTCCCAAAGGCCAAGTCAACGCGCTTGGGCGTGCCGAACAGGTTTGTCGCGCAGGGGAAGTCGGCCCCTTCGACGTTTTTGAACAGCAGCGCAGGGCCGCCGGATGCGATGACGCGACGGTGAATTTCGGCTAGCTCTTGATCGGAAGAGACGGGCGCTTCGACTTCGACGATTTCCCGCTCGTGGCGCAATAGATCGATGTACTGTCGTAGGTTTTTCATGGGGCTTAATATACGCCAATGTGACTTGTGTGCAGCTCAGGGGCTGCTCGGATCGCGGGCTATTCGCGCGTGAAGATGCGTTCAGCCGTCGGCTGGTAGCAGGACCCAGAGTTCCGGGCGTCCCGCGTTACAGTGGACGACGCGGTGCAGCGGACAGAGTCCGATGAGGGCCAAAAATACGGCCGTACGCGCTGCGTGCCACGGTGCGGTAGTCGCTGTGGTTCGTCCTATGGCGTCGATGCGCGCCGTGACGTTGGGAATGGGATGAAAGATGCGCTCAACGCCCTCGGTGCGTCTGGGTTCGTCGTCCTGTCTGCGATCCAAAGCGCGCAGCGTTTCCGTCCACGTTCCTGCAAACTCGGGATGTTTCTGTATCAGATGAGCGTCAGCGGCCAGCGTTGCGCGGCGACTAGGTGTGGGCAGGATCAGCAGGCCAACAAAAGTGAGCAGGGTAAACCAGAGAGAGGTACTGCAGAGCGCGGCGACTGAATCGATGCCGGCACCTGGCATCAGAGAAGCGAGCGCAAACGTTGCGGTGAACCACCCGAAGGCGAGCACGATGCCACGCGAGCGCAGACCAAAATGCACTGTGGCGACTCTGCGCGCTATGATGGATGCGAGTGCATTGGGCGTGAAATCCCTAAGCCAAGAGGCTGGCAGCACGTGGGTCTCAGCAGTGGGCAGCCCAACGACACTTCCGGTAAAACCCTCGTCTTTGGCATCGACAAATCGCAGTGAAATATGCTGCAACCCCAGCAGGTGCAGGACGTCAGTAAGTCCGTTTTGAGGAGGGAGTACGGTGCGCAATCCGCCGATGAGCAAGGCGAGCGGACCCTGTACTGCAAGCAGGGTGATGGCTATGAGACCGGCCATGGCGATGGCCCCGGCGATCCCGCCGCTGCGGCCGCCGAGCGCGATGGCGGCTCCGCACAGGCTGCCAATAGAAATCATCAACGCGATTCCTCGCATCCATGAACTAATCCAGCGACCGGTGTTGGGATGAGCGCGTCTGTGGGCTGCAGGCACGGCTAAGCCACCGAGCCATTCGAAGGGCAGTGTGACCAGGCTGATGCAGACAAGCCAGAGAGCGAAGAGCGGTATATCGGTGAGAAACGTTCCCCCCTGACCCTCAAAGAGACGCGTCGGAACGTCGACCAGGATGGCTAGGATCGAAAGCACGACGACGGTTCCCACGCCCGTAATGCCAACGGTTAGTCTGCCTCGTGCGTACGTAGGCGCAGTAATGGGAGACGTGAAAGCGGTCATTTTACTCAGCTCGCAGAGTCGACGACTCTCTTAGAAAGAGCCGTACAGGGGTACAGGTTCTGTTCGCCGAGGAATATACTCGTATGCAGGCCGTGCGCACCTGCTATTGGCGGAGCTTAGCGCAGGGGGCCGCGCCCGTTGCCACCGTCCGATAGGGGCATCGGGGCCGACAGTTCTATTAAATCCTCTACGTCAAAGGCGCTCAGCAGGCCAAAGCAAAAGAGGGACGGTGCCGCCGCGTATGGAGTGGGCCATTGCACGAGGCGGGCCAGCGAATCAAGCAGATTGAAGGTCACCAACGCACGGGCGGCTTGGGGCTGTAAAGCGCAGGCGATCAGCGCGGCTATTGAGACGATTTGACCCCGCGCGCTTAGGTGGGGCGTGCCGTAGCGACGGCCGGCCCACTTCATAAGGGCTAGTAAGTGGCCCACTTGCAGACCCAAGGGGCGCAGGCCGGTGGCTGCCACCAGCATGTGGTGCTGCCAGCCGACGGCTAGTTCACCCGTGCCGAATACATCGGCTACCAGCGCTCTGCGCCCCGCTTTCAGCGCGCTCTCTACCGCTGCTTGACAGCTGCTGCGTCCCGCATCGGCTACGATCAACTCGGTGCCACTGGCGCGCTTGGGTGCAATTTCCACGATGGGTAGCGTCCACTGATCGTCTAGCTGCAGCCTATGCTGGCGGACGGTATACGCGGCGTGCTGACGCCGTGCTCCAACGGTTTGTGCGCGCGTGGTGGTCCAACGAGGCAGGGCAATGAGCCTGGACAGATGGCTGCGTGCGGCTGCGGCCGTGCGGTGCTGTTTGCGCTCGGAGCAGGCTCGCTGCAGGGCATCCTGTGCTAGCGCATAGAGCGTTGCATTGTCGGGCGGTAGACCCACGTTGAGTTCCCTTTCGTTGCGCAATTCATCGCGCCAGGGCAGGTCGTCCTCGGGACCTTCGAGGTCAAAGTGAGTCTTTAAAAAGGCGTAGAGCTGGCGGCGGTTATCCGCTTCGTAATTATGCGTGCCGGGCTCGGTGTTGTCGTAGAGGGCTAGGGCATCGCCTGCGCCAAGCGCTGAGTATACGCTGCGGCCCGGCAGGAAGATGGAGCGCCGCGCTCTCTTGGTTTGAAAACAGCAATCGTCGTGTCGGTTGTAGATCAGGAGGGTAGGGCGCGGCGCGTAGAGGCCGGTCAGCACGTCGTAATCGGCCACTGCCGCCATGTCCGAAGGACACTGCTCTAAATCGCCGATGTCCTCAATGCAGTTTCTGCGCTGCCACAGGGCCGAGTAACCGGCTACCGGTACGATAGCGCGCACGCGCTCGTCCAATGCTGAGAGAATGGCCGTCTGCCAGCCGCCGCCCGACAGGCCGGTCATTGCCACGCGCTGCGGGTCGGCGTGTGGATGGTTTAGCAGCACGTCGAGTGCACGCTTCATAACCAAGTAGAATACACCGATGCCGGCGGTGCCACATAGGTCCAAGGCGCCAATGCGATTGTGGTCGATGTCGGCGCGCAGCTCGCCCATGCCGATGAACTCGCTGTTGAGCGCTAGCGCGCCGCGCTTGGCCAAATTGATGCAGCGCGCCTGCTTGTAGTCCATAGACTTGCCGCCCATGTGGTGGCCGTTGGGGTTGAGCACGGCCGGGACTCGTCCGCGCAGTTGGGTCGGCTCGTAGAGTAGAGCCGGTACCCACAGACCTGGGTAGCCCTCGTAGCGCAGCTTGCGGATGCGATATCCCTTGTCGGTTTCGATCGTATCGCCCCATACGACGCGCGGCTTAGCGTCTAGCAATCCCTCGGCATGACCGCGAAAGAACAGCTCGAGCATCTGTTTTCGCACGCGGGTGGCGCGGTGTTTCCAGTCGCGAGCAGAATCAGGTGCTTCGAGTTGGGGCAGGTGCGCTTCGAGCAGCTGCTGCAGCTGCCGTGCGGCCGTCTTGCCGACGAGGCGGCGATGGAGCGCGGCGCGCATTAGGATGAGGTGCCTAAGGTTATGTCAGCGGTGATGAAGTAATGATCACTAGGATAGCGGCCGTCGCGATGCACGTCGATGATCTGCGCATCGGTAACGCGTAGGTCGCCGCGGCTGAACACCCAGTCCATTTTGCCAATATCGCCCTCGTAGGATGGGCCCTTGAAGGCGTGGTATGTGTGTCCAGGATCGCCGGGGCCGTGCATGGCTGCATAGGTATCGCTCCAGCCGCCATCGAAGAACGTTTGAATGGCTTCGTTTTGCACGTCGCAGTTCATATCGCCGGTCAGCAGCTGCGGATAGTCGGCCGCGTAAGCGGCGGCATCCTCGCAGATCAAGCGGGCGCCGTTAACGCGCGCCGGTTGGCTGATGTGGTCTAGGTGCGTGTTGACAATGCGAAACTCTCGGCCCGAGCTGCGCTCCTCTAGGCGCAGCCAGTTGGCCAGGCGCACGCAGGCGCTATCCCACGAGCTCGAGCCGCTGATATGCGGCGTTT
>JAYOKQ010000124.1:0-11460 GCA_038119905.1 Gemmatimonadota bacterium | reverse complement strand
CGCCTACGGGTTGGGCGACGCCATGGAATTGGGACTAGTTGTTCCCTTTTTACTCGACGCAGCGGGCGGTTTCAACAAGTACGGGACGGGCGATCCCGTCCTGAGCATAAAAATGTCGCGTCCCGGAAAGCTGCCGAGCAGCTTCTATATGGGCTACCAACTCATGCTCGGTTTGCCTTTGGGGTACAAAGGGCAGCACGCGCTCGATAAAATTGGCGGCATACGCTCTTTTAGCAGCGAGTCGCTCGACATGGGGCTGCAAATTCTGGCCGATATACACTTCGGTTGGGCTTCTTTCATGCTGAACGGAGGCTACTTTCGTTCGGCTAATACAGAGGTGCTGTCGCAGCTGGTTTACGGATTCGGCGTAGAGGTCGGCCGCCAAAATCGCCTGTTTAGCTTTAACGGCGAATATCAGTCGCAGGTGGCCTTTGCCGAACAGGCACAGGCGCGAGCCCTATTCAAAATGGGTATGCGAATAAACGTGTTTCGCGGCGTGCAGCTAGAAATAAACCGACAAATAGGTCTGTTAGACTATCCAATTGATGCGTCCTTTACGTTTGGCTTTCGCCTGCACGGCTTCATGACGGGTAACCGTCGACTCGAGTCGCGCTTTGCCATTTACCAACCCAGCGAACTGCCGCGTCGCATATACGAGCCTTCTCAGGTGCTCCGGTTGGCCATCGTAGATTTCGAGGGGTTTGAGGAATTTAGCGCGGGAAGCCGGCTGGTAGAAAAGATCAAGACACAGCTAGAGCCCCATGATAGCCTTGAAGTCGTCGACTTAGCGCGCTATGCGGATATCCCCAAACAGGGTTTTCTCAAGCCGCGGCAAGCGCTGGAACTGGCGCAGAAATTGGGTATTGATGTCGTCGTTACGGGCGTGGTGTCCACCTTTGACGTCGAGCGCTTTGCCGGATTAAAGGTCCCGTTTATCATCGACCTGCCCGAAGCGAACGTCGAAGTGGGGTTGCGCTACCGGGTCATGGTATTTGACGGTACAAAAACCCAAATGCAGGCCTATTCCCAAGAGACGGCCGGGCTTAGCCGATTGCGCAAGGGGATGCGCCTGTTGCCGCCGACGCGGCGAGATGTGACCTCCAGTGCATCGGCCGGCGACCTGCAGCGCGTCCAAGAGGAGGCGTTAGATAATCTTGTCAACAATATGCTGGGATCGCTTGCCCAGCAGTTTACTTGGGTGCCCCCCGACTTTATCCAATGAGCCAAACCGCGTTGACATCGCGCGCTTTTTGGAGCGTGCTCCTGTGGGGACTGTCCTTTGTCGGCTGTGCCCTTTCGATTGCTCCGACGAGTTCGGAAAGTCGGCAGGTCACCATTGAACTGACGGCCTATCCGGGCCGCATATCCGCTAGCGACACTACGGCCACAGCGGAGATCTGGGCAACCATCCTCAAGGGTAACAAGCCAATAGAAGATAGCACGCTCGTCGTTTTCGCTTCTACGGCGGGGGAGATTACGCCGACGAGTATTACCCGCGACGGGTTGGCGATCGCCGTGTTACAGAGCACGGGCGACGGGCGCCCTCAGCGCGTCGAAGTAGTGGCCCAGTCACTTTCGGTTCGCGACACCCTCGAGATTGACTTCGTTATTCTCGAATAACTCACCTTGACATAAAGACTATATAAGCCATATACTTGGCCTTACCACCCCTATGGAGCCTGCGGGCTCACCCCTAGCTGTTCGTTTTTAACTCCTCACAGTATAACCCTTTGTCAGTGCGTGTAGGACCTCAGTATGTCTGGTGCAGATCAGATGGGGTTTGATTTTGGCGGTGCGCCCTCGCCCGGTTCCGCTCGGGCCGCGCAGGAACTGCGCTGTGCTCAATGTCGCACGTATATTGCCGTGCCTGCTTGGTATGCAGCGATCGTTGAACTGCATTTTTGCGGGGATGCGTGCCGGCAACATTGGGTCAACGAGCAGCCGGATCTACAGCCTAAAATGGGCCAGCACAGTCGGCGTAGAGGTGCTAATTGGGCCGAGCAGGCGCGCAAGGCGCGCACGCGCGACGGATTTGCCTGCCGCGTTTGCAGCGTGAGCGAAGAGGAACTGGGCCGCCAACTCGATGTGCACCACAAGATTCCCTATCGCAGCTTCCAATCCAATGTCGAGGCCAATCGATTGGAAAACCTAATAGCTGTTTGTCCTTCCTGTCACGCCAAGCTCGAGGCCGAACTTCGGCGCACGCTGCCCCTTTTTGGGAACAAATAAAAAACGGATATGAGCTATACTTCGGCAGAGCTAGATTTTAGCATTGTTATTCCCGCCTACAACGAAGGCGAAGCGATTGGTCCCGTGCTGCACAAACTGCAGGACGAGCTCAATGCTATGGGCGCACCCTACGAAATCCTCGTCGTTTCTGACGGTTCGACGGATGAAACATCTGCTCAAGTGCAAGCGGTGGGGGGCGCTGTGCGGCTAGTTGAGCATCCCTACAACATGGGCAACGGCGCCGCTATCAAGACCGGCATCCGTCAGGCGCGCGGTAAGGTGTTGGTTTGTATGGATGCCGACGGTCAGCACAGCCCGGAAGATATTGCTCGTTTTCTGGAAGAATGCACTCGATACGATATGGTGGTCGGTGCGCGGAGTCGCTCGTCTCAGGCCGGTTGGCACCGCAGTCTGGCCAACCGCATATACAATGCGTTTGCCAGCTACGTAACGGGGCGCCGCATTGAGGATTTAACTTCGGGCTATCGGGCAATGCGCCGCAGCGTTGCGCTGCATTTTGTCGGTTTGTTGCCCAACGGCTTTTCCTATCCGACGACGATCACGCTGTGCATGCTGCGCGCCGGGTTTAGCGTGGCTTATATCCCAATTGAGGCGGCAAAGCGTGTCGGTAAGAGCAAGATTCGCGTGCTGTCCGATGGACCCAAGTTCCTGATGGTCATTATGAAGATCTGTATGCTCTTTGCGCCGCTTAAGATCTTTCTGCCCGTCAGCCTGTACCTGTTTCTCATGGGCATTGGCTATTACGGCTACACGTTTTTTACCGAACACCGTTTTACCAATATGTCGATGCTGCTCTTTACCACGTCGGTGATGATTTTCATGATGGGGCTTATTGCCGAACAGGTGGCGCTGATGCGTTCGGAAAGGGCCGAGCGGTCCTAGTGCTGGGACGCATAGTTTTTTTTGGCACGTATGTCCTTTCCGACGCCTATCCGGTGAATCAGGTGCTCTTTGATGGCATGCGCGCGGCGTCGGCTAACGTGGATACCTGTCGAGTCGACCTTTGGCGGGGCTTTTTGCACCGTGCATTGGGTGGAAGTTGGAGGCGCTGGCTCGGATTTGTAGGGCGAGCTGTTGTGTGCTACGGTCGGCTCGTCATCCGCTACCTGATGGGCAAGGATCACCGCATCGTCGTCGTCGGTTATCCGGGGTATTTGGATATCATTTTAGCGCGTTTGCTCAACCTCTTTTCGCGCCGCTTGCTAGTGTTGGTATCGTTTATATCCCTGTATGACACCGCAGTGATGGACCGCCAGCGCATAGCAAAGGGAAGCCGGCGTGCCCGGGCTTTATTCGCTCTGGACCGCTTGGCGTTTCGCTGTGCCGATTGGGTCCTCGTAGACACGCACGCATTGGGCGATTATTACGCGGAACTGTTTGGACTGCCGCGATCAAAGTTTCGCAAAAGCTTGGTGGGCAATGTGTTTGATCGATTTACTGCAGCCGACCTCGAACGAGAAACCAACGACGGTTTTAACGTGCTCTTCTTTGGTACCTATGTGCCCTTACACGGGGCCGAATTTATCGTTGAGGCAGCGCGGATACTGCGTGCGGATTCAGTGCATTTTACGATGATCGGCACCGGGCAGGACTTTGCTGCCGTGCGCGAGCGGGCAGCAGGCCTAGAGCACGTGCACTTTGACCAAGCGTGGCACAGCACAGGCGAACTGGCTGAAAAAATGCGGGCGGCCGATGTGTGCTTGGGAATTTTTGGAACTACGGCCAAGGCCGCTCGTGTCATTCCGTACAAAGTCTTTGCGGCTCTTGCGCTAGGACGGCCCGTTATCACGCGCGACTCGCCTGCTGTGCGCGAACTACTCGTCGACGGGGAATCGGCGCTCCTGTGTCCAGCCGGCGATGGGGCGGAACTTGCCGCTGCGATTAGGTGCCTGCGCACGGACAGCCAACTTAGAGCGCGGCTGGCTGCAGGGGGGCGGGCCACCTATTTAGAAAAAGGTTCAAGCAGAGCAATTGGGCGCGATTTCTTGGAACAATTGGAAGGGGCATTCGGTTGAGCGCGGTGGCTGAGGAACTGCAGACCGACTGGGGAGAGAGCGAAATCCGCGGTCCCGTCCACCTGTTTCGCGAACGGATGTTGATGCGGCTCTTCCGCGGTCTGTTAGGCGAGGGCCACGTGCTTGACGCGGGCTGCGGCAGCGGGAGTTTAGCGCTTGACCTGTGCGCGGCTGGCTACGAAGTAGATGCCGTTGAGCACGCCGATGCCTTTGTTGATAGCGTTCGGCAAAAAGCCGAACGGCGCGGCTGGCAGGAGCGACTGCGCGTGCAGCAGGCTTCAGTTACGCAGCTGCCTTTTGGCGATGGCGTATTTGATGGTCTAGTCTGTGGGGAAGTCCTCGAACACGTGCTGCCGGAAGATGGGGGCGATATTGCCGCTGTGCAGCAGTTTCACCGCGTTTTAAAGCCAGGTGGAGCGCTCGTCGCCAGCGTCCCGCTTAACCCCCGGCTGTGGGATTTTAGCGACGAGTGGGCCCGGCACGTAAAGCGGTACCGTCGCGAAGAATTAGTAGCCCTGTTGACGGACAATGGGTTTGTCGTCGAACGCGTCTGTGTTTGGGGTTTTCCGCTGGGGCGTCTCTACCATCGGTTCGTCTTTGCGCCGTGGTTGGAGCGGACCAAAGGACAGCCCGTCGAAGCGCGCGAAAAGCGCGCCGATACGCGGGCTGGTCGCCATCGACTGGTCGTTGAGAGCATTGCCTGGATGCTGCGATTAGACGAATGCTTTGCGCGCTGGCCATGGGGGCGTGGCGTCGTCGTTGCGGCACGCCGCAGGGCATAAGGGTCACAGGAGAGCATAAGCGGCGTGCCGCGTAGGCGCGGCTTACAGCAAGCCAAGCTTGAAACGGGAACGAATGGGAGTGCCACGTGTATAAGAACAAAAAAATTTCGCTCGTCATACCCGCGCACAACGAAGAGCGCCTTATCGTGCCGACGCTTGAGGGGGTCCCTGAGACCATTGATCGCGTGTATGTGATCGATGATGCAAGCCAGGACAGCACCTGTGCAGTAGTTGAGGGGTATGCCGAAAAAGACGCGCGCGTGGTGCTGCTGCGTCACGAAAAAAACAAGGGCGTTGGTGCGGCCATTATTACCGGCTATTTGCAGTCTAGTGAAGACGGCTACGACATCGCCGTCGTGGTGGGGGGCGACAACCAGATGCCGTTGGAAGTTGTAGAGGATATGATCGAACCCGTCGCCAGCGGCGAGGTCGACTATGCCAAGGGCAATCGGTTCCTCATGCCGCAGGTTGGCTTGGACGGCATGCCGTGGACTCGATTTATCGGCAACGCGCTTATCTCGATCATGACCAAGATGGCATCGGGTTTTTACAAAATTTACGACGTGGTAGACGGCTATACCGCGATTAGCAAACGCGCCATAGACATGATCGACTGGGGCAAGGCGTGGAAGGGCTATGGCTACCCTATGGACTTTCTCGTGCGCCTCAATGCCTACGGGCTGCGAGTAAAGGACGTGCCGCGAAGGGCCATTTACCTCGAGGGGGAGCGCCAGTCGCAGATCAAGGGCGTTGATTATGCCCTGCGGGTTACGCCGATGATGGTGCGCGGCTTTTTTTGGCGGCTGCTCAGTAAGTATCTAGTGCGCGACTTTCATCCGCTGCTCTTTTTCTACCTGTTTGGCCTGTTTTTACTGCCTCTGGGCGTGCTCTATGGTGCATTCCTAATCTACCAGCAGTTTACGGGAGAAGGTGTTACGGGTCCCCGATCGGTGGTATGCGCCCTCATGATTATCATGGGGATTCAGTTTCTTCTCTTTGCCATGCTCTACGACATGCAGGAGAGCGAATGAAGACGCGCCGGGTCCTTATGCTGACCACGGGCTTTCCGCGCTGGGACGGCGATTTGTTCGGAGCGTTTGTCTTTGAGCAAGCTCGCGCACTGGTGGGGCGCGGTTTAAGCATTGATGTCCTAGCGCCGCACCAGCGGGGCATTGCCCGCCGCGAGCAAGTGCAGGGCTTAGAGGTCTATCGCTTTCGCTATGCCTGGCCTGCTCGGCTGCAGCAGGTTGCCTACGGAGGGGGGATTCCCACTAACTTACGCCGCAGTTGGTGGGCTTGTCTACAGGTGCCTTTTTTCCTGTTGGGCTATGGCTGGGGCGCGCGCAGACGCGCGGGCGTTGTCGATATTGTGCACTGCCACTGGACGGTGTCCGGGCTCGTCGCGCTATGGGCATTGGGCCGCCGGAAAAAACGGGTCCTAAGCGTGCGCGGCAGCGATATCAATATGCTGAGCGGGGGCTTTATGCAGCGGGTAAACCGCGCAATTACCTCGCGCATGGACCGACTCGTCGCCGTCAGTGAAGACATTGCGGAAAAGCTGGTTGGGGCCGGAATAGATCGCAGCAAAATAACGGTTCTCTACAACGGCGTAGACGCGCGTTTTCAGCCGGGGGACCGGTCCGAAGCGCGTCGTCAGTTCGGTCTTCCAGAAGAGCCGTTCATGCTGCTCTTTGTCGGTTTACTCGTGCCGGTTAAAGGCGTTGAAGTGCTGCTAGAGGCGCTTGCTGGATGGAACGATACAGCCGCGTGGAGCTGTCTGCTCGTCGGCGACGGACCCCTGCAAGGTGATCTGGAAGCCCGCTGCGCCGAATGGGGCATCGCCGACCGCGTCCGTTTTGTCGGACGGCGCTCTTCGGCAGAAATTCCCCGCTGGATGCAGGCGGCTGATGTGCTCGTGCTGCCCAGTTTCTCGGAGGGACGTCCCAATGTCGTGCTAGAGGCGCAGGCCTGCGGTTTGCCCGTGGTGGCTACCCGCGTTGGCGGCACGCCCGAACTCATTCAAGACGGAAAAACGGGTCTGCTCGTTGAGGCGGGGCAGGTGGAACCCCTGCGTCATGCGCTCAGTAGTTTGTACGAGGATCGGGCACGATGTCGAGCGATCGGGGCCCAGGCCCGTGCGCACATCGAGGAGGGGGGGCATACCTGGGAAGACAACGCCGCAGCGCTCGACGCGCTCTATGACGAAGTCCTCGAGGAGCGCTGATATGTGTGGCATCGTTGGCAAGGTGCGAATCGACGAGGGTAGAGCCGTTGATCGGGAGACCGTAGAGGCCATGTGTGGGGCGATTGTGCACAGGGGACCGGACGAGGACGGCTTTTTCTTTGAAGAGGGCGTGGGGCTAGGCATGCGGCGCCTGCAGGTAATAGACCTAGCCGGCGGGCAGCAGCCGATGGAAAATGAAGACGGCAGCCTGCGACTGGTCTTCAACGGGGAAATCTATAATTACAGACATCTGCGCGAGGAACTGCGCACGTGCGGACACGTTTTTCGCACGGCCTCTGATACAGAAGTGATCCTTCACTTATACGAAGAGTACGGTGTGGAATGTTTTGGCAAACTGCGCGGAATGTTTGCCATTGCGCTGTGGGATCGGCGCAGCAAAGAGCTCGTTTTGGCGCGCGATCATTTGGGCAAAAAGCCGCTATTCTACGCTCAGACGGCATCCGGCCTGAGCTTTTCTTCGGAGCTGACGAGCCTGCTGTGCGACGGTGAGATCGAGCGGGCGATCGATCCACGGGCGATCGATGAGTACCTGAGTTACCTCTTTGTACCCCATCCGCGCACAGTGTTTAAACACGTGAAAAAGCTGCCCCCGGCTTCCTGGGCCGTGTTTTCAAATGGCCAACTGCACATAGAGCGCTATTGGCAGGTCGAATACACTCCGGCAGCAGAGTCTCGACCCGTAGCAGAGCAGGTCGATCGCTTAGATGGGCTGCTGCGCGAAGCGGTCGAACGGCGCTTAGTCGCCGATGTGCCGATTGGAGCCTTTCTCAGCGGCGGTTTGGATTCTAGCCTTGTCGTTGCCCTCATGCGGTCGGTAGGGCAGAGGCGCGTGCGCACTTTTTCCATCGGATTCACGGAATCCTCTTTTGATGAACTGGCCTATGCCCGCCAAATGGCTGAGGCGCTTGATACGGAGCACGAGGAACACGTTGTAGACTATCGAATTGAGGCGCTTATTCCCCAGCTACTTCAACATTTTGGCGAACCCTTTGCCGATTCATCGGCTATTCCAGTATACCACCTTTCCGAAGTGACGCGGCAGGGCGTAACGGTTGCGCTGAGCGGTGACGGAGGGGATGAAGTATTTGGCGGTTACCGACGCTATCAGGCTCGTTTACTGGCCGACCGCTACAACCGCTGGCCCGCTTGGGCCGGCCGTTCCCTATTCGAAGCCGCGCTAGGGCGACTCCCCGAGCCCGACGGCTACTATGGGAGCAGTTTGCGCAAGAAAGGACGGCGATTCAGCGAATTCGCTCGTGCCGTGCGCGAGGATCCCCATACGAGTTGGGCTTTTTTTTTACCCAAAAAGAAAAAAACGCGCTGTATACGGAAAATTTTGCCGATACACTCAGTAGGGATACGGCCGAAGGCAGCTATGCTTCGTATTGGCAGATGGCGGTACAAGCCGGCCAGCAGGCTATGCTCAGAGCCGACTTAAGCACTTATTTACCCGACGATATTCTGGCCAAAGTAGATCGCATGAGTATGGCCCATTCGCTCGAAGTGCGTTCGCCGTTACTCGATTGCGACGTGGTCGAATTTATGGCGCGCATGCCGCTCCGTCTAAAATACACCGAGCGTAAGAGCAAGATTTTGCTGCGCGCGGTCGCCGAACGCTACGTGCCTAAGGCTATTCTCGATCGCCCCAAGCAGGGATTTGCCATTCCGCTGGGGGCGTGGTTGCGCGGGCCGCTGCGGTCCTGGCTGCACGATGCGCTGCTCTCGTCAAGGGCTGCACAGCGCGGTCTTTTCGCACCTAGACAAGTTGAGCAGATGGTTGCGGCTCATGAGGCCAGACAGCGCGATTTTAGCCAGCAACTGTGGGCATTGCTCATGCTTGAACTGTGGTTTTGTGAGCGAGGAGATGGGTGATCGCTCGCTGGGGCACGGCTTTGCGCCTTACGGGATTGGCGCTCCTCCTTTGGCTGTTAACACGAGCTGACTGGGGTGTTTTCGCGCGGCACATAGGTCAAGTAGACACTGCATATCTATATGCAATGCCGCTATTTACGAGCGCTATGATTGCCGTGCGTGCACTGCGCTGGAATCGGATTTTATCGGTGCGGGGGATCTCCTTTCCTCACGGGCGGGCTTGGTCTATTTACGCGACGGGCGTCTTTCTCGGGACCTTTACTCCGGGGCGATTGGGCGACTTAGCCAAAGCAGGATATGCCCGACAGGAGCGCGGCATGGACTGGCGATCGGCCGTTGCTAGCGCCGTGCTCGACCGTCTGTTTGATATGGTTTTTATGGCGGGTGTCGGGATCGCAGCTGCGGTGCACTTCGGTTGGCCCGCTCTAGGGGAGCGGGATCTGCTCTCAGAGCGGACTGCGCCGATGCTAGCTGGCTTAGTATTTGCTTTTTGTGCAGTGGGATGGGCTGTTCGTCGGTGGCTGATACGGCACACCGACAAAACGGGGATGGTGGGACGATGGGGCGATCTGCTGCGCGAAGGTGGACGGGAGATGGCCGAGCTGACGCAGGTGGTGGGCTGGCAGGCGCTGGTCCTGACGGTATTGGCCTACGCGATTTATTTCGCACAAACCATCTGCATGGCTAAGGCGCTGGAACTGCCTCTGACCGCATGGGAAGTGGTAGCCGCCATTGCCCTGGTGGGATTGGCCTCGTTTTTGCCCATTTCCATAGCGGGATTGGGCACGCGAGAGGGCGGCCTCACCCTCATTATGGCCCACTGTGGGGTTCCAGACAGCGCGGAAGCCGCACTGGCTTACTCGGCCCTATTTTTTGCCTTTTGTTTTTTGCTGCCGGGGGGCATGGGATTTGTCTGTTTTTGGAGTCGTCCGCTCGCTCTACAGGGCTTGCGTGAAGCGACTTCTGAGATTTTAACGAAGGAAAAGACTGAACATGGATGAGCTCTTTGCTCTACAATCGACCGCCGATGAATGCGATGTTTCGGTGGTGCTAGCCGCCTACAACGAGGCGCACTGTATACGGCAAGAGTTGGACATTGTATGTGAAGCCATGGAAGCATCTCGGTTTAGCTACGAAGTTTTAGTAATTGACGATGGCTCCGAAGACGCTACGGCCCAGATTGTAGAAGAATACGACCAAGCTTCGGTCCGCTTGATTCGCCATCGGCGCAACCAGGGATCGGGTGCCGCTCGTAAAACCGGCACGCTTGCAGCCCGCGGCCAATTCGTGGTCTGGTCAGATGTAGACCTAACCTATCCCAATGCGCGAATCCCCGACCTAGTACAGCACTTGATTAACATGGATGCGGATCAGGTTGTTGGAGCGCGCGACAGCGAGCGGGGCACGATGAAGCTATTGCGCGTGCCGGCTAAGTTCCTAATCCGCCGACTCGCTTGCTTTCTAACGGGCACACACATTCCCGACCTCAATTCGGGCCTGCGCGTTTTTCGCCGGTCAGTGGGAATGCAGTATGTCGATTTATTGCCCAAGGGTTTTTCCTGCGTGACGACCATTACGCTGGCTTTTCTGTGCAACGGCTACAGCGTAGAGTACATGCCCATTCACTACGCCAAGCGAGCGGGCAAATCCAAGTTTCATCCGCTTAAAGACACCTATCGCTACATCACGCAGGTGGCGCGTATGGTGACCTACTTCGAGCCATTAAAAGTGTTTTTGCCCCTGAGCATCGGGTTGGTTTGTCTGGGGGCGCTGTCGAGTGCTGCAAATGTATGGCGATCGGGTAGCATGCAGGAGATGGATTTGGTCATTGCGCTGGCCGGGTTTCTCTTAGGGGCGTTGGGGCTTATTGCCGATCTGTTTGTCCAGTATCAGCGCAAAATGGAACGCCTGATCGGTTCAATGGCAAAAAGGCCGCATGCGGCAAGTCACCTAGTGGATGATACCTACGGTGATTTAGACTAGCGTCGCTCTGTGGCGAAAGGTTTATCGGTGCACATTTCTACTGAAAATCCCTACGGTGATCTCGTTCTCGCTAAGATCCCACAGCTTCTTTCCTCGGTAGATCGCAATCCGTACTCGCCGACCTATGGCTGCGCCGATCGGGCTTTTTGGCACTATCGGACAATGGTTGATTATGCAGCACCTATTCATCAGGAAACAGCTCTTACATTTGCTATTGCACTCGACCGTGATGAACCGGGCAATCCCTACTTCCAATCGGCTCAAATCGAGGCTATTGTGCGAGCCCTATTGGATTACTGGCTAGGTCTACAGC
>JAYOKQ010000123.1:0-11471 GCA_038119905.1 Gemmatimonadota bacterium | reverse complement strand
CGCGCGTGGAACGGCACGTGCAGCACGGTCTTCTCTATGCTCTTTACGGTAAATTGTTCGGCACCCATCGCCCATTCTCCTATTGTTCTGCGTGCAAGCTGGCCAGTTGGCATGAAACCGGACACAGTATAGTTTTAAAACCGGCAGCTATCAATTTAGCCGGATGAGCCGTGTGCCTTCGCGCAATCGGCCACCGCTCAGCCGCTCCTATGGAAAGGTCACATCAATATGCCCAAAATAGTGTTCATTGGCGCCGGCAGTTTTGGCTTCACGCGCGGCCTAGTCCGCGACCTGCTCACCTTCCCACTCTTGGAAGGCAGCGAGATCGCGCTTGTCGACATCAATAAGGAGCGCCTCGACTTTGCCCGACGCGCGTGCCAGAAAATCATCGATCAGGGTGCTTATCCGGCTAAAATCACCGCCACAACCGACCGGCGCGAGGTCCTCAAAGGGGCCGACGCTGTTATGGTGACAATCCTCAACGGCCGCACCAACGTCTGGCAGCACGACATCCTCATCCCCAAAAAATACGGCATTGATACCAACGTCGGCGATACGCGCGGCCCCAGCGGCATCTTCCGCGCCCTGCGCACGTTTGATCCAATGTTAGGCATCGCCCGCGACATGCAGGAACTGTGCCCCAACGCCATCATGCTCAACTACACCAACCCGATGGCCATGCTCTGCCACGCCATGCAGCGAGAGACGGATATCGCCATCACCGGCCTCTGTCACAGCGTGCAGGGCACCTCGGCCATGTTAGCCGGCTGGCTTGGCCTCAAGCCCGAGTCCATTGACTACGTCTGCGCTGGCATCAACCACATGGCCTTTTTTACGGAATTCAAACACAAGGGACGCGACCTTATACCGCGCTTACGCAAACTAGTGCGGACCGACAAGGCCATTTACAACCACGAGCAGGTCCGCAACGAGATGTTTATAGCCATGGGCTATTACGTCACCGAGTCGTCGGGCCACAACTCGGAGTACAACTGGTGGTTCCGCAAGCGCCCCGACCTGATTAAGAAGTACTGCAAAGACGGCACGGGCTGGAACCCCGGCGAGTACGCCCACATTCTCAAGCGCTACCAAGAACGCGAAAAAACGTGGAAGGACGAAGTGAAAAAGTGGCTGGCCAGCGATGATCCCATTTCGCTGAATCGCGGCCACGAGTATGCCGCCTATATCGCCAATGCATGGGTAGGCGGCGAGCCGTTTAAGTTCAACGGCAACGTGCCCAACGACAAACTCATCGACAACCTGCCGCAGGGCGCCTGCGTCGAGGTGCCGGTGCTGGCTACGCGCAACCAGCTTGAACCCATCCGCGTCGGTTCGCTTCCGGCCTCTTGTGCTATGCTGACTAACCTGAGCGCGCAGATTGAAATGCTCACGGTCGAGGGATCGCTCTCAGGTGACCCCGAAATGATTTATCAAGCCATCGCCCACGATCCGCTGACGGCGGCCAAGCTCTCGCTGGCCGAAATCCGCCAGATGGTGCGCGAGATGTTTAAAAAGAACAAAAATTATCTGCCGCAGTTTAAGAAGATCGACATCTGATACTTTTCGCTAGGAGCCATTGATGAACACCTATAAGATTGCCCTGCTCGAGGGCGACGGCATTGGACCCGAAATCGCTCAGGAGGCCGTCAAAGTTCTCCGCGCTATTGAGGCAGCCGGCAAAGCGCAGTTCGAGATTACGAGCGCCCCTTTCGGCGGCGGTGCCTATTTTTCACACGGCCACGCCTTTCCCGATGAGACCAAAGCCGTCTGCGACGCAGCCGATGCCATTATCAAAGGACCCATCGGACTAAGCAAGGCCGAGTCGGACAAAATTCCCGTCGAAGAGCAGCCCGAACGCGGCGCCCTGCTGCCGCTGCGGCGACGCTATGACACCTTCGCCAACTTTCGCCCCGTCTACCTGCCCAAAGGCGTGCAACATTTTTCGCCGCTGCGCCCCGAAGTGGTCGGTGACGGCATCGATATTATGATGATTCGCGAGTTGGTTGGCGGCCTGTACTTTGGCAGCAAAGAACGCGGTGAAAAGGAGGGGAAACGCTACGTCAACGAAATGCTCGAATACGACGAAGATCAGATTCGCCGTATCATGCACGTGGCGTTTAAAGAAGCGCAGGGACGCACCAAAAAGCTGCACAACGTGCACAAGAGCAACGTGCTCATGTCGAGCGTGCTGTGGAACGAAGTGCTCGAAGAAGTGGCCCCCGAATATCCCGACGTCACCGTCGAACACGTCATCGTCGACGCGGCGGCCACCCTGCTCATTCTCAAACCGACGCAGTTTGACGTAATGGTCATGGAAAATATGTTCGGCGACATTCTCTCCGATCTGGGTGGCGGCCTGCTCGGCTCGCTCGGCCTGATGCCCTCGGCCTGCATCGGCCCGGAGAAATCCTACTACGAGCCGTCGCATGGCTCGGCGCCCGATATTGCCGGACAGGGCATTGCCAATCCCTATTCGATGATCGGATCGGTCGCGCTCATGCTCGACAAGAGCTTCGGCATGAAAGCTGAATCGGACGCGCTGTGGAACGCCATGCAGCAGGTCTTTGCCGATGGCTTCACCACCGCCGATCTGTCGCGCGGCGGCGAGCAGCTCATCAGCACCGCCGAGTTCGGCGACAAGGTTGTAGCGGCTCTGCAGTTGTAGTATCCCCGCGCCGCTACGGCGAGGGGGCGATGGAATAATTCCACCGCCCCCTCGCTATTTCTCAGAGCAATTCCACCATCTCTACCAGCCGCGCCGGATCTCTTACCAGCCGCTCCTTTTCATCGCGCGACAGCGCCTTGACGCGAAGCTCCAAGCGGGCCGCCTGAGCGCGCTCGCCTACGCCGACCTGGGCCACCAACTCGAGTGGTCCGCGGCCACGCAGATATTTTGCCGCCCGGCGGCCGCCGCTCTGATGTTCGCCAAAGCGTCGCTCCACGTCGGTCGTAATTCCGGTGTAAAGCGTTTCGTCCCCGCAGCGAATAAGATAGAGATACCACATCGTCGACGGCGGGGTTGTTCAGTGCCCCGCCTTGAGCAGCTCCCAGTACTTGGTGTATATCGCGATGGCCGAGCCCACGTCGTTTTGGAACTCCGAACCGCGCAGATCCTCGTCCGTGGGATAGACCGTGCGATTGGTGCGCACGGCTTCGTCCAGCAGGCCTATCGCCGTCTTGTTGGGCGAGGCGTAGCCTATGTCTTCGCAGATCATTTTGGCGATCTCTGGACGCAGCAAAAAGTTGATAAAGGTGTGCGCATCCTCCACGTGTTTGGCACCGCTCGGAATCACCAAGTTGTCCATCCACAGCATGGCGCCTTCCGTCGGATAGATGTAGGCCATATCCGCGCCCTCTTCGACGGCTTGAAATACCTCGCCGTTCCAGTTCATACCGACGTTTACCTCGCCGTTCAAGTAGGGCATTTTCGGCGAGTCGGAGTCGAAGACGCGCACGCCAGGCACCATTTCCTTGAGTTTTTCGTAGGCGCTGTGAATTTCGAGTGAATCCGTGCTATTGGCGGAGTAACCCAATACGTGCAACCCCATCGAAAAGACATCGCGCACGTCGTCGATTAGCAGAATCTGCCCGGCGTACTCGGGTCGCCACAGGTCGGCCCAAGACTGGACGCTATCGACCGATACCTCGGCGGCGTTGACTGAAAGACCCGTGCTGCCCCACAGGTAGGGAATGCTGTATTCGTTGTTCGGATCAAAGGGTTGGTTGAGCTTGTTGGGATCAATATGCTGCAGGTTGTCCAACTTGCTCTTATCCAACTGCTGCAGCAGCCCCTCAGCGCGCATGCGACTGACGTAGTACGTCGAGGGCACCGCAATATCGTAGCCGCTTTCGCCCGTCAGCTTGAGCTTGGCGTACATCGATTCGTTGTTATCGAAGGTCGTGTAGACCACTTCGATACCCGTTTCCTCCTTGAACTGCTCCAAGACGGCATCGGGCATGTACTCCGACCAGTTAAACAAGAAGACCTGACGGTCGGACGCCAGCGCCGGTAGAGCGGCGCACAGCCACACAACGCAGAAGAGAAACTTTTTCACGTTCCCTCTTCCTCCTTTGAGAAAAATTGTGAAAGGGTGATAAAAATAAATGGAACAACAAAGAGCAGCGTAGCTAACGCATTAACTTCGGGTTTGACGCCGACGCGCACCATTGAATAGATGCGCAGCGGCAGTATTTCAAACGTCGGCCCCGTAGAAAAAAAACTGACGATCACGTCGTCTATCGACAGCGTAAAGCTGAGCAACCAACCCGCGGCAATGGCCGGGGCCATCAGCGGTATGACAACAGCGCGCAGAGCACGCCATTCGCTGGCTCCCAGATCGAGCGCCGCCTCAACTAGGTGCGGGTTTAGATCGCGCAGGCGCGCATACACCGTCACCACGACAAAAGGCAGGCAGAAGGTGATATGAGCAATCAGCAGCGTCCAGAAACCCAGCGCCCATCCCAACACGACAAAGAGCACGAGCAGCGAAATGCCCATGACGATGTCGGGGATCATCATCAGCGCCAGCAGCAGTCCGCGCATGATTTCGCGGCCGCGAAAGCGATAGCGAAACAGGCAGATTGCCCCCAGCGTGCCCAAGCCCGTGGCCAATGTGGCGGCCAACACGGCTACCCATAGGGAGTTAAGGGCCGCTTCGACGAGCACGGGACTGCCGAGCGCTTTCTCGTACCATGCCAGCGTGAATCCCTTCCAACTCGTGCCATACTTAGCCGCGTTAAACGACTGCACGACAACGACAAGTATAGGTAGATAAAGGAAGCAGTAGACCAAGATCGCATAGGTCGACTTGAGCACGTTCACAGCGCGTCGTCTCCCTGTCCCAGCCAACGGCGACTGCTCCATTGGACCATCAGTAATAGCCCCATCAGGCCGAGGAATACAGTTGCAGCGGCCGAGCCAAAGGGCCAGTGGCGCGCCGAGAGAAACTGATTCTTGATAAAATTCCCCACCAGCATACTCTTGGCGCCGCCCAACAGATCGGCTACGTAAAACATGCTCAGGCCCGGTAGAAAGACCAGCAGCGCGCCGGCGACCATACCCGGCAGCGTCAGCGGCAACACGACGCGGCGAAAAGTCTGCAATCGACTCGCACCCAAATCGACAGCCGCTTCCAACAGCCGGCCGTCTAGTTTTTCCATGACTGCGTAGAGCGGTAGTACCATAAAGGGCAGCAGCACGTAAATCAGACCGACGACTACCGCCCCGTCGTTGTAGAGCATGCGCAGCGGTTTGTCGATCAACCCGAGCGAAATCAGCACCTCGTTGATTACGCCCTTAGCCGCCAGCAGCGTGCGCATAGCATAGCTGCGCACGAGCGAATTGGTCCAGAACGGCACCATAATCAGCAGCAGTAAGATACGCCGTCTGCTCGGCGGCTGGCGCGCCAAAACAAAGGCAAAGGGGTAACCGATCAGCAGGCAACCGACCGTCGCCGCTACGGCCAGCAGCGTCGAGTGTATAAAAACCTGTAGGTAGATGGGATCGATAAGTAGGCGGTAGCTTTCCAACGTCCATTCAAAGGCGACAAAATCGCGCTCGTCGCGGCGAAGAAAGCTGGTGGCCAATACGAGTAGATTCGGCAGTAGAGCAAAGAGAGCTAGCCAACCGGCCAGCAGCGTCAGCGCAAGATGGCGAAAGGAAAATACGTTACGCATCGGCCAGCACGATTTCCCAGCCGGGCACCCAGCCCACGCTCACGCGGCTGCCCGGTGCATAGTCGAAGTCGGGACTCTCTTCGTCGAAAAACTCGCTGGCCGCCACGCGCTGACCGTTCTCGAGCTCTACGATCGAATCCAGCGTGCGGCCCTTGTAAATACGCTCGACGACGCGCCCGACTAAATGACCAGCCGCTGGAGGCCCGGCGGGCAGCTCTTCCAAGCGCATATCCTCTGGACGCAGCAGGACCCGCACCTGCTGTCCTGCGCACAGTCCCTCGCCTTCAATGCGACAGCACGCGCCGGCAACTTCCGCCTCCCAGCCGCCGTCCCCTGTAGCAGAAATGACGCGTGCGGAGAAAATATTTACCTCACCGACAAAGCCGGCTACAAAGAGATTGACCGGCGTCTCGTATAGCGCGCGCGGCGTGCCCAGCTGCTCGATCCGTCCCTCGCGCATAACGGCGATGCGGTCCGACATCGACAGCGCTTCTTCCTGGTCGTGCGTAACAAAGAGAAAGGTAATTCCCAAGCGGCGCTGCAGCTGCTTGAGTTCGATGCGCATCTCCTGGCGCAGCTTGTAGTCGAGCGCATTGAGGCATTCGTCGAGCAGGAGTAGACGCGGTCGGTTGACCACGGCGCGCGCTAGCGCCACGCGCTGCTGCTGTCCGCCAGAGAGCTGATGCGGTTTGCGATCGGCGTACTCGCTCAGACGCACCATATCGAGTGCTTCGCGCACGCGCTGCTCTATTTCAACGCGCGCACAGCCCGTTACCTGCAGGCCAAAGGCGACATTGTCGAAGACGCGCATGTGGGGGAAGAGGGCGTAGTGCTGAAATACGGTGTTGACCGGACGACGGTTAGCCGGCACGCCGTCGACGCGCTGGCCGTCAATATAAACCTCGCCTGCCTGTGCAGCTTCAAATCCAGCAAGCAGGCGCAAAATGGTCGTCTTACCACATCCGGAGGGACCCAGCAAGGTGAGAAATTCGCCGTCGATAACGCTGAGATCGATGCCGGGCAGCACGACCTTGTCTCCGTAGCGTTTAACGACGCCTTTCAGCTCAATAATAGGGGGCGCGCACATCCCGCTTCTACAACTCGCTCGCAGCGCGCCGACAACGGAGAGATCGTGCTCTCTGCAATGGTCTCATTCGGCGAAAGCCTTCCGCAAAAATGCCAAATGCGGCGGAAGGCAAAGGGATAATGACCTATTGGGGCCGGAATAGTATACTGAGGAAATCGCGCATTGTCGACTCTATTTTTCCTTCCAAATACGCGTTCATTTTGCGGTGTTTGCGAAGCGGTCTATGCGCCGAAAGCACGGTCGCAAGCACGCCCCTGAACGAACGTCTTTTCGTAGTTGTAAGACGCCGTAGAATCGACTGTTCCACCGAGGCTGTGTGTCGACATCGACAGGCGGCCTTCTGCGACCTCAAAACACTTAAAGTCAAAGGGCACTTCGACAAAGCTGCTGCTAGTAACGAGGCGTTGGGGCCCCTGAGTGACACAGGTATTGATATGGCTATGCGCCCCAAGCAGTCCGCCCAAATGGGGGCACGCTTTGAGCAGCTCCTGCCCTCGCTCGACAAAGTCCTGCGGCGGCTGGTGAAAAGGTTCCTCAAAGCCGGTCTGTTCGGCTGGCACGCCGCAAAACGGGCTGTGCGTCGAGAGCACGTGCATCTTGTCGACGCGGCGCGCTAGAGCAGCGACTAGGAACGCCTCCTGCTCGGGCAAGAAATGGGGTACCTGCACGCCGTTCCACCAATAGGGCTCAGGTCCCCACTGGTTCGGCACGACGTGCAGCAGGAGGTCGGGCGTTTCCAGCGTGAAGTTGGGCCCATCGATAAAGAACTGAGGTGCGCGGGCCAGCCACAGGTCGAGCGCATCTTCGCGCGTTAAGTCGTGGTTACCCAGACATAGGTATACCGGCACGGACAGCGCAAAGAGCGCGGCGGCGCGATCTATGTCTTCAGCGCTGGTCTGGTCAATCATATCGCCGCCGTGCAGCACAAAGTCGACGGGACCGTTGATCTCTATCCATGCTTCCAATCCGGCCAGCAACTGCGGCAGCGTCTTCGGCTGCGATGCCTGCATAGTGTAGCCGGGCGCATCGACGCCCCAGTGCGTATCGGATAAGTAGAGAAAGCGCGTCATACCATGTTCGTCCAATGCGTTAACAAAACGGGGATGCCGGCCCTAATGCTTCCGGCACCCCCAGTAAATACGCACGCCATCTATCGCACGACGTGCGAACAAACTACGCGTAGGCGCTGCGAGCTCAGTATACGAGCAAGTGGTCGGGCGACGTCGTGCTCAAGTCGCGACTCGGCGGCGCAAAACGGGTCAGTTCGATACCAACGACCGCCGCCTCGTACTCTTCTATCGTAGGCGTTCTGCCA
This sequence comes from Gemmatimonadota bacterium, assembly GCA_038119905.1. Lineage (GTDB taxonomy): Bacteria > Latescibacterota > UBA2968 > UBA8231 > UBA8231. The sequence goes on along the minus strand of JAYOKQ010000123.1, from coordinate 3,393 downwards.
AGAATGGCCGACAGCACTACAACCGGCGTAGATGCCAGCAGCGACTCACCCTTTTTGCGCTCCGAATCGGCTACGACGCGTCCCTGGAATAGACGGGTCGACGTGGCCAACACCGTATCGCCCTTGGCTGCCTTTTCCTGATTACCCATGCACAGATTGCAGCCAGGCCGCTCGAGATACATCATGTTCTCGTACTCGGTGCGCGCCGTATCTTTGGGCACATTGTCGTCGAATTCAAAACCCGAGTACTTCTGCAGCACGTCCCAGTCACCCTCGGCCTTGAGCTCGTCGATGATGTTGTACGTAGGCGCCGCTACCACCAGCGGAGCGTTAAACTCTACGGTGCCCTTTTGCTCCTCTACGTTTCTGAGCATCTGCGCCAAGATCTTCAGGTCGCCTTTGTGCACCATGCAGGAACCGACAAAACCCAAGTCGACTTTTTTCTCGCCGCCGTAGTAGGACAGCGGACGAATAGTATCGTGCGTATAGCGCTTGGATACGTCCTCGTTATGTACATCGGGGTCGGCGATCATCGGCTGTGCAACGACGTCTAAGTCGACCTCGAATTCAGCAAAGTATTTGGCGTTTGCATCGGGTGCCAGAGCGGGCTTCTCACCAGATCGGATCTCGGCAATTCGCCCGTCCGCCTTATCGATAAGACCCTGCAGGACTTTTTTCTCGTTGTCCATGCCCTTAGCAATCATAATCTGAATTCTGCTCTTGGCGATCTCGAGCGACTGGATTAGCGTGTCATCCTGAGAGATACAGATCGATGCCTTTGCCTTCATCTCAGCGGTCCAATCGGTAAAAGTGAAGGCTTGGTCAGCTAGTAGCGTACCGAGGTGCACTTCGATGATTCGCCCCTGAAATACATTATCTCCGCCAAACGCCTGCAGCATCTGCGACTGCGTCGCGTGCACCACGTCGCGGAAATCCATGTAGTCGCGCATCGTTCCTTTGAACGTAACTTTCACCGATTCAGGAATCGGCATAGACGCTTCGCCGGTGGCCAACGCCAGCGCTACAGTGCCCGAGTCCGCGCCAAAAGCGACGCCTTTGGACATTCTCGTATGCGAGTCACCGCCGATAATGATGGCCCAATCATCGACCGTAATATCGTTGAGTACCTTGTGAATTACGTCGGTCATGGCATGATACTCACCGTCCGGATCGCGCGCGGTAATCAGACCAAAGTCGTTCATAAACTTCATCAGTCGAGGGATATTGGCCTGCGCCTTTGCATCCCAAACCGATGCCGTGTGGCAGCCCGACTGGTAGGCGCCATCGACAATGGGTGAGATAACCGTCGCAGCCATTGCTTCGAGCTCCTGCGACGTCATCAGGCCCGTCGTGTCTTGCGAGCCAACGATGTTTACTTTGACGCGCACGTCCGAACCGGCATGCAGGATTTTGCCCGGCGTCGAACCAACCGCATTTTTGTTGAATATTTTCTCGACCGCAGTAAGGCCCTGGCCCTCGTGCGAGATCTCTTTGGCAGCGGCAAATACGGGCGGCGCCTCAACTCCCAGCACGTGAGCCGCAAAGGTCTGCAGCTTCTTGCCAAATACGACGGCGTACGATCCGCCGGCCTTCATAAATTCCATTTTTTGCGGCGTGAACGATCGCGCGACGTCGATCGGTTCGCCCCCATCGTGATAGAGCTTCTTCTCTTTCGTATTGATGGTGAGCACCGTCCCCGTCGCTACCGAGTACGCTTCTTCGAGCACGGGTTCGCCGTCGTCTCCCAGCACGGGTTGGCCGTCCTCATCCACTTTTTTAACCCAGTTTTTTAGGTCGATGCCGATACCACCGGTCACGTCTACCGTGGTGAGAAAGATGGGCGAGATACCATTGGTTCCGGCGACGATCGGCGCAATATTGACAAACGGAACGTAGGGACTGGCCTGGCGGCCGATCCACAGCGCCACGTTGTTGACGCCGGACATGCGCGAAGAGCCCACGCCCATCGTGCCCTTTTCGGCGACCATCATTACGCGCTTGTCGGGATGAGCCGCCTGCAGCGCCTTAATTTCTTCCTGTGCCTCTGGCGAAATCATGCACTTGCCGTGCAGTTCGCGATCCGAACGAGAGTGCGCTTCGTTGCCCGGAGAGAGCAGATCCGTAGAAATATCGCCCACACCGGCGACGTAGGTGACGACCTGAATCTCTTCCTCGACCTCGGGCAGCTGGGTGAAAAACTCAGCTTGGGCATAGCTTTCGATGATCTCTTTGGCAATCGGATTACCGGCCTTGAACGCCCCTTCCAAGCGGTCGGTATCCGCCTCGTAAAGGAAGACCTGCGTCTTTAGGACGGCCGCCGCTTCTTTGGCAATCGCTTCATCCGCGCCCAACGCCAGGTCGAGCAGCACGCCAATCGAGGGACCGCCCTTCATATGCGATAGCTGCTCAAAGGCAAAAGTGGACGAAATTTCAGCGACCTCGACCTCTCCGAGAATGATTTCCCGCAGAAACTGGGCCTTGACCCCAGCGGCGCTCGTCGTTCCAGGTAGCGTGTTGTAGATAAAGAACTTCAGTGAATCTTCGCGATGCGGATGGTCTGCCTCTTTGATCTGCGCGATGATCTCACTAAGCAGCTCGCTGTCGTCAATCGGCTTGGGGTGTAACCCCTGACCTTTGCGGTCTTCAATCTCGGCTATGTATTCACTAAAAGCACTCATGATTCATGCCTTTCAATAGACGGGGATCCGTTCTCGTAATGAGAGCTATTTTTAAAGCACTGCGCAAACGCACGTGACAACGTGCCTACAAAATGAACGATAAAATATATATCATTATCGCGGAACGACATATAGGCGACTGACAGCAACCGCGCTCGTCCTTTATACGCCCATAGCCTCTGTATGCTATACGGCATTGCCCGGGTGCATTTCATTGGACACATTAGGGGGAACGTTCGCCTTCTCATAGCAGAGACGACTTTTCACGAGTTCGGCCGCCCGCGCCAGGAGTCAACCATGTCCACGACCGCAGTCCCCACGCCGCACGCTCAGCATCGCACCGCCCACACCCCGGCGGAGTTTCTCGCGCATCTGCAGCAAACGCAGAACTTTCTCATCGCATCCGAGCTCTTTCATTTTGATATGGAGATGCCGCCCGTTGAGGAAGTGATCGACTTATTGCGCCGCGACGAAGAGACCAAGATGCGCTCTCCAGAGCAAAAGGATAAAGATTCAGAGGGCGAACTTACGCGCTGGGTGCGCACAGCTCCAATTGAACAGGTCCTGGAGCGCGGAGGCTTTGGCTTGAGCAACTTCGAGCTTAGCCGCTTTTACGGACCGGGCCAGTTTCTGCACGAACTGCAGGACAGAATTATGATCCCCTGGCGCACGTTCCTATCGCAGCACGGCTATACCTGGCAGCGCTGCGCGCCCT
>JAYOKQ010000122.1:7192-11506 GCA_038119905.1 Gemmatimonadota bacterium | reverse complement strand
TCGCCCGTCTCGCGGTTCAGCACGTATACGTAGCCCTGCTTGGTCGTCTGGGCGACGGCATCAATCTTTTTGCCGCCCTGCGTGACCGTCAGCAGCACGGGCTGTGCGGGCGAATCGCGGTCCCACAGATCGTGGTGCACGATTTGGTAGTGCCAGACGCGCTTTCCAGTGCGCACATCGAGGGCGAGCACGCAGTTGGCAAAGAGGTTTTGTCCCAGTCGATCGGCACCGTAAAAATCGAAGGCCGCCGAGCCCGTCGGGGCAAAGAGCAGGCCACGTTCGCGATCGATGGTGAAGCCAGCCCAAGAATTGGCCGAGCCGGCCCAGTCGCGCGCGTTCTCTGGCCAGGTATCGGCGCCGAACTCGCCGGCTGCGGGAATGGTGCGGAAGACCCAAACCTGTTGGCCGGTGCGCACGTCAAATGCGCGGATATCGCCCGGCACCGCTCCGTAGCCCTCGGAGGTAAAGCCGCCGACAATGAGCATGTTCTCAAAGATGGTTGCCGGCGTGGTGAGGCGAAAAAAGGTGACCTCTTCGGCCGGCCGAGCCAGTCCATAGCGCAGGTCGAGCGTGCCTTCGTCGGCAAAGCTCGTGATGAGGGTGCCCGTTTTGGCATCGAGGGCGCGCAGCTCGTTATTGACGGCTACGAAGAGCCGCGCCTCGTTGCCGTCGGTCCAGTAAGAAGTGCCGCGCACGCGCACGCTGCGCCGCCGCTCTGTGAAGTCGTATTTCCAGATTTCCTCGCCGGTAGCGGCGTTGATGGCAAAGAAATAACCGTCGGGTGAAGCGCCGTAGAGCACGCCGTCAATCACGATGGGATTGCACTGGTTGTCCGAGCGCCCTTGGGGTAGCTCTTCGCTGGACATATAAGTCCAAGCCACTTCTAGCTGGCCGACGTTGTCTTTGGTAATCTGATCGAGCTGCGAGTAGTGCGAGCCCGTCGGGTCCCCGTGGTAGACGGGCCAATTGGCCCCGGCATACTGCGCCTGTACGGGTAGTGCACCCAGTGCGACCACGCATAGCGCATACACTAGCGTAGAGGTAGATCTGCTCAAGGATCGCATCCTTTCCGATGAGATAAGTATGTGTTATACCCTGTTTAGTGCTCTGTTACGACAGATGGGTCTTAAAAAAATTAACGGTGCGCTGCCAGCTGAGCTCAGCCTCTTCGCGGGCGTAGCGCCCCGTCGAATCGTTGTGAAAGCCGTGGTTTACGCCTTCGTACACGTGGGCTTCGTACTGCGCCCCGTTGGCTTTTAGCGCGCGTTCATACTCGGGCCAGGTGGCGTTGATGCGCTGGTCTAAGCTGCCAAAGTGTAGCAGCAGCGGCCCTCGGATCTGGGCGCGCAGCGCCTCGGCCGGCGGTGAGCCGTAGTAGGGAACTCCGGCGTTGAGGGCTTCTGGTATGGTTGCTGCTAGCATGTTGACGATGTACCCACCAAAGCAAAATCCCACCGCGCCGAGTGGGCCTGAGCTCAGCTCGTGTCCCTTGACGAAGTGCGCGGCGGCGACAAAATCTTCTTCGAGCTTGGTTCGGTCCATGCTGCCCTGCATTTGGCGGCCGTCGTCGTCGTTGCCGGGGTAGCCGCCCAGTGGAAAGAGGCCGTCCGGAGCAAAGGCGAGAAAACCCGCTTTGGCCAGGCGTCGGGCTACATCCTTTATATAGGGATTCAGCCCTCGGTTTTCGTGTACGACTAGGACGGCGGGCACGCGGCCCTCTACCTGGGTAGGCTTGACGAGGTAGCCCTGACAGCGGCCGTGGCCGTTGGGCGAGTCGAATGGGGCGAACGTGGCCTTTATGTCGGGATCGTTAAAAGAGATTTGCTCGGCGGCTACGTAGTTAGGCAGCAGCGTCTCTAGCAGCGTGCTCATGGAAAAGCCCAGCGCCGTTAGGCCGGCCAGGCGTGCCATAAAGGTGCGCCGATCAATTAGGCCGTGCGCATACTCGTCATACCAGTCAAAGGCCTCCTGTGGAACCGGGCGAGGGCTGTGTTCAATGGTCCTCTTGAGCGCTGTGCTCATGGTGCACTCCTTCGCTAGACAGTGGGTGTAGTTTGACCAATGGCACCGAGGTTCAAGTCGAGAACGTCGACGGATGCGGCGCGCTAATATAACAAAACAGGTGAACCTGTATAGAGATGTTTTATCTCTCTTTTTTAACGCTTTTAAAGGCGGCCTAAAAGGCAATGACTCTGGCCGCCGCTACCGTTATATAATAGTATTGGGGCTATGCTAAAAGCGATCCTTTGGGACAACGACGGCGTGCTGGTCGATACGGAACATCTCAACTTCTGCGCCTGTCGCGAGGCGCTAGCGCGCGTTGGAATTGAGCTGAACGAGGCGCGCTTTATCGACTTCTTTCTCAAGAGAAGCAACGGACTGCGCGCGCTGCTTGAGGAGCGGGATCTGGGCGAGGATGTTCTCGAAGAAACGCAGCATTGGCGCCACGTGCGCCACGTTGAATTGCTGTCCGAGGGGATTGCACCCATTCCAGGCGTGCGCGCCGTGCTGCGCGCGCTGCACGGCCGGCTGCGCATGGGCGTGGTCACTTCGTCGCGTCGCACGCCGTTTGACAGAGCGCACGCTCAGATGGATTTGCTGTCGTTTTTTGATTTTGCTCTCGTACGAGAGGACTACGCGCAGCCTAAGCCGCACCCCGAGCCGTACGTAGAGGCCATGGCGCGTAACGGGCTGCTGCCTGAAGAGTGTTTGGCGGTGGAAGATTCGCCGCGCGGCCTGCGCGCTGCGCTGGCAGCAGGCGTGCGCTGCGCGGTTATTCCACGTGGGTTGACCGAGTCGCTCGATTTCAGCGGGGCGTACCGCCGACTAGAGCACGTTGGTCAGCTTCTCGACCTAGTAGACGAATTATCAAGTGAAAGGTAAAATAGCCAAATGAAACTGAGCACTACGACGCTGGGCTGTCCGCAGTGGAGTCTGGACGAGATCGTATCCAACTGCAGTGCATACGGTCTGCAGGGCATCGACTTTCGCGGCATAGGAGACTCAATCGACGTCACCCAGCTCCCCGAGTTTACTACCGGCCTGGCCGAGACGCGGCGCAAGTTAGACGATGCCGATCTACGCGTGTCGGGGATTAGCTCCAGTATTCGCGTATGCGTGCCGGAAAAGCTACAGGACAACCTTGAAGAAGCTCGGCGCACCATCGCGGTAGCCAAAGCGCTCGACTGCGCACAGGTGCGGGTTTTTGGCGGTGGCGACAGCGAGACTCATTCCAAAGAAGCGCTAGCCGATGTGGGCCGCGCGACCGTTGAACAGCTGCTCGAGCTGGACGGCGCACGCGATCTGAAGTGGGTTTTTGAGACGCACGACGAATGGATCCGTGCGGCCGACTGCAAGCTGCTCCTTGATCGCATTTCCGATCCAGCCTTTGGCGTGCTGTGGGATATGGGGCATACGGCGCGCGTCGGCGGTGAGACGCCGGCCGAGACCTATGCCGCCGTGGGTGCACGCACCTTCTACACGCACGTAAAGGATGCCGTTTACGATGCCGATCACCCGCAGGCGATGAAGGACGGCTGGCGCTACGTGCAGCCCGGCACCGGGCAGCTGCCGCTGGCCGAAGCGATTGCTCTGCTCAAGCAGAACGGCTACGACGGCTGGGTGATGTTCGAACACGAAAAGCGCTGGCATCCAGAGCTAGAAGAGCCGGACGTAATATTCCCGCAATTTGTCGGCTGGGCGCAGCCGCTGATAGGATAGATTTATGCGAACCGAGTTCCCCGAAGCGGCGCTGCACGTGCCGACCATTTTACTGCCGCGAGAAGATATCCCCTTGGAGACGTGGGCCGTTATCGCCTGCGATCAGTACACGTCAGAGCCTGAATATTGGCAGGAGGTACAGCAGCGCATTGGCAACGATCCGTCAACGCTGCAGCTGATTTTTCCGGAGGTCTACTTAGAGACGGCTAATCGCGCTCAAGTGGTCGACTCGATCAACGAGCACATGCGTGCCTACGCCGAGGGTGGCGCCTTGCGTGAACTGCCCCCCGGCTTTGTGCTGGTCGAACGGACGCTGCAGCGCGGCGTAAAGCGGCGCGGTCTGATGGTTGCACTCGACCTAGAGCACTACGACTACCGCGACGGCGCTCAAGAACTGGTGCGCACGACGGAGGGGACGGTGCTAGGTCGCCTGCCGCCGCGCATTGAAGTGCGGCAGCGCGCGCGCATTGAGGTGCCGCATATCATGGTGCTGATCGACGATCCGCAGCGCACGGTCATCGAGCCGCTGTTTGCGCAGCAGCGCCCACCGGTGTACGACGGCGAGCTCATGCTGGGCGGGGGCCACGTGCGCGG
>JAYOKQ010000122.1:0-7092 GCA_038119905.1 Gemmatimonadota bacterium | reverse complement strand
TGGAATTTGAGCCGATCCACCGCGCCGTCTTCGGCGTAGACGTAGAAGAGCTGATGGCGGCGGCCGCCTCGTTCTTTGCGGCGCAGGATTTTAGCTGGGCCTACTGCGAAGAGGACGACGATTGGGACGAGAGCGAACGAGGCCATACTATCGGTTTTTGCAGCGGCCAGCGGCGCGGCTGGCTGCGCATCGACGACCCGGATGTGCAGCTGGTAGCCGGCGCTCTACAGGGCTTTATCGACGATTTTATCGAGGGTTATCCGCTGGCTAAGGTCGACTACATACACGGAGAGGCGTCGCTAGAGAAGCTGGCTGCTGCGCCGCAGTGCACGGGTTTTTTCCTGCCTGCGTTGGACAAGCGCGACTTTTTTGAGACGATAGCGCGCGAGGGAGCGCTGCCGCGCAAGACCTTTTCACTGGGTGAGGCCGAAGAGAAGCGCTACTACGTCGAGTGCCGCCGCATCGCGCCGTAAGCTCAGAGGTTATTCGGCGTAATCGTACTGTCTGTTGCGGCCGATATAGTCGATCGGCTCGTCGGTAAATTCGGCCTCTGTGTGCAGTCGTTCGTCTACAAAAATGGCCTCACTGCCCTTGGCGAACTGTAGCTTGCTTCCCGTGTTATACCAGCGCGGCCAGTGAATCATGGCGATCATGGGTCGGGCAATCTGCGTGCGATTGGGCATGCCGCAGTGCCACAGGCGCATGTCGCGTATCAGCAGGCTGCCGGCCGGCACGCTCGGCTGCAGGGGCTGGACCTCCGCTCGCACCCGTTCCAACACCTCGTCGGGTATTTTAATGTCGCCGTCGCCCATGGCGCGCGTAGTGTCTAGGTGCGTGCCGGGCCACAGCTCGGTGCTGCCGTTGTCCGGCGTCATATCGACAACGGGTACGTTAATCACCAGCGCATGCGCCGGGTGAGCTTTTTGCAGTCCAGACCACAGGTGGCCAATGTCTACGTGCAGCGGCTGGCGATTGTCGTTGGGCAGGCAGCAGTTGCCGCTGTAAAACGAGTTTTTGACGCCGTCGCCGAGCAGCGCGTGTGTGACGTCCACGGCAAATGCATTGACCAGCACGTCGCGAAATAGGTAGGGTGGGAACGGCGGCGGATCTTGCTGGAGGTGGCCGGTCCTGAACTGAAAAGGCACGTGCTCGAGTTTTTCTATGTGCAGCGCGTCCTCCAGCATGCGTTCGCGCAGCACCGCTATATGCGCCGGTTCAATGGCCTGGTGCAGCACGACAAAGCCGTCTTCGCGCACGGCGCGCACGGCCACCTCAAGGCGTGCGTCCTCGAGGTGGCCGTGCCTCTTTTCAGCTTCTGTCAGCGTTAATTCAACCACGCGTATCCTACTTCTTGCCGACCCAGCTCATCCCTTCGCCGCGCACCAGAAAGGAGCGTTCGTCCCAAACGCCTGGTCGCGTGACGGGTATGACGCCTTCTTCGACGGCCACGTCGAGCGGATTGGCGCGCGTCTGCAGGGGAAACGCCACGCGCTCGTGCACGCGGGCTGACTCGTAGACGGCCATCATGATTTCCGTGGCGGCACGCCCGTGCTCGGCCTTGCCATAATAGTCTTCGAAATCGCCCTCAATCCAGCGGCAGATGCCGTAGGCCTGATCGACGAAGGCGTTGCCATAGCCGCGCTCGGACTTGTCGGTTGGCTCGAATACGCTCCAGCCGTTTGAGGAAGCGTTCATATAGCGCAGCGAGTTGTCGTTGACGACGATCATTCCCTCTTCGCCGTATATGTGGGCGCCCACCTCGTAGGTGTTATTCATCTCGTTTTCTATTACGCCCTCAATGCCGCCTGCGTAACCGATGATACCGGCGCAGCGGTCTTCGACGCGATGGCCAAAGACGTAATGGTCGGTGTGGCGTTCAACCGAGCCCATGACCCACTCGACCTTCGGGTCACCCAACGCATAGAGCTGAAAGTCGATGCAGTGCGTACCGGTGTTCATCATGCCGGCGCGGATGGCCGACCACAGGCGCTTGGGCTGCCCGATGGCGCCGTCGGCAATCATGCGGCGCGCTTCGCGCCACGACGAATAGAATCGGCGCTGGTGGCCGATGGCCAGCTTTACCTCGTTGCGCTGTGCGGCGATGATCATGGCGTCGGCTTCGCCCAGCGAAATCGCCATAGGCTTTTCGCACAGCACGGCTTTGGGTCGGCGCGCACAGGCGGCAATGCTCATTTCGGCGTGCTGCGGATCCCACGAGCACACGCTGACGATATCGAGGTTTTCCTTGTCGAGCATTTCGCGGTAGTCGAGGTACTGTGTCTTGACGTTAAAGTCGCTGGCGTAGCTAGACAGCGCTTCGGGATGTGCGTCGGCGATGGCTACGATTTCAGTGTGTTCGCACTCGGCCCAGCCGCGGCCGTGTTCGCGCGCAATGCGTCCCGAGGCGATCACGCCGACGCGGTACTTAGCTGCCATGGTGTAGTTCCTTTGGTGTGAGGTGAATCCGTTGTCCGTTGGGCGCCAATAAGTACGATAAAAAGCGACCTCGTGCAAGCTTGCTAGTGGATCTGTTTTGCCCCTTGTTATGGTCTACTTACCTAAGAGAGGAGCGCGTATTTTGACGCCAGAAGAAAAATTCACGTTCGACTTAGAAGGCTATCTAGTAGTCAAAGGCGTGCTGAGTCAGGACGAGGTCGATCGGGTCAATGCGCTGGCCGATGCGGCCTGGCCCGGCCAGTATGACGAGCGGGGCATCCGCCGCGTCAGCAACGTGTCGCAGTGGGGAGCGGCGACCCAGCGACTTATGGATCACCCCGGTATTGTGCCTTATCTAGCCGAGCTGCTGGGGCCCTACGTGCGCATAGACCACGACTACAGCATTTTTATGCAACAGGGCGGCAGCGCAGGTCGACTGCACGGTGGTCCAGCCATGCAGGGTGGAGTGAAAGCCGCCGACCACTGGTACCGCTATCACGACGGGGTTATGCGCAACGGGCTAACGGTTTTCACCTACTGCCTGAGCCACGCCGGACCGGGCGATGGCGGCTTCGGCTGCGTGCCCGGTTCTCACAAGAGCAACTTCACCGACTGCATTCCCGACGACGTGCGCCAGTGGGAGCGGCGGCCGCACTACGTGCGTCAGGTCGAAGTCGAGGCCGGCGACGTGATTATTTTTACCGAAGCGCTGGTGCACGGCACCGTGCCGTGGACGGCCGATCACGAGCGGCGTTCGCTGCTGTATAAATACAGTCCGGGGCATTCGTCTTGGTCGCAGAGCTACTACGATGTGGATGCTTATACCGATCCGACGCCACAGCAGCTGCGCCTAATGGCACCGCCGTCTATCGGTGGCCGCGAAGAAACGTTTCAGCCCTAGCCGCATGCGATCTGCCTTAAATTAAGAGAGGACGCCGTATGAAAATCCGCGACATCGACACGCTGATGATCAACTCGCCCGGGCGCAAATGGACCATTGTCCGCGTCTTTACCGACGAAGGATTAGTCGGACTGGGCGAGGCGACTTACTCCAACAAGGAGCCGATCGTAGCGGCTGCCGTCGACAATATGAAGCTCGAGCTCATCGGCGAGGATCCAGCGCGCATCGAGTATTTGTGGCACAAGATCTATCGCCTGTCTACCGTGAGTGGGATATGGCGTATGGCCGGTCCGGTATGGATGAGCGCGCTCAGCGGCATCGATCAGGCGCTGTGGGATATCAAAGGCAAGGTCGCTGGCCTGCCGGTGGTCGATTTACTAGGTGGCCGATTTCGCGACCGCGTCGAGGTCTATACGCACTTTGGAGGACCGACGCCGGAGGACTGCGCGGCCATGGCCAAGCGCCTAGTCGACGAGGGGCATACCGCACTCAAAGGCGGGGCGCTGTCGAGCAGTGGCTATAGCTTTGATCCGTACGACGACGACGGCAGTCCATCCAGAACGGCCGAGACCTTTGCCGCCGTGCGCGAGGCTGTTGGCCCCGACGTCAAGCTATTGATCGATTGTCACGGTCGCTTTACGGTGGCCACCTGCATTCGCCTGGCGCGTGCGCTTGAGCCGAGCGATCTCTTTGCCTTTGAAGATCCGGTGCCGCCCGACGATCTGAGCGCCTATCCCAAGGTGCGGCACGCCATATCTATTCCCGTTATGGGCAGCGAACGCCTCAACAACAAGAGCCAGTTTCGCCAGCTATTAGACTTGGACGGCATTGATATTGCCCAGCCGGATTTGATGTATGCCGGCGGCATTACGGAAGTCAAAAAGATCGCCGCACTGGCCGACACCTTCCACGTGCCGATCTCGCCGCACAACACCAAGGGGCCGGTGGGCATTATTGCCGCAGCGCACCTCATGGCGTCGGTACCCAACGTGGCGCCGATGGAGCTGGTAACGGGCATTGACTGGCGTGACGAGATTATCACCGAGCCGCTGCGTTTAGAAGGGGGATGCGTCTACCTGCCCGACGGGCCGGGATGGGGCTTGGAACTGGATATGGACGGCGTCGAGAAGCACCGCTGGCGCCCGGGCGACCCGCGCTAGGATTGGGCGGCGCAGGTCTCGAGCAGCTCGACGGCTGCTTGGGCAAATGCGCGCATATTTTCGGCTCGATCGGCGCTGTCCGTCCTCAGCGTCAGGGCCTTTTCGCAGGGCCCTGCTACCGCAATGCAGCAGTGGCCGGCCGGATCGCCGTAGCGGTTGCCGGTAGGACCGGCCGCGCCCGTTTCGCCGATGCCCCAATCGGCTCCTAGACGCTGGCGTGCGGCTCGAGCTAGCGCTAAGGCGTGTGCCTCTGTGGCGGCGCGGTCCCGCTGCATCTCCGTTTCGGAAACGTCCATCAACAGGGTCTTGGACTGGCTTGTATAGACGACTCCGCCGCCCTTGAAGTAGCTCGAGGCGCCTGGGACGGCCAGCAGAGCGGCCGATATGAGGCCGCCGGAGGACGACTCGGCCACGGCGACGGTTTGTCCGTTGGCTTTGAGTAACTGGCCGGCGGCTAGCGCGATTTCTTCTAGTTTGGACATATCGTTTCCTTAGATGTGCAGAGCATCTTATGTATGAACTGGCGCGTGAAACTGGTACGAGAATATGGTTATCTCATCTACAGGGCAACTCTCCGTATGTCCATTATCCGCACCGAGGTACAGAGGTGTGTGGAACAAGAGAAAGCTGCCTTGACGAGCATTTTGTTTTATGCCCATATTGGGGCGTGATGTACTTAGTGCGTTTAAATCCCACGGCAAATGAGTTGTGATGGTGCGAAGTTCAATATTTGCATGGGCATCGTTGCTCGTATGGATTTGTGCGGTGACGCCTTCCCTCGTTCGGGGAGAAGAAGTATTTCTTGTGGGGTCTATGGACAGGCCCTGGAACGAGTTTGGGACTACCCCCGGCGGTGTTATCGCATACGTAGAAGCGCTGGGCGACGTGCGTGATTTGGAGGGTGAGGCCGTGTTTGTCGACGTGCCCGATTCGCTGGGCGGGTGGCTCATGCCTCTGCGGCTCAGTCCCGATTTCAACATTTCTTCCGATGTGCTCGAGCGCGGCGGGAGTATTGACGTGCCGATTCTAGCGCGCAGCGAAGTGGATCCGGCTGAGCTAGAGGGCGTGCTCAACGGCGACCACGCCGTCGCCTACGACCGCAAGTTTGTCGCCGGGCGCATCGTGCGTAACAACGGCATCACGATTCGCCTTGACCTAGGGGCGCGGTTCGGCGTGGACCGGATCGTTTTCTATCCCAGAATGACCGAGCAATTCCCCTTTGTTAGCGACTATCTGCGCGGCTATGAAATCTATTTGAATGACGGTCAGCCTCAGAATCTCGTTGCCAGCGGCCAGCCGATTTTCACTTCGCCGATACTGCGCGAACCGGATAATCGTCAGGCTCGAGTGGACGTGGGTATTGAGGCGCAGTTTGTGCGCTACTTGGAGCTGAAGTCGATATCGCCCCTCGGTTTTGAAATTGATGAAATAGAAGTGTACGGCCGCGGTTTTGTACCAACAGCGCGCTACGTTTCAAACGTCCTCGATTTGGGCGAAGACGTAGTGTGGGGACAAATCAATTGGAACGAAGTATTTGCCGGTCGCGAGGACGATTCCGAACTTGAGATTCGCGTGCGCAGCGGCAGCGATACGACGCCCGACGTGTACTATCGCACTGTGTCAGTTGACGGCGTCAGCCAGCTGCTGCCTACCAACAGCAACGGGGATACGTTGACCGAAGCCAGCTACATGCGGCTGAAAGAGAATGAACGCGGCCCCATACGCGTGGATCTCACCAATTGGAGCCAGTGGCAGCTTGCCGGCAACGGCGTAGAGCTCAACGTGCCGGCTCCGCGCCGCTATTTCCAGTTTAGTATCGATTTTGCCAACCGCGACCTGACGGCGAGCAGGGCTGTGGCTGACTTGGGCTTCGAGTATGAAAAACCACCTGTCGACCGCATCGTCGCCGAGATTAGCCCATCGCAAACGCAAGTGGGCGAAGAGACCACGTTCACTTATTTTGCCCGTGTGGTGAACGCTACCGGGCGAGCTGGTTTCAGTCGCTTTCAAGTGGAGACGCCTGCGCGCGTTGCGGCCGTGCGTTCGGTCGAACTATTTGACGCGCAGGGCAATGTGCTCGAGGCGGCCGATTTCTCCGCGGTTAATTTGAACGAGCTGCCCGCCAACGAAGGTGCGCTATCAATTGAACAGGTAACCGGCAATAGTTTCGCGCTGGGTTTGCCACAGGTCAGTGAGGATGGCGCGCTGCTAAAGATCGTTTTCGACGCGGCGGTCTTTCGCTATGGCACCCGCTTTCAGGGGCGTGCATTTACTGACACCAGCACCGTCATTCCTCTGCAAACCGAGAGCGGCAACGCCACGGATGAACTGCAGACCGACGAGCTGCTGGTTCGAGTGACGGTGGGCTCGCAGGTGGCCGGGGCGCTGAGCGTTGTGCCGCGAGTATTTACGCCCAACGGCGACGGAGTTAACGACGAGGTGCAGATTGGATACACCGTGCTCCACCTGCTGGAGTCCTCGCCGTCTACTGTGCGCATCTACGATCTGGCCGGCAGCGTCGTACGCCAATTTGATGCGGTGCAAGTGCAAAACGGGCGCAGCGAGCTGCGCTGGGATGGCAAAGGCGATGGCGGC
>JAYOKQ010000121.1:0-11658 GCA_038119905.1 Gemmatimonadota bacterium | reverse complement strand
CGCGCAGACCAGCGCCGAAGCGACGTCGCGGCGATCGATGCTGCCAAAGTAGTGGCCGGTGACCGGCGTGCCGTCCGTCGTCACCATGCGCTCGCTGTCGATAATGCCCCACGGGCGAATGGCGGCAATCGACAGGCCGCGCTGTTCGTGCACGTTGCGCGCCAGTTCCTCCTGCAGCACCTTGGACAGGGCGTAGGGACCCGACGCCTTGAGCGGATAGAGGTCGTGCGTCAGGCGAGTGGCCGGCGGCGGCGGGTAGCCGGTATGCACTGCGCCGCTCGAAGTGTGGACAAAGCGCTTTACGCCGTGCGCACACGCCGCTTCGAGCAGGTTGTGCATACCGCTGACGTTGATGGTAAAGCCGGGACCGCTACCGCCGTACGACGGGTTGGGTGCCATGATGGTGTTGACCACCGCATCGCAGCCTTGCATGGCCGCGTAGACCGCATCGTAGTCGAGCACGTCGCCGACGAGAGCGTCGTCACACCCTTCGACCGGGCGCACGTCAAAAGGCGTCACCTCGTGGCGCGCTCTCAGCAGGTCGAGGGCGACGCGACCGACGAAGCCGGCCGCCCCTGTAAGCAGTACGCGCATAGCGTCAGCCGTCCTTGCCTTCGTCACTGGCCTGCTGCGTCAACGAGCGCATCATATCACCGATATCGCGCGCTCCGCCGACGACCACGACGATCTCTACTAGAAAAAACAGGAAGACCGCTATACCGAAAATCCAGGTCCACGCCGTTTGCCAACCCATCATATCAATTCCCTCCCGCGCCCGCGGGCGTCAGCACCTTGGGCGGATGCGATTTCTGCGTCAACAGCGAAAATACGACTACGAAGACCAAGCTGGCGACAAAGGTGGCGATACCCACGACCTTGTCTTCGATCATCCACTCGTAGGCAGGCGGCACAATGCCCGAACCGTCTAGAAAGATCGTCGTCAGGGGCAGCGCGCCGGCCACGCACAGCGAGGCAAGGGTGCCCGGCGTATTGGCCTTTTTCCAGTAGAGACCCATTGCCGTAGTCAGCAGCACGCTGGCGCTATACATCGTGCCGGTAATAGCCATGAAGCGGAAGAAGGTTTCCGGCGGCGAATAGAGGTAGCCCCAGCCCAGCACAAACAGGCCGCAACCGACAACCGATAGGCGTGTCAGCAAAATCTTTTGGCGATCTTTAAGGTGGGGCTTCAACGGCAGAACGATGTCGTTTACTAGGATGGAAGACCAGCACAGCAGGTAGCTGTCAAAGGTCGACATCAGCGCGGCCAGCGCAGCGGCTACCACCAAGCCGCGCAATCCGCTGGGCAGTATTTGCGACAGATAGACGGGCATCGCCGCTGCAGTATCTGGCGCACCGTCCACCAGAGGTAACGGCACCGCATGGGCACCGGCGAAATAGGTGAAAGCGCAGATGCCCCACATCATCGGCATCAGCGCGCGCCCGAGAAACGACAGACCGATAAAGCCGTAGAGCTTACGCGACGTCTCGCTGTCGACCGTCGACAGCGCACGCGACAGGGCCGGCGGCCACATGCCGGTAAAGGGCAGGCCAAAGACCAACCATACGATGAAGAGCCAGCCGAGGTCATCGCTGAGGAAGGGATCAAAGCCTCCGGCGCCGTGCTCGGTTTGCACGGCCGCAACGACCGCATCGTAGCCGACGTGCGTTATGGCAAAGTAGGTGGTCAGCACGACGCTGGTGAAGAGGATGATGAACTGCACGTAGTCGGTCAGGACCACCGAGACCATGCCGCCGACAACCGTATAGACGAGCACGAGCATCAGCAGACCGACCATGAGGTAGGGCAGCGCCTCGGGCGGCAGGCCGACCATATAGAGCAAGAATTTGGCGCCGAGGACTAGAAAGAGACCCATGTTCATCAGACCGGCGGCGAACGTAATAATCGCCGCTACAATCTGCGTGCTGCGGCTGTAGCGCAGGCCGAAAAACTCGGCGATGGTATGCATGCGCAGTTCGCGCAGTCCCTTGATGATAAATCCGGTCTTGCCGACAAAAACAAAGCCGAGCAGTGCGATCACGCCGATGGCGAAAGCAGAAAATCCGCTTTTATAGCCCTGCTCGGAAAAGTACATCAGCGTAACCAGTCCCAGTTCGGTGGCGCCCATAGTCGCCATACCTAAATAGAGTTTGAGACTGCGGCCAGCTAGCAGAAACGAGTCATAGTCGCTGATCAGACGGCGCGTCAGAAAGGCAATACCCGTCGTCATCAGCAAAAAGGCGACAATCATCGCCCAGTCGAGCCATATAAAGTTCAAGGCATACCCTCCTAACGTGAGTGAGCCGTAGCGCGCGATCGGCCCTGCGGTAGAGGCGTTAAATTATTGTGCGCCGCCGGCAAAGTCAAAGCACGGCGGCAAGGGGTTTCATCCCGTGTGATTCGGCCATTGGCGCTGCCATCAGCGCGCCGGCAGCACGACGATAGGGTTGGAAGTACTGATGAGCTGGGTGCCATCCTCAACGACGCAGCGGGCCGTCAGATACAGCCCCGAACCACTCCACGTCTCTGCGCGCACCCGCGCGCGAGCGCGACCGTTTTCCACCACGATACTCGCCTGCTCCAAGTGCACGCCCTGCTGACCGGTGCGCAGCTGCACGCGCTGCGTTCCGACCAACGGCGCGCCGCGGCCGTCGACGAGCGATATATACAGGGGAAAGGAGGTCTGCTGGCGCACCGAGTCGGGCGCTGCGAGCCACATGTGACCCAGGCTAGGCACCTCGGGCGCAGGCGCGGGTGCGGATACCTGGGGCACCGGAGCAGGCGCAGCGGGGGCAGACGGACGGGCGCGGGGCGCACCCGCACAGGCTAACAGCAGCCCGCACAGCAGGGCTACCGTCCCGAAAGGGCGCATCTCAGCAAGCAATCTACGACGCATCTTCGACCACATACCAGCTGACGCCGCGCGGTGCCACGCGCAGCTCCAGTTCGATTTCGTAGGCCCGATTCAGCGCATAGGTGGCCCACTGACCTGTTCCTGCGCGCACGCGCGCGCTGCGCTCTATACCCGCGTAGTAGAGGGGTATTTTCCACGTCCGCACTACCTCGCTGTCGAGCGGGTTAAAGACCATGATGAGCGCACGCGTCTCTAGTTGCGGGTTGACGTGTACAATCCCGTCCAGATCGCGCCCGTCAGCGCGCCGCAGGTGGATCACATCCGACTCGAGAATGGCGCGATGCGCTTTGTAGAAGGCGACCCATTCTCGGACCACCTCTCTAGTCTGTTCCGTATCATACAGACGCGGTCCTCGGTAGCAGGCCTGCACGCCCCAGCCTAAGTTTTGCGCCAAGTGCGCGCCGTAGGCGTCTAGGTGTTCGCTGAGCGGTTCTAGCGTGGCGTCTTCTCCCCCGCCGTGATATTCGACGAGTGGCACGAACATCCAGCCCATACTCGGCATCTTCTCCCACGTGCCATCGTACATGTTTTGCCGCGCCAATACGATCTGCCGCTCGCGCGGCAGCGACCAGTTCACCTCGCGATAGCCCATACCGTTTTTGTTGGATCCGTTTAGAAAATACCAGTCCGGCACGTTGAGATAGATGCCCTGTGCGCGGCACCAGCGGTAAAACTGTACGATGCGCTGCCACTGCCGCCACTGCGAATCGCCCAGTGCCTGGTGATCGGGATGCACCTGCGAGGCGCAGACGTCGCCCGGATAGGAGCCGTCGTGCTCGAGTATGTCCAAGCCCGCCTCGGCAAAAAGCGCCTGCACGCGCTCAAAATACTGCTGACCCCAAGCGCTGCACAGACACGGCGAGTTGCCAAAGATCGCGCCGCCGGGCTGGCCCGTTTCGGGATGGATCACGTCGTCCTCATCGCTAATGCGCCGGCTAGCCAGCAGCGAGTAGCCGCCCAGCTCAATGCCCTTGGCGTGCGCGTAGTCGGCCAACTCTTTTAGGCCAGCGATATAGTCGGCGTCGTCCGACTCGGCGTTGAAACCACTGCCAAACGTCATAATGACCATTTCAAAGCCGACCTCGGCACATTGATCAATGGCCATCTTAACCGCCTCCGGATCGGAGTGGCGCACGTGCATCAGAATGGGATTTTCCCCGCTCCACGGAGCAACCGTTCGGTACATGCGGCGCAGCGCCAGGCCGCGCCGCTCGCGCTCTTGGCTGTCGGGCAAGAGCAAAAAGGTGCGAAAGCTCTCAAAGCAATCGCCGTCGGCTAAGTCGATTTCCGGCCCTAAGGGCGGCCGGCTCTCCAGCAGACAGGGCGTTTTGTAGAGATAGTTTATTTGCGTCTGGTACTGCGGATCCTCGCACCAAAACGTCGTGGCGTTGGCGCTCTTGGGCGTCATACCATGAAAAGCATAATCGCTCTCGACGTGGATGTCGGGATAGACCCACTGCGTCGGCGCATCGACCGAAACCTCGCCCTCTACAGCGGCCAGTATCTCACCGACGAACGTGTTTAACCGCACGCGGCGACCCGTGTGGTTATGTACCTCCAGCCACTTGCAGAGCAGGGGAATACCATCGTAGAGTTCGTAGTATACAACAGCGGCTACACCCTTCTGCGCCGATCCGACTGGAGCGGCAAAGTGCAGCGCCAGCCGCACGCCGGGTGCCGGCCACGGCAGGTCGGGTGCATGGCGCACGCGCTTCCAGTCAAAAGGGGCTTTAGTCGGCCCGCTTTCATAATGCGTATACTGAAAGGCCGCCGGATCGCTCTCGAGTGCATCGAGCCACTCGTCTCGCAGGTAGGCGTATTCTTCCTGGCCTATTAGGCCGCCAATATCGCAGTGTGCACCGTCTAGTTGCAACCGCGCCTCTGGCTTGATGCCGCGCAGCAGGGATGCGCTCCTAACCTCGTTGTCTAGCGCCACTGTCGCTGCGTTAGGTCCTAAAAAAAAGGCCCTACTCAACAGGCCGTTGGACAATACAATGTGGTCAGCGCGCGCGCCTTGAAATAGACCGGCGCGGTAGGCACGGCCGTCTAGCAGCCAGTCTTTTTCATAGGCTGGAACCGCTGAATGCGGCAGTAGTTGATTGGTCATATCGCCTTCCCGTAAGCTGTGTAACTCTCAGGATACCGCTCGTTCCACGGCCTGTCAATCGCCCGCACCTGCCCCCTTCTATCCGCTCATATGCCCGCATGCGTTTTGCCAGGTTCACCGCGCACTGTATACTGGAGATACGAACTCAAAACGTGGATTGCACATGTTTATTCACCCCATCAACCGCGCAAAAGCAGTGGCCTGCCTGTGGGTCGCGGCTTGGCTGATTGGCCCTATGCCGCTCGAAGCCGAGGTGCGCACCTGGCGCGTTGGCGATAGCGCACACCCGTGGACCATCGCACCCGTTAGTGGTCTAACCACCTGGGGACAGGGCTGGGCCGTCGAGATCGTAGCAGACGACGACGGGGACGGGCGTATAGACGAGGATCCATTCGAGCGCATAGACGACGACGGAGATGGACTCATCGACGAGGATCCACCCAACCTACAGATCGACGATGACGGAGACGGACTGTTTAGCGAAGACCCCATCAACGGGCGCGACGACGACGGAGATGGACGCATTGACGAAGACGCATCGGAGTCGATTGATGACGACAACGACGGACGCATTGACGAAGACGGACCCAACCAGCAGATCGACAACGACGGAGACGGCGCACTCAACGAAGACGGCCTGATGAGCATGGGCGACGACGACGGAGATGGGCTGTTTAACGAAGATCCCATTAACGGGCGCGACGACGACGGAGATGGACGCATTGACGAGGACGCCGCGCGTCCCGTTGATGGACCCGGGGTTTTTAGTACCTGGCTGCGCCCCGTGCACCTCGACAGCACGCGCAACCTAGCCACGCTAATCTACGCCCGCTACCTGCACGGCGACTATGGTGGCATGCCCGGCACCAACCTCAACAACCCCACCCTAAACGTGCCGAGCGAGAACGGCGTGCGGCGCGAGCAGGCGCGACCCATCGGCCAAGAGCAGGTCATCGACGGCGACCTGAGCACCGCCAGTATACTGCGCTCGCTGGTTCTCAACCTAAAGGGATTTTACCACATCGACCGCATTCTCTTTCGCCCGCGACCCATCCTACCGCAGGCAACAGTAGCCGACTACCTCATCCGCCACGGCGATCCGAGCAGTATCAACCGCAACGTGCTCCAGCTGCGCAGCAATCCGCTCGTACCGCAAACCCTTGGCCAGTACGAGCCCGTGGTGAAAAATCTGCGCTTTGATCCGCCGGTGCTCATGGGCATCGTTGGACTTAGCGCATTAACTCCCTCGGGTGGCTATTCGGAAACGGCCGAGTTTTCCGTTTTCGGCACGGGCTTTGCCAGCGATGGCACCTATGTTTCGGAAATGATTGACGTGGGCACTCCGACGCCGCGCGTGCGGCGCTACAGTCGCCAGTGGGATCTGTTTCCGAGCGCACAGCGCCAGCAATCGTTAGAGGAGTTTCCCGACATACCGGGAGACGTCGTCAACTGGGGACGCGTGCGCTGGAGCGGGCAGCGATTGGGGGAAGGGGGTCAAGTGCGCATCCAGTTTCGCGCCGGCAACACGCTGGATACGCACGTCTATGCGCGCCGGCTGGCGCCGGGCCTAGTCGACACCCGCGACGAGGACGGCCGCCCCTTGGACGCCTTTACCTGGGCCAAACTCCTCGACAAGCGCATCGAGGAAGAGAGCCTGCAGTACAATATCCTCGGAGCCGACTTGGGGGCCGATAGAGAGGATGGATGGAGCTTTTGGTCGGCCCCGCTCAAGTTTGAAGACGGACTGGTAACCGACGATATGTCGCTGGCACAGCGCCAGCGAACCGGCGTGCCCTTACCCCTACCCAGCGGCACGCGCTACCTGCAGTTTCGCATCGCCTTTGTCGGCGCACCGCGCGGTGGGGTAGCGCTCGACTACATCGAATTCGATTACGACGAACCGCTCATGCGCTACGGCGCCGTGGCCGAAATTTATCCCGAGCGCGTATCCATCGGCGAGGAGGTCCTCTTTACCTACGTGCTCAAACCACTCTTCGCCGGAACCGATCGCGGCTACTTTAGCCACATTGAAATCGACGTGCCCAGTGCACAAGTGCGGGTAGAAGAGTTCTCGGTCGACGGGATCGCCTGGAGCGACGTCAGCGATACCGGTGCGAACGGACCGCTCGGCAGAGGTCAGTTCACCCAGGCCGCTGTCGTCGATTCGACGACGGAGCGGGTGTACTTAGCCATTGCAACAGCGCCGATGACGGCTGCCGATTTCCGCTTTGACGAAACCGTCACCATTCGCTTTCGCACGCGTCTTCTAGGCGCTTCGCAGCGCTTTACCGCGCGCCTGCGCAACGACAGCGAGCTAGCCGTTGCACAGCCCGTTACCGACGGCGATGCCAGCGCCGATATAGCCACCAACTCAGCCCAGGTCGTAGCGACTAACTTTTCCGATATGATCGGCAACCTACGCGTAGAGCCCGCTGTATTCACGCCCAACGGCGACGGACTCAACGACGCAGCGCTAGTCGACTTTGACCTGCTACTCGTCACCGATAGAGTCGACGTAGAGCTGGAGATATACGCACTTTCTGGGGTGCGCATACGCTCCCTATCGTCTCCCGTCAGACGGGCTGGCCCCGTGCGCATAGCGTGGGACGGACGCGACGAGCACGGCCACCTGCAGCCGCCAGGCCTCTACGTTTACCAGCTGCGCGTAGACGGCGATACCGCCGCACAAAAACGCGCTGGAACCATCGGCCTAGCCTACTAAACGCGATCCATTAAGAGGAAAAAATCTCGTTCAGCCGCTGCGCGACCAATTCGGCTTCGCCCTCTTCCATCATGTAGGGATTCACCGTCAGGTTCTGCTCGCCAACGGACATCTCGATGCGCGGTTCGCCCGCCTCGAGCTGCTCACGCAGCTGGGCACCGCTGACGCCGAGCCGCTCGGCATCCCACGAGATCGACAGGTGCGGCGCGACGTTGGACCGACCCGGTTGGCGCGTGCTGGCCTCTACCGTATCAAACGCACTCATCGCCTCAGTAATTACGCTTAGACGGCGCTCCCACTCTTTCCATTCAGACTGATGGTCGCGCACCATCCACTGCTCAACGGCGGCCAACAGCCCCATGATTTCCTCTTTGCCCACCTTCATTGGACGACCGATCGAACCGTGCGGACAGCCGTTGCGAAAGGCCGCCTCTAGCAGCTCTTTGCGACCCAGTACCAGCCCCGACGCCTGCGGACCGCGCAGACATTTACCGCCCGAATAAGCCACGGCGTCAACGCCCTGCTCTAGATACCAATTCGGTGCGTCGGGCCGTTCGGCCGCCGCATCGACAAAGGAGGGCACGCCGTGCGCGTGGCCGCTAGCGGCCATATCCTTGACGGAAATCGGACCGCGATCGGCCGCATCGCCAAACATAAAAATCATTGCCGTGCGCTCGCTGTAGGCCGCCTCCAGCTCCTCCATGCTATCTACTTCTACAAAGCGCGTGCCAACGGCAGTAATGGCGCGATCGTAGCCCACGCGGTGGGCGCGCTGCACAATCACTTCGTTCTTCATCCCCTCGGTGTCGGGCAGTCGCCCGACCTTATCCGGATCGGTGCCGGCCACGCAGGCAGCGGTAACCTGACTCAGCGCCGCGGCACAGCCGGCCGTCACGATGGCGTACTCGCACCCCATCAGTTCGGCAATGCGCCGACCGACGGCATCCATCAGCTCGGCAATTTTTACATAACCGGTAGAGGCCTCGCTCATGGCCTGACGCACTTCGGGCAGCGCGAGCGAGCCGCTCAGGGTCGTGATAGTACCGACGCAGTTGATAAAAGGCCGAACGCCGAGATCGGCGTAGGTAGATACTCTATTTGCGCTCATGTTTCGCTCTCTGGTAGCGGTGGAGGCTGCGGCGGCAGCCGCGGCAAGTAACAGCGTGACGTCGCCCGGCCCAGCGGCGGGGCGCGATTAAGATAGGGTGCACCCAACGGGCGCGCGAGTGGCGCGTTAGCGCCCTAGTCGGGCAGCGCCAGACCGATCAGCTCAGGCGCACGATGGTTGCTGCCGATGGGCACCACAATATACTGGCGACCGTCGATCATATAGCTCATTAGATTGCCGTGCGGATCGTCGGGCAACGCCACCTGGCCGATAGAAGCTCCCGTGCTCGGATCAAATGCGCGCAGAGCAGCGCCGCTCTCTAACCAAGGGTCGTCTCGTCGCCCCCAACCGCGCCGCCCACCGTCTTCGCGTGGATTTTGCATAGCCGCTAGTAACAGCGTCGGCGTAGACAGGACAAAAGCGCGCACACCCCAGCCCAGTTCGGGCAAATCGAGCTGCTGCAGCGCCGGATGATCCACGGGACCTCTGCCCAGTGCGCGCATCCACAGGTGATCTCCGGTGCGCATATCAATGGCCGTAATGCGGCCATAGGGTGGCTTGGTCAGCGGCAGTCCCTGGGGTCCGTGCACCCGTTCGTCGGTGTAGGCGGCGTAGCGGGAGTTGCGACCGCGACGCGGTGGACCTAACCGCACGATAGAGGGCAGCGTGTGCGAGGGCACATACAGGACGCTGCGCTGGGGGTCGGCCGCGGCGCCCGCCCAATCGGCGCCGCCGATCAGCCCAGGCACTACGAGCGCGCCGCGCTCGCTCGGCGGCGTGTAGAGTGGACCGTGATCGTAACGCGCCAAAATCTCCTGCGCTTCGGCCTTTAGCTCGGGCGTGAAGTCAATCAGGTCGTCTACCGTCATGCCCTGCCGGTCAAAGGCAGCCGGCTTGCTGGGAAAAGGCTGCGTGGGAGAAGCCCGTTCACCATCGGCGCTCGAAGCGGGCACCGGGCGCTCTTCAATGGGCCAAATGGGCGCCCCCGTGGCGCGATCGAATACGTAGCAGAAGGCCTGTTTGGTAACCTGGGCAACCACCTTGCGCAGGTCGCCGTCGACGACCACGTCCATCAGCACGGGTGCAGCCGGCGGATCGTAGTCCCACAGACCGTGATGAATGAGCTGGTAGTGCCAGACCCGCTCGCCGGTAGCTGCCTTCAGACAGACGAGGCTGTCACCAAAGAGGTTATCGCCGGGGCGTTCGCCGCCGTAGAAGTCGTGACTCGGCGTGCTAACGGGCAGATAGATGTAGCCCAATTCATCGTCGGCGCTCATCGCGGCCCACACATTGGCCGCACCAAAGCGGGCATTGGCTCCCCCCTCCCACGTGTCGGCCCCTACCTCGCCGTCGCGCGGTATGGTGTGGAATATCCAGCGCATCTGACCCGTGCGCGCGTCAAAGCCGCGCACGTCGCCCGGCGGCGTGTACGAGGGAGGCGAGCGGAAGCGCCAGTCGTTCATGGCCGAACCAACGACAACGACGCCGTCGCAGACGATCGGTGGAGACGTGATGCCCGTTATGTCCGGGTCGACCGGACGATCCGATCCCTGTAGCACATCGACGTAGCCGCCCTCACCGAAGTCCGGATCGGGCTGCCCGGTGCGCGCATCAATGCTAAAGAGCTTATCGGAAGCCGTGCCGAAAAAGAGGCGCTCGACCTGCCCATCGCTCCAGTAGGCAATCCCGCGCAGGTTGCCGACAAAGCCTATGCCTTCGCGCCAAACGCCCGGGTCAAAGGTCCACAGCTCCCGTCCGCTGCGCGCGTCCACGGCGCAGAGAATATTAAACGGCGAACCGTAGTAGAGAACGTCGCCGACCTTGAGCGGCGTGCCGCGGTTGTTGTCGTACCCCCTGGCGCCGGACTCGGCGATGGCCCGGTCGGGGGGCGTGTAGCGCCACGCTATGGACAGGCGGTCGAAGTTGGTGCGATCCACCTGCTGTGCGGAAGCGTGACGGCGGCTAAACGCATCTCCGGCGTAATAAGGCCAATCCGTGCTCTGGGCACCGACGGCCGTCGCGCACAGAGCCAGCAGCAGCACGGCAAGAGGACGATGTGTATAGCGCACTATAAATGCCTCTGAAAGAGAAAGGAAACCACTTTCTCTAAAAACCACTGGAGAGACCTCGTTGTAAAGCCCCTCCTAAGCGTGCAGACGCACGGCTAGCGCGATGCCGGGCGCATGGCCGTCCAGGTGAGCCGCACCGGCGAGTAGATCGGTGGCCATGCGAAAGAGCAGGGCGCGCACCAATAGCTGCGGAAAGTGAGTCACCGGCCTCACGCGTTCGAGCACCGCGTCCGGATCCACACCGTGCCAACACACCAAATCGGCAGCTAAAATAGCCGTGGCATAGCCCCTCGGACGCCAGTAGGGCGACAGGTCGATAACGGCCGGTGGCCCGGCCGGGCAAAAGAGCACGTTGCCCGTCAGATCGCCGTGAATCAGCTGAGCTGGCAAATCGAGGGGCTGGCGCAGGTCCAGCAGCATATGCAGCTGCGCGTTGGCCGGTAGAGCCGCTTCGCCCCACGCCATGCGATCGGCACGCGACCAGCGGTCTGCGCGCAGTGCCAAGTGCGCCGGCTGCGGCAGGGCGGCCAGCGCATCGTGCAAATACGCGTCGACGGCGAACAGATCCGGCCACCGCTCCTCCTCGCAGTGAAGGCCTTCTACCCACTGCTGCGCGCACCAGCCGTCGACCATCCAGCGACCATCGATCGACGCTAAAGGCAGCGGCAGACAGAAACCCGCCGTTGCAACGCGCGGTAGGTGCGCAGCCAGCCAATGCCACTCCACCGCGCTGTGACAGG
>JAYOKQ010000120.1:0-12084 GCA_038119905.1 Gemmatimonadota bacterium | reverse complement strand
GCGCTGGGTGGGCTGTTTAATATGCACAAAGCGCGTGGCCAACTCGCCCTAGCGCGGGCCGCACTGGAGGAGGCGTTGGAGATTGCGCCCAACAACTCGGATCATCTGTTTAATCTCGGCGTGTTGGAGTTGGAGCGGAAGGAGTGGGCTGCGGCGGAGCGTTTTTTTGGGCGATCATTGGAGTTGCGCCCTGACTTTACGCTAGCCCTACTCAATTTGGGATTTATAGCCAAATCGCAGGGGCGTTTGGACGAGGCCGAATTGCTGTACAAGCGCGCGATAGAATGCGACGTCGATGGTATTGAAGCGCGGGCCAATCTAGCACATCTCTATGTCGATCAAGAGCGCTTCAGCGAAGCGGCTGACCTCTTTGAGAGCGTTCGTGAGGTAGATGGAGATCTGTTAGATATTGAACTGGGGTATTTATTGTCGCTCGTTAACCTGCCAAACCAAGACTGGCCCCGCTGTCAGAGCGCCTTGGTTCAGCTAAAGAAACTATTGGGAGATTGGACGGCTACCGAGGCTGACTTCATGCGGACCGACTCGGCTGCGCTGCGCATGGGGGAGTTGGGAGCGCTGCTCTTGGGCCGGGAGCTGACAAAGTGCGCCGAGCGTGCGCTGTCCGTCTCTATCGCACTAAACGGCGAGCTGCTCGACGTGCGCCGCCTGCTGGCTGAAGTGCATTTTGCGCTGGGAAAACACTGGGCGGCCATCGCACAATTGGAAGCCGTGCTAACGGTTGAACCAACCGATACGGCCAGCTTTGGCCGGCTCGGTGACTGCTACGCCCAGTTGGGTGTGAACGAAGCGGCCCAGATGTGCTACGCTAGAGCGGGGAGCGCTTCGTGAAGTATCGAGTGGTGTTTCGCGTATGCGAGATCGTAGATGCGGTTAACCAGCTACCTCGTCCTTGGAATTTGGACAAGCGGCGCACGATTCAGCTGGCCTTTCGTTCGTTGTTGGCCAGCTTGGAGGCCGCTTCGGTTGACTACAGTCTCTACGTTGTAGAGGACGGGATTTCCGACGAGTTGCGCGCTGAACTAGCTGAGGCCGCCGATGGCATGATCTCGACAGACGAGCGCGGTGTGTGCGCTTCGCTGGCCAAAAGTTACGAAGTGGCGTTGGGTTTTGCCGACGAGGATTGGGTCTATTTCTGCGAAGACGATTACTTACATCGCGCTGTATGTATGGAATATATCGATGAGTTGCTCAGCGGAGGGGATACCTATCTCAAAAACTCCGCGCAGAGACTTCTCTTTGTGCATCCGGCCGACTATCCGGACCGCTATCGCAATCCGGACCCGTTCACTGGCCAGGCAGAAGGCCGCTATGCCGTTTTTTGCAGCGGGCGATGTCATTGGCGCGAAGTGCCCAGCGCGACCTATACCTGGCTCGTTCAGGTTGGCACATTGCGCGCCCAGTGGGCTCTCTTTCGCGACAATCTAGACCACCATGCGCGCTTTGGCACCGGCGACCAATATCTGGGGGAGGCGATCTTCGCGCGCCCCGATGCCCTGTGTCTTAGTCCGATGCCCAGTCTATCGACCCATTTGCACGAGGGCGTTATGAGTCCACTCGTCAACTGGCGTGCCGAGGCGAGCCCCTACAGTTTGCTGGATTGAATACGCGCTGACGCTGTGCGACTACTCCATTCCGGTGGGCGGTAAAATTTTTCCCTATCCCATTCCCAATGTACTCTGTGTTTTCCCGCAGTGCGGCCTGAGGGGCTGCCCTTTCTCGTTTTAGTTCCTATTTATTTAAGTCATAAAATATTGTTTTTATGAGATTAATGTGCCTTATGGGGCATGTGTCGTCCTTTGGCATATGCTTTGCTATTGGGGGAGTGGCAGCCTGTCTACATAGGCTGAAAAAGGAAATGGCTACAGAGGGTCTAGCTAGGGAAGGCCCAGACAGTCCGGCGACCAAGGAGGTTTGTCATGCCGATTCGCCTCGGAACAAACATAGCTTCACTTAACGCACAGAGACAGCTAAATACCAACAGCGCAGAGTTTACCAAGCGCGTTGAGCGTCTGTCTTCTGGTTTGCGCATCAACAGAGGTGCCGACGATGCCGCGGGGCTTTCGGTCTCTGAAGGTATGCGCTCCGAAATTTTGGGTATGCGCCAGGGTGTGCGCAATGCGGAACAGGGCATCAGCCTGATCCAGTTGGCGGAAGGTTCGCTTAACGAGGTCAGCAATATGCTACGCCGCATGAGAGAGCTTGCCGTGCAATCGGCCAACTCGACGATTAACGACTCCAACCGCGAGAACTTATCGGCGGAGTTCAACCAGCTTAGCGCAGAAATTGACCGCATCGCGCTGTCTACCACCTACAACGACCAGATCTTGCTGACGGGTTTTGGCAATACTGTGACCCAAAACAGCGACGTGTCGACTGCTCTTGACGGCTTTTCGGGCGTGCGCGAAGTGGGTATTTCTGGCGCAGTGCCCGGGACGTACGTCTTTACCGACGAGAGCGAAGACGACAACCAGATCACGCTCGCCGTAACGCTGCCCGATGGCACTGAGCTAAAACAGTCCATTGATGTAGGGGCCACGCTCGACCGCGATGCTGGACAGAACTTGGTGGCTACAGGCACGACCTTTGTGGCCAACTTTGATCGCTTGGGTGTGCAGGTGACGCTCGTTGGTCCCAACGTCGACTTTTCCAATACCTTTAAGAGCACGGTTGAAAATGGGGGAGATGGTGGCACGGTCGTTATTGGGAATGAGACCATTACGATCAATGCCGGTGAATCGCTCCAAGATATCGCGTCCAAACTCAACGACACGCTCTCGTTGCTGAGTCCTCCCGGATCAGCCAGCTACGATGAAGAATTTGGCGAACTCCGCGTAGACAGCGGGGGAAACGATATTCTCGACAACCCGGCTGGTCTACTTGGTTTGAAAAACGCCAATGCCTATATCGATGGTCGTCTCAACAACAAGCAGATTGTTATCTCCGAAGCAACGGGTGGTGTCCTCCAGGTCGGTCCTAACAACGAAGCATCTAACCGCATCGCCCTCAATATCGGCGATATGCGTGCCAGTGGTGCGGAACTCAACTTGACGGGTATCTCGGTATCGAACCTAGAAAGCTCGCGTTCGGCTATTTCCCGCATCGACAATGCCATTCTGGTCGTTACGCGTCAGCGCGGTGATTTGGGTGCTATTCAGAACCGTTTGCAGTTTACTACGGGTAACTTAGGCAACGCTATCGAGAACTTGACGGCGGCTGAGTCGGCTATTCGAGATGCGGACGTGGCCGAAGAAATCTCGCAGTTTACCCGCAATCAGATTCTGACCCAGGCCGCAACCTCTATGATAACGCAGGCCAACGCCCTGCCGCAGAGCGCGCTATCCCTGCTGCAGTAGAAAAAAACTAAAGAGGGTGTGTAGTCTGACGATAAATAGAGTGATGTTAGGTTGTATTAGGTAATACTAAGTAATAGAATGGCCGTGGAAAGGAATCTACGGAATAGAGCCACCAGACAAGGAGGTTTTGGTTATGGCCCTAACGATGAATGTAAACAACAATATTTCTGCGATTAATACCCACCGCCATATGGGTGCTAATAACAGAGACCTGGGAACCCGCTTAGAGCGGCTCTCCTCGGGTATGCGCATTAATAACGCAGACGATGATGCAGCGGGTCTTTCGATTTCAGAAGGATTTCGCGCTCAGATATCAGGATTGACAATGGGTGTTCGCAACGCTGAAATGGGTTCAAATTTGGTGCAGGTGGCCGAAGGTTCCCTTGGCGAGGTTAGCTCGATGCTGATCCGCATGCGCGAACTGGCCGTACAGTCCTCTACGAGCACTATGAACGACCGCAACCGCGAATCGATTGAAGCGGAAGTCAACCAGCTAAAGCAAGAGATCGATCGCATCGCACAATCCACCGTATACAACGATCAGACGCTGTTGACGGGCACGGGCAACCGGCCTGATTTGGCTAGTTCGACCGCTTATACCGACGCTGCTACGACAGGCGTTATGGATATCACTTCGTCCGGCACGCCTGAAGGTACCTATACAATAGAAGACAACGGCGACGGCACGATCTCGGTAGATAATGGCACCGTGGGGCAGACAATCCGTTTCGCCACGCTGCTGGATGGAGATCAGTTGGGCAATGGGACTACTGCCGTGCTCAACTTTGATCGACTGGGTTTACAGGTTAAACTGGCCGGTCCCGGCGTTGCAGACGCCGAAGGTGCCTATACGCTGGGGTCATTAGACGGAAAAACCATCGAAATTGCCGGCGTCGAGCCGGGGTGGTCGTTTCAGGTGGGTGCTGATGACGTCAGCCAGGATCGAATTGAACTATCGATCGATGATATGACGTCGAGTGGATCGTATCTCAACCTGAATTCGGTGTCTTTGGGCACTATGGCCAGTGCGAGAGAATCCATTGCTAAACTCGATCTAGCCATTGATCGCGTGGCGCAAACGCGCGGCGACCTGGGTTCGGTGCTGAATCGCCTCGAGTATACGATCAACTTCACGGACAATTCAATAGAGAATAATACGAACTCAGAAGCAACGCTGCGCGATGCGGATATGGCGGTTGAAGTTTCTCGTCTGACGCGCGTGCAGGTGCTTAGCCAGGCGGCCAATGCCATGCTGGCTCAGGCCAATTCGACACCGCAATCGGCGTTGAGCTTATTGCAATAGGAAAGAGAAGATGGGCAAATGAGGGCCGTTTTTCTATGGCGGTAGAGTAGCAAAACTGAGGGGCGGGGGCGTTCCTCAGTTTTCGCCGTATCTACTGGAGTAGAAAAATATTAAAGGTCGATATTTAAGATGCCGATACATTGCTGTAGACCGTATACAGACCCCGGCGTCTTAAAGAAGGAGGTGCGTAGCGCTACGTGTCGCACGAGTTGTATTGTTTTGAAGGATCGGGTACTAAGGTTCT
The DNA here is from genome assembly GCA_038119905.1 of Gemmatimonadota bacterium. Classification (GTDB taxonomy): domain Bacteria; phylum Latescibacterota; class UBA2968; order UBA8231; family UBA8231. The sequence goes on along the minus strand of JAYOKQ010000120.1, from coordinate 7,163 downwards.
GTTGGGGAACAGAACTATTAACACATGGCATGGATGCCGTATAAGAGCTTGTTTAACAAGGAGGTTCGATTAAATGCCACTTCGAGTAAATAACAATATTGCCGCTATCAATTCCAAGCGGCAATTAAACGCGAACAATCGCATGCTTAGCAATAAGCTGGAGCGGTTGGCTTCGGGTTTACGCGTTAACCGGGCAGCTGATGATGCCGCCGGTCTTTCTATCCGCGAAGGGATGCGGGCAGAAATTTCGGGTCTTAAGGTTAACGTGAGCAATGCCGAGCAGGCGACCAACCTACTTCAGGTGGCCGAAGGGTCACTGAATGAGGTTAACGCTATATTGGTCCGCATGCGCGAGTTGGCCGTGCAGTCTTCTTCAAGCACGGTTACCGACCAAAACCGCGAGTCGATTCAGGCTGAGTTCTCGCAGCTCACGCAGGAAATTGACCGCATCGCTCAGGCGACCAGCTACAACAACCAGACTCTGTTGACCGGTTTTGGTAACACGGTGAACGAAGGGTCTTCTACGGCGGTATCGACCAGCAACACCACGGGTGTTACCGACGTGCGTATTTCCGGTGCTGAGGCGGGCGAATATGAATTCGTCGCAGCCGACGACGGAGAAGTGACGCTGGGCAACGGATCCGTCACGCAGACGATTCGTCTGGCTACGCAGCTCGATGGCGACGATGTTGCCACCGGCACGCAGATTGTAGCCAACTTCGACCGACTGGGTGTGCAGGTCACGCTGGCTGGTGCTGGTGTTGATGGTGCTACAGGCTCATATAGCGACGGCGATCTTGAAGGCACGACGATTCAGATCGATTCGGGCACCGGCGGTTCGTTCCAGGTGGGGCCGACCGACAGCGCGTTCAACCGCATTGAGGTCAATGTGGGTGACATGACGGCGACCGGTTCCAAGCTCAACTTGGACGATATTTCGGTGGCGACGATTTCTTCGTCGCGCGAATCAATTACGTCCATTGATCTGGCCATCACCGAAGTTGCCGCCGAGCGCGGTAAGTTGGGTGCGTTCCAGAACCGCCTCTCGTTCACGATTGCCTACACGGAAAACGAGATCGAGAATGTCCAGGCTTCGGAAGCGTCCATTAGTGATGCCGACGTCGCGGCGGAAGTGACCGAGTTCACGCGGGCTCAGATTCTCAGCCAGGCGTCTACGGCGATGTTGGCTCAGGCCAACGTCATCCCGCAGAACGCACTGGCGCTGTTGCAGTAAAATAGGCTATTGGATGCGCCAGGTGCGTAGATCGATTCTTCGCACCTGGCGTCATTAAAAAACCATAGCGCATCCTCTCCAATTGAGAGGAGAATATTATGATTGACACAAATGCTCCAGTTTCTCATATAAGACCTAGTGAGGTGCAGCCGACCTCTGCGGGTCAGCGTCCTGCAGCGAGCTCGGATAGCGCGGCTGAGACCAACGGCGCCGCCCCCACGGCAAGCGAGTCACAGCTGAGTCTTGAAAAGGCCCGTTCAATGGTCGCAGAGATCAACAAAACGCTGGAAGAAGTCGAGGGGAACTACTCGGTTTCAGTCGACGATGACACGGGTTTAGTCGTCGTGCGCATCACCGACACGGAATCGGGGGATATTATCAAGCAGGTGCCCCCGGAACAGGTGTTGGAAGCCAGCGTCAGTCTGGAGAAAATTATAGGTTTATTAGTAAACGATCAGGCCTGAAGTGTCATCCGACACTTCAGGCTGTAGTACTTTGGCGTAGTGCAGACCGGGATTGTGAATAGAGATGTCCCAAGGAATATCATTCTCGGGTCTGGGCTCCGGCCTCGATACAGATGGCATTATTTCGCAGCTCATCAATATCGAGCGTCGCCCCATCACCCTTATACAGAGGCGTCAGGCCACCCTCGAGCAGCAAAAGGGCGTACTCAACTCGATCAATTCGAGTCTGATCTCGCTGCAGGGGGCCGCCGAAAACCTGGCTACCGATGACGTATTCTCGATCGTCAATGCCAGTTCGGACGACAGTGCGCGCGTGTCCGTCGATGCTTCAAACGAAGCGGCGGCCGGTAATTTCAGCGTGGAAGTGCTGGAATTGGCCAAGTCGCGCCGCCTCTCCTCGCGCTCTTTCAACGGAATTTCCAATCCGCTCAATCTAAGCGGTGAATTTGTCGTCAACGGCAAGGGCATCGAAGTAAGCAGCGACGACGATCTGCTCGATATTCGCGACAAGATCAACGACGCTGATGCCGGCGTGACGGCTCAGTTGCTCACCGTATCGAGTGGGGATAGCCGGCTTATCCTGACGGCCGACGAAGTCGGTCGCGACGGCTTTTCTATTCAAGACGCCAGCACGACCAATGTGCTGCAGGGATTGGGTTTTACCTCGAGCAGTGCCAGCATTAAAAATGCGTTTTCCAACGGTGCGCGCAGCGGACAATTCCTTGCTTCGGACCAAGCTATAGGCGAACTGCTCTCGCTTAGTTCGTCTCCTGCTGGAACCATTACCATCGGCGATGCTGAGGTGGAAATAGATCTGGCTATCGACTCGCTTGAGGCTATTCGAGACAAGATAAATGATGCTGCGCCAGAAGGAGTTACCGCAGCTATTGTATCCAGTGACGTAGATGGCATAACGCGCTATCAGCTCGAGGTCAACGGCACGACAAACTTCGTTGACGACGGCGGTATCTTGGAGAGTATGGGGGTGTTGGCTAACGGCGGCAGCCTGGCCGATTCCATCGCTTCGGGCGCCGAGAGCGACTCCTTCGTCAGCAGCAGCACGGCGCTGGGCTCGCTTATGGGCTTGGCCAACGGCCCGACGGGCACCGTGCAGATTGCCGGACAGGATATTGCCATCAACCTGGCAGAAGACTCCCTGAGCGATATTCAGACGCGCATTAACGAGGCCGTACCGGAGGGCGTTTCGGCTTCGATCATTAGTTCGAGCGACGATGAGGGCAATGCGTCGCTGCAACTGCGCATTGTTGGCACAACTGACTTTGTCGACGACGGCAACGTGCTCGAATCGATCGGTGTGCTGGTCGGCTCGAACAACGCGTTTGAAAGCGTATCGCAGGTCCTTACCTCGAATGCGGCGCTGCAGGAAAAAGGCGCGCTGATAAACGCGACGGCTACGGGCGCGAAAACTAGCGCTTTTGTCAGCGATGCCGACGTGCTGGGAGGGCTGATCGAATCAACCGCGGCCGGGACGGTTACCATTGGTGATGCGCAGATTGAAATTGATCTGGCTACAGATTCGCTGATCGATATAAGGGACAAGATCAATCTCGCTGCCCCCGAAGGTGTTACGGCGACGGTAAATGCAGTTGGACCAGGGGAATACGAGCTCGAGATAAGTGGCACAGAGAGCTTTGTTGACGACGGCGGCGTGCTCAATGCCCTGGGAGTTATCGAAAATCCTTCGGCCATCAGCGCCGATACGCGCTTTGCCGACATACTCGGTGCCGGCGTGCAGTCGGGCGACACGATTTCGATCAGTGGGACGAACAAAGAAGGCGACCAGATCTCGAGCACCTTTACGATCAGCAACGGCAACCTAAAGGTGCAGAACCTGCTCAACAGCATTGAGCAGGCCTACGGCAACTCAGTGACGGCCTCTATAGATACGGCCGGTCGCATTGTCCTGCGCGACGATGAGGCCGGTGCCAGTCAGCTGACGCTCAACCTGCAGGCCAACAACGAGGGGGCCGGCAGTCTGGCTCTGGGCAGCGCCACGCGCACGACGACGGGCACAGAGGCGCGTTCGTCCGAACTGCAGGCCGGACAGGATGCTCAATTTCGCATTAACGGCATCGAATTGAGCCGCACGACGAACACGATAACCGATGCCGTCGAAGGAGTCACGCTCAATCTGCTGCAGGCGGAAGAGGGCGAACTGATCAACATCGATATCGACAAGGACGACACCTCGGCCCTGCGCGACAATATTCGCTCCTTTGTCGACCAGTTCAACACGGCGATGGATCTTATCGACGAGCAGTTTGCCTACGACGAGGCGACCCAATCGGCTGGTCCGATGGCCGGGGACTCCACGCTGCTCTCTTTGCAATCTCGCCTGCGCTCGGTTGTTACGTCGCAGGTGGATGGTCTCGACGAGGGATTCAATGCGCTGGTCCTCGTCGGCATAAATTTTGATCGCACCGGACGGCTGCAAATCGACGAAGATCGCCTCACTGAGGTATTAAACGAAAACCTCGAAGATGTGCGTAAACTCTTTGTTGCCCAAGGGAATGCCTCGGGTGATGGAGTGGATTATGTATCCTCTAACTCGCGGACCACAGCCGGTAATTACAGCGTCTCCATTACGCAGGCTGCCGCCAAGGCCTCTCTGGTAGGGAGCGTGGAGTTCGGCGGCGTATTGGGCGATGATCAAACTCTGGAAATCATCGACAAAGTCACCGGCAAGCCCGCACGGATCGAACTCAGTGCCGGCGACGATCTCGATTCTATCGTCACCCAAATAAACTCTGAACTGACCAGCGATGTAGCCGAAGTGCGCAGGGCGACCATCGCCAATACGACCGACGGCAACACGGCTATTCTCGCTTCCACTGCCTTCGCCGATATCTTTGGCGCCGGCGCCCAGAGCGGGGACACCATTCGGATCAACGGCACCACGCACGATGGCACAGGCCTCTCCCGTGTCTTCACGATTGAGGATGCTGCGACTACGACCGTGGGTGACCTGCTCACGGAGGTGCGCAGTATGTTTGGCGGGCGCGTAAGCGCCAACCTCGACTCCGAGGGACGCATCGTCATAACCGATAACCAGGTCGGCGATAGCAACCTAACGCTGACGCTAATCGAAGAGAACGAGGGCGGGGGCAGCTTGAACTTTGGCAGCATCGAAGTGGAGAGCGAGGGGCGCCTCGGTTTGGACATCACCGCCAGTAATAGAGACGGCCGGCTCGCCATTGAGCACAACGGATTCGGTGTGCGCAACGGGTTTAGCGTCGGCGCGGAACTGGCCGAGTTGGGACTGGGGGCCGAAAGCGTGGAGGGCCGCGATGTACAGGGCCTGATCGACGGCCAAGAAGCCGACGGATTTGGTCGCATTCTCACCGGTAAAATCGGCGCGGACAACGTCGACGGGCTGTCGCTGCGGGTCAATCTGAGCGACGATGAATTGTCGCAGCAGGGGGAAGAGCAGGGGAGCGTCAATCTGATTTTTGGCGTGGGCCGCCTGTTGACCGATGAACTCCGCGCCATTACTGATTCGTTTGATGGGACCATAAAGAATCGCGAGCGCGCCATTGACGATACCATCGACGATTTGGATTCGCGCATTGCCGATATGGAAAGACGGATTGAGCAAAAGCGCCTCAATCTAGTCGGGCGTTTTGCTTCTTTAGAAGGTAGTATTGCCACGCTGCAATCGCAGGGGAACTTTCTCAGCAGTCAGTTAGCCGGTTTACGATAGGGCTTACGGAAAGAGTATAAGATCGCATGAATAGAGGTGGCTACAAGCAGTATAATCAGGTGCAGATAAAGACGGCGAACCGCGGTAAGCTGATCGTCATGCTCTATCAAGGGGCAATACGCTTTATGAAAAAGGCGATTTTGCACCTAGAGCAGAGGGATATGGAAGCGAAGGGAAATGCGCTGATTCGCGCCCAAGATATCATCCTTGAACTGACCTATGCGCTTGACCAGGAGTCGCTCGATCGAGGCGATGAACTCGCGCTCAATCTGCAGCGCCTCTATCTCTATTCCTACCGCCGCCTGGTCCACGCCAACATAAATATGGATCCAGCGCCGATTAATGAAGTGATCGGTTTGATGGAAAATCTGTTGGAAGCGTGGGAGCAGATCGTACAGGGAGAAGGCAGCCAGGCCGGTGGTGTCGCTCCGGTCTCGTCCGGATTGGCTGTCACGGGCTAAGAACGTCCATGCGCGAAGATACTAAACTCCTGCAGCTGCTCGACGAGCAATGCCGTTCCTACCGAGACATGTTCGAGGTGGGTAGAAAGCAGCGAAAATGCATAGAGGCGCACGACTACGAATCGCTGCAGGACGCCTTTTCTCAGATGCATGGGCTCATGGACGAAGTGCGCCTGCGTCAGCAGCAGATCCCCGCGTTGGATTCGGCCGGCGAAGCCGTGGAAAGTCGTCTCGCCCAGATACGCGATTGGTTGGAACGCCTGCAGGGGCAGCGCTTGGCAACGCAGGCATTAGCCGAAAAACTGCTCAAGGAAAGCCGCGAAGAGTTTCGGCAAATGGGACGCGGTCGAGTGGCCGCTCGCGGATATAAAGCAGCCTCCTCCTCTTCGACGAATGCGCGTCTATACGACGGCACCCGTTAGGTTGTTATTTCAGGACCCTCTCCCTATATTGGATCATCTATTCGATGGTCTCTAAAATTCATTTATGAATTTTTTCAAAAACGTGCTAAAGTTTTAGCTCGGGCCGTCGATATATACTGGTAGAAGCGGGTTTTACCACTTAGAGAAGAGGCAATGAGATGCGCATAGACGGGTTGTCGCATCAGCCAAAGATTTCACAGTCTCAACAGCGCAGCACGCCCTCTCGCGCCAGCAAGGAGAGCGATCGGGCCGACGATGTCGTCGAAATTTCGCAGGGAGCCCAAGAGGTTTCCGATTTGAGTGCGCTTGCGCGCGCCGAATCAACGGAAACGAACCCTCGGATCGGCGAAATAAAGCAGCGCGTTGAGTCCGGTTATTACGATGCGCGCGAAGTGCGCGAGCAGATCGCCGAAAACTTGCTCGATTCGACCAGCATGCGGGAAGAGGTGTCGGATATAGCAGTCTTCAACCAAGCGCAGCAGCAGCTGGATAGCGTGCCAGATGCGCGTGAGGACAGAGTGAGCGAAGCTCGTCAGCGCGTTGAAAACGGATTCTATAATCGGACTGAAGTCAGGTTGGAAACGGCGAATAAGATACTCGACGAGATGGCTTAGCAGTCGAAAAATAAGAGCTTATGGAAATGGCGATGCCGCGCGGCATCGCCATTTTTGTGTTGGGTGGTCAAGGGAAGCTATATTTGCACGTCGCGCAAGGCTAAGCGAATGTTTCCAATCGGTATTTACTCGATGTAAGTATGTGGGGAAGGTGTAGGATGAATGCGAAAACGGTTATCGGTGTGGACGGCGGTGGTTCGAACACGCGCGCGGTGTGGATGGGGCAGAGTGGAGAGCTGTTGGGGGT
>JAYOKQ010000119.1:0-12340 GCA_038119905.1 Gemmatimonadota bacterium | reverse complement strand
CCCCCGACACGTGGATTATGATTCCACTGCTCTAACCACCTGAGCTACGCCGCCCAATCACAGGTCAAAAGCTAGGCCGAAGCAGGGTTTTTGTCAATAGGCTCAGAAGGCAAAAACGTCTTCTAGGCCGACTTCGATAATCTTGCCGTATTGGCCAAGTGCTTCCATATCAATTTTCGTTTTATCGCCGGTAATCGATATGAGTTTTGCTTTACCTCCGATGTGTTCGTTATGGAACTCGAGCACCTGGTCGAGCTGGGCGTTCTGGATCTGCTCAAAGCGCCAGGGACGCGGATCGATGGGCACGCCTTTGCGCTCCCAGTCGCGCACGGAACCCAACACTTGTCGGAAGCCGAGTCGCTCGGTGCGATACTTGTTGAGCACGGAGGCCTGAGCAGCGGTGAAGCGCTCCTGTGAAACGGGCAGATTGTCTAATAACTCGACGAGGGCGCCCACAGCTTCGGGCGTTTTATCGGCTTGCGTTCCCATCGCACCGAGCATCAAGTTGTAGTCATTCTGCTCGCTGCCGTGCACGTAGAGCGCGCCGACAGAGTAGGCTAGTGCGCGGGCTTCGCGAATTTCCTGGAATACAATGCCGGCCATACCGCCGTAGAAATAGTCGTTGAATAACTCTACGGCCGGTTCTAAATAGGCGCTATAGGGCACTCCACCGTACTCGAGCCGCACCTGCGCCTGCGCCGTTTCCTTGTGGAAAAAGTAGATCTGCGTTTCGGCGGGCTGATTGTTTTCCAGCACGCGGTGCGGAGGCGTTGATTTAAGCTGGTCCGGCAGTGGATACTGCGTGTCGAGAACCTGCTTGAGGTCCTCAATGGACAGCGTGCCGGTATAGCTCAGCGTTTGTTCGTAGTCGAGTAAGCTGCTCAACAGCTCCGTTAGCTCTGCTCGTTCGATGGTTTGGACCTGCTCGTTGGACAGCACGCGGCGATAGTAGGCCTGATCGCCGAGACGGTGGTAGCGATAGAGCGCTTGGTGAATAGTGCGCGGGTCCTTTTGTGCATCGGCGCGCTTGGTCAGTATGATGCGCTTGAGCTCGTCTAGCGTGGTATCGTCGGTGGTCGGCTGGCGCATGAGCTCGGTTAACAGCGCAAGCGAGGCGGCGAAATTTTCGTCGAGGCCCGACAGCGAAATCGTCGTGCGCTGATCGTCGGTGCTCAAGCTGAAGTCCGTTCCCAGCGCGTACCATTTCTTTTTTAGCTCTTCGGAAGAGAGGCGCGGAGTGCCAGCTTTGTCGAGGAGTTCGCGGGCGATGGGTAAGCGCTTGTCTGACAGCGAGCCGACATCAATGGAAATCGAGAGCGAAAATAGATCGTTGAGCGGGTTGCGCGCGTAGTAAATCGGCATGCCGCTGCGGTATTCCGTGCGCGTATAGTCTTTGCCGGGCACGACGACGCTGGGCTCAATTTCTGCGTAGTCCAGCGCCGCAATGTCGGCAAAGAACGCCGATTGGCGCGATGGATCGATCTCTATTTTGTCGATTGGTGGCTTGTCGATGGAGGGGACGTCGATTAGTCCGTCGCGTCGATAGCCCACTACGTAGCCATCCTTGAAATATTTGTTGGCTACCTTGACGATGTCCTTTTTGGTCAGCTTGGCCATGCGATCGAGAGATGCTATGGCCTCATCCCATTCCTCGTAGGCTAAGTAGGCATCGCGGATCAGGGCTACGCGCGGCCCGTTGCCTTCTAGGCGCTGCTTGTAGCTCTTTTTGAAGTCGGTGACAATGGCTGGAATGATCCATTCGTCGAACTGGCCGTTCTTGATTTGCTCGATTTGCGCTAGCAGCAGCGCTTCTACTTCGGCCAGCGTTTGCTCCTGCTTGGGAATGCCCCACAAGTATTGGGCGCCGTAATCGTTGTGAGTCCATGGATAGGAACCCGCGTCTCGCGCCAGCTGCTGCTGGTTGATGTTGAGATTGATTAAGCCCGCCGTCGAGTTGTCGAGTATCATGTCGACTATGCTCAGTGCCTCGGCGTCTTTGTGCGTGCGTGAGGCCGTGCGAAAGGCCAGCAGCACATACTCCTCGCCGGGAAAGGTGACCTCCACGCGCTCAACTTCTTTTATTTTTGGCTCTTTCCACTTTTCGGACTTGGGCAGCTTCTTTTTTTCCCACAGTGAAAACTCGCGGTCGATTAGCTCAATGGTCTGTTCGATATCGATATCGCCCGAAATCGCGATGGCCATGTTGTTGGGCACGTAATAGGTGTGGTAATACTCGTACATGCGCTTTAGGGAAGGATTTTTTAAATGCTCAACCGAACCCAGGGTCGTATTGCGATAGGGATGGTGCTTGTATAGCTGCTGCTGGACGGCGTTGCGGATAACGCGGTCCTTGTTGTCCATGGAGCGATTCTTTTCTTCGTAAACCGTTTCCAACTCCGTCTGAAACAGGCGAAAAACCGGCTGGTGAAAGCGTTCGGCCTCGACCTTGGCCCAGTGCTCAATGCGATTAGCAGGCAGGTCGACTTTGTAGACGGTCTCCTCCAGCCAGGTATGCGCGTTGAGGGCCCGTTCGCCCATGCCTGTGTATAGACGATCGAGTTCGTTGGGGATGGCATACTCCGCGGCCAGTTGGTTGGCCTCGTTTATTTGCGCGTAGAGCGCGGCGCGGCGCTCGGGATCGGTTTCACTAAAGTGCTGCTCGTACAGCGCTTCAATCCGTTCGAGGTGCTCCCGTTCTGCTTCAAAGTCGAGCGTGCCCAACTGGCGGCTTCCCTTGAAGAGCATGTGCTCCAAGTAGTGGGCGATGCCGGTGGCGTCCTGGGGATCGTGTTTAGACCCGGCGCGCACGATGATTTCGGCATAGAAGCGCGGCTCTTCGCGGTTGACGGTTAGATATACGCGCAGCCCATTGTCCAACTCGTACTGGTGTACCTGCATGGGATCGCTGGCTGCTGGCTGTTGCAGGAGCCTGTATTCGGCCCGACTGGAACCGACGGCGCACAGCGACAGGATCAGGGATAGGGCCGCTAGGAGTGAACTACGCATGTGGATACCTTGCCTGTTGTTGAATGGATTTTGTGCGTGGATTCAGCGTTTGATAGGGAAATAAATAAAGGGTTGGGCGAGTGGCAAGAGATCGGACGGTTTGTTCGATCTCTCGCGGGAGCGACCGAGGGATACAGATAATAAAATAACGGCTATTTTTATTTTGTAAGGTACTGTTTTACAGTGTATTAGGTTGTTTTTGTGTTTTGTAAAAGAGCCATGTAGACAAAGAAAGTGCACGTTCTTGCTATGTGGACCGATATATAGAGTAATACCGCACTGTGCATGCGCTTTGCCAAGGAAGGCGAAGAAGACAAGGAGGTTGCCGCATGATACCACAGATCGCACACCGGTGGACTCAGTTGGGTGATGCGCTATCGGACGAACAGCGCCGACGGCGTCGCCGCCCGAACCGGTCCACGTATAAACAGGGCGATAAAAAAGAGGAGCGGCCTCGGTCTCGCGACCGAGAGGCTCTTTTGGACCTAGTCGTTTAAATAGAGCGCCGACCCAAACGGGGTTGGCGCTTTTTTTTGGCTATACAGTTTGTCTGGGCGTGCCATTTGCTACGATGCACAGTAGGAGGCAGGCGGTATGCAAAGAGGGAATAGTTGGAGGCAGCACTGTGTAAAGTGGGCGACACGCGTTAGGTCGCTGGGGGATTGGGGGCTCGATCTGCTGTATCCACCTCGCTGTATCACCTGTTCGATTTCGATCGAGTGTTCAACTCTGCTGCTGTGCGCTACGTGTTGGGAAGTGATAGAAGGCGATGCATTGGATCGAGACGAAAAAGATCTGGGGAATGCCGTTGTCTGGGGCGAGTTGGCCGGTCCACTGCGAGAGGCCATACATGCGCTTAAGTTTCGCGGCAAGTGTCGGCTGGGTCGAGCGCTTGGGCGCAGGATGGGACAGATGCAGCTTAGGCGTCTCTCCGCTGTGGATGGTTTGATTGCGCTGCCACTACACCCGGCGCGCGCGCGCGAACGGGGCTACAACCAGAGTCTGGAGATTGCACTGGGCTTGGCCGAAGTGCTAGATAAACCCATCGTACGGGGGTGGGTGGTGCGGCGCAAAAACACGCGTCAACAGGCTCGACTAAGCGCGGAGCAACGGCGTGAAAATATGCGGGCGGCGTTCGTATGGCGTGGTATACCGCCGGGCCGGACTTGGGGACTGGTCGATGACGTGATTACGACCGGAGCAACATTGGAAGCGTGCATAGCCGCTTTCCCCGGCGCAGAGGCCGATATCGTGCCGATTGCACTCGCGCGGGCAACTGGGGATATCTCTTGACCAGAGCAGATATATAATTATTTTTTACAGTTTCCTATAATTATCGATTTAGAACGATCCCGCCGAGAGGGCCCCGCACGGTATCGGGGGACGCACAGGAGAGGAGTCATAGGACATGGCCGAGAAGACGGTCGGAATATTGACGGGTGGAGGTGACTGTCCCGGACTCAACGCCGTTATACGCGCGGCTGTCCGCAAGGGTATCACCCAATACGACTATCGTTTCAAGGGAATCCAGAAGGGCTGGAGGGGTATGATGGAGTGTGATTGGGAGCCGCTGGGTCTCGAAGAGATCTCGGGGATCCTGCCCAAAGGGGGGACAATCTTGGGGACTTCGCGCACCAACCCTTTTAAAGAGGGAGATGGCGGTGAGGTGGTCGTAGAAAATATGCGTCGTATGAAATTGGACGCCCTGATTGCCATTGGCGGCGAAGATACGCTGGGTGTCGCGCGTAAACTGCACGAACTCGACGTGCCTGTAGTCGGCGTGCCGAAGACAATCGATAACGATTTGAGCGGGACGGATTATACGTTCGGTTTTGATACCGCTGTCAATATCGTGACGGAAGCCATTGATCGCATCCACACTACGGCCGAGTCGCACAATCGCGTGATGGTCATCGAAGTAATGGGACGTCACAGCGGCTGGATTGCCTTGCACGCGGGGCTGGCTGGCGGTGCGGACATGATCCTCATTCCGGAACAAAAGTACACGGTGGATGAGATCGTCCAGACGATCGAGAAGCGCCACAATCGCGGCAAAGATTTCTCAATTGTCGTCGTCGCAGAAGGTGTGATGCTGCAGGCCGAAGAAAAAGATGACGAGTTTGTGGTGCAGGAAGCGGGGCTTGATGAATTCGGCCACGTCAAACTCGGCGGCATTGGCCAGGTCATATGTAACGAGGTTGAGCGTCGCACCGGATTTGAAACGCGCGTTACGGTGCTGGGGCACCTACAGCGTGGCGGCACGCCAACGGCGTTCGACCGCGTGCTGGGAACGCGCTTCGGTATTGCTGCTATCGATCTGGTAAACGCAGACAATTTTGGCAATATGGTCAGTCTGCAGGGCAATGAAATCGTGTCGGTTCCGCTGTCGGATGCCGTAGATACGCTCAAAGTGGTGAACCAGGAGTTTTACGACCTGGCGCGCGTATTTTTCGGATAGTCGAACATGCCTAAGAAAACGCTGCGTGATATAGATGTCGCGGGTAAGCGCGTCCTCGTGCGCGTCGACTTCAACGTGCCGCTAGACGATCAACAGCACATCACCGACGATACGCGCATTCGCGCGGCCGTGCCAACCGTACAGTACCTGCGGGATGCCGGTGCAAGCGTGGTGCTGATGTCGCATCTCGGCCGTCCCAAGGGCAACGTCGTTCCCGAAATGTCGCTGGCGCCGGTCGCCCAGCGCCTGGGCGAACTCCTTGCGACGGATGTGGCGCTGGCTCCCGACTGCGTTGGCGATGTGACGAAGCAGATGGCGGCACAGCTGCAGCCCGGTCAGGTGTTGCTGTTGGAAAATTTGCGCTACAAATCCGAAGAAGAGGCCAACGACGCAGACTTTGCTCAGGCGCTGGCCAGATTGGGCGACCTCTACGTCAACGATGCCTTTGGTGCGGCACACCGCGCGCATGCGTCGACGGAAGGCGTCACGCGCTATGTCGGCGAGTCTGTGAGCGGTTTGCTCATGGAAAAAGAGATCACCTATCTGGACGAAACGCTCAAACAGCCCGCTCGTCCTTTTGTGGCGATCTTAGGCGGGGCGAAAATTTCCGGCAAGATCGAGGTGATAGAAAATCTGCTCGACAAGGTCGATGCGCTGATTATTGGCGGCGGCATGTCATACACCTTTTTCAAGGCTATGGGGCTTGAGATTGGCGATTCACTTCTCGAAGAAGATCGGATTGGCGTAGCTGAGGAACTGATTACGCGCTGCAAGGAACAGGGCGTCGAACTGCTGCTGCCTGTCGATGTCGTCGTTGCCGATCGCTTTGGCGCTGATGCGCAGACTCAGGTGGTTGATCGAGAAGAGATGCCTTCGGGATGGGAAGGCGTGGATATCGGTCCGGATACCCGCGGACTATACGCCGAGCGGATGGCTCAAGCCGGCACCGTGGTGTGGAACGGTCCGCTTGGCGTGTTCGAGATGGAACCCTTCGCCCACGGCACGCGTGCCGTAGCCCAAGCGCTGGCTGAAGCCACACAGTCGGATACCATCAGCATTATAGGTGGTGGTGACACGGCCGCGGCTATTACGCAGATGGGGTTGGCCGATGCGATGACCCATATTTCCACCGGGGGTGGAGCTTCGCTAGAATGCATGGGAGGGCGCGTTTTACCCGGTGTTGCAGCGCTCTCAGAAAAGGAGAATACTTGATGCGCAGACCCATTGTCGCGGGCAATTGGAAAATGCATAAAACGGCCGATGAAGCGATTGCGTTGGCCGGAGAAATAGCGCCTCTATTAACGGACAGGACAGGCATTTGCGAGGTCGTTCTTTGCCCAACTTTTACGAGTTTGGCGGCGGTACACGGCGTTATTGCAGGAAGCCCTATTGGCTTGGGTGCGCAGAATATGCACTGGGAAGCCGAAGGGGCCTATACCGGCGATATCTCGGCCTCGATGATATTGACCAGTGGGTGCGCGTACGTTATTTTAGGTCACTCTGAGCGCCGGCAGTACGCCCTCGAAACCGATGAGATGGTCAACCGCAAAACGCATGCTGCGCTCAGTGCTGGTTTGACGCCTATCGTGTGTATTGGCGAGCACTTAGAGCAGCGTGAGGCAGGTCAGGTCGAGGAGGTAGTCCTCGGTCAGGTGCGCGCCGCGCTGCAAGATGTCGAAGCCGATCAGGCATCAGGCATTGTCTTGGCTTACGAGCCGGTGTGGGCCATCGGGACCGGCAAGACAGCTACGGCTGAACAGGCCGAAGAAGTCCACGCGCTGATTCGCTCCTTTCTCGTTGAGCGTTTTGGTGGTGAAACCGCCGGGGCGATGCGCATCCAATACGGGGGCAGTGTCAAACCGGAAAACGCAGAAGAGCTTTTTTCACAAGAAAACATCGACGGTGGTCTCATCGGTGGAGCGGCCCTTCAAGCCGAAAGCTTCGCCGCCATCGTCAGAGCCGCAAAGTGATATCATGTTAGAGATACTATTCACAATTATACACGTGGGCGTTTGCCTCTTGCTCATTGGCGCCGTTCTTATGCAGTCGGCTAAAGGCGGCGGGCTCGCCGGTTCGATTGGTGGCGGTATGAGCTCCTCATCTGTGCTGGGCGGGCGTACCGCGACGACCTTCCTGAGCAAAGCGACGACGGTGTTGGCGACAGTATTCATGGTGAGCTGTCTCGTTCAGTCGATTGCCTTTCAGGGTGGTGATCAGGGACCGACTACGGCGACCGAACGCATGATGGAAGAGGGCGCTTTACCGCCTGTTGCTCCTGCGCCATTAGACGGTGGATCGCTGCTCGGCCAGCCGGCAGAGTCGGAGACGGCGACTGAAAGTGCGGCTCCTGCCAGCGAGGGCGAGGCCCAGACGGAATAGACGCGTACTGCTTCGTGCCGAAGTGGTGAAACTGGTAGACACGCTATCTTGAGGGGGTAGTGCCTTCGGGCGTCGGGGTTCGAGTCCCCGCTTCGGCACCATATTTAAAATCCTCGGCGATTTTCGCGCCGAGGATTTTTTTGCGTGTACAGGAGTCTATCAGAAAAAGAGAATCGAGTTATTATTCGGCTAGGCCCCATACGGAGAGTGCACTGCGGCCAAAAATCCACGCTTGTTCGTCTTCGCTGAGCGATGATAGGTGTTGGCGAGGAAAGTCCAGCGAGTGCGCATAGCCTTCGCGTGAACTAACGGGTGGATAGTCGCTGCCCCACATCACGCGATGGGCGCCGAAAGCTTCAAGCGTCATATCCGCTAGCGGCGGCACGTCGTCGAACGGGTAGGGAAGCGAACAGAATTCGCCGAAGCCGGGCAGTTTTATGCTCGTATTGTCGCGCTCGGCCAGCGCTAAGACCGCGCGAAATTCTTCGTAGGGCGCCTCAGCTCCCTGGCCAATGCCCCCTAAGTGTTCAATGCAGATGTGTAGATCGGGAAATAGGTCGAGCACCTGAGCGAATGCCTCGCTCAGCAGTGCGGGCGGATTGCAGGGAGCGCTGACAACAAGATTCAACTCGGCGGCCGTGCGCCAGTGTGCTAGCGGATCGGCGGCTTGGGCACGTGAGCTCGCTGCTAGTCGGATGCCGCCGATGCCCTGTTCGGCCCAGTGGCGAATTTGACGACCGTCGTCGTCCGGTTCAACGATCATGGCCGAAGCAAAGCGACCTGGAAATCGCTGCATGCACTCGACGTGATAGCTATTGTCCGTTTCACCTGCGTGCTGTATAAGCACGGCGTTGGCGACGTTGCATGTCTCCATGTGATAGAGCAGTGATTCGATGGGTTCATACTTGTGTATGCCGGTGTGGCAGTGCGTGTCGACGATGCGCATAGCGATTATTCCTTTCGTGGTCACCCAATATAAAGATCGCTCTGAATGGAGCAATGCTGCCTTGACGTAAGCCGATGACGGTGCGATAATGGCAGCGTTTTTACGAAAGGAATAAGCTATGGATATGTCGTGGTCATGTGCCTGGTCGGAACGCAGGGGAGCTATCTGTAGAGCGGGTGGAGACGAGCCCATTTTGGTGCAGGAAGCACCGGAGAAGGGACGGCCGTATATACATCCGCTGCGTTCCCCTGAGGGAGGCGGTGTGCTGACGGAAAATGCTCCTGGTCACCATCCTTGGCAGCACGGTCTCTACGTCGGGCTAAATGACGTCAACGGAGTCGGTTTCTGGACGGAAGGTTTGGCTTCTAATAGCGAACTTGATGGGCTCTTTGCCTGCAGTGATATGGAAGAGGCACAGCAGACAGCTGAGTCCGTTCAGTGGTCCGTTGCTTGTAGGTGGTCTTATCCCGACGGTCGGCCGCTGCTGGACGAGCGTCAGGAGTGGACATGGGCCCAGGTGGACGGCGCGTACGAACTCGACATGCGTTGGACGCTGACGGCGCGTGCGAACATCCACTTTGGGGCGTACGATTACGGCGGCCTGTTTTTGCGCATGCCCTATCGCGGCGAAACGGGTGGAGCAGTGCTGACGAGCGAAGGGCATGCATTCCCCGAGGCCGAGGGGCAGCGCGCTCGTTGGGTCGCTGTTTGGATGCCGATTGCAGGTGAACCTGAAGGAGCGGGCATCGCCATCATGGATCACCCGAACAATTCTGAGCATCCCGTTCCTTGGCGCGTGGATAATCAGTTGGGGATATCGCCCAGCCGCTGTATTGCCGGCGCTTGGGATCTGGCGGAAGGGGTATCGACCACTAATTGCTACCGCGTGGTTGTTTTTTCTCGAGCGATAGACGCGGATAACTTGGCCGATCGCTGGGAGCGTTTTCGCTCGTCTGATGAATAGGCCGGCGGTGCCCTCTCATGTGGAGCGACTCAGTCGGGAGAAGCTAGCGAGTGGATAGTGCGATTCGCGAACTAGCGATATCGGCGCTGTTCGCCCTGTTTTTTTGCGGAGCGCTGGCGCAGATCGTCTATATGTTGGTGCAGAAACGCCGTGGAGAAGTGGTCTCTGGGCACCGGTTGATCTTCTTCTTTATGGCTTGCTTGAGCTTGGTTTGCCTCGTGCCGTTGGGGCTAATTGGTCGGTTGACGGCATCCATCTGGGTCAGCGATCTGTCCGTCGTACTCGTCAATCTCATGGGATGGGCGCTTACCTTTGGCGGGAAAGCGCCCACGCCTAATCCAAAAGAAGCGGCCAATAAAGGCGTGCGTGCGTATGCGATATACCATCAAGGGCAACCGCTTGGGGTCGTTACAAAGGAGGGCTTTGCTCGACTTGCCGAACTCAAGTTGCTGCGCAAACAGCAGACGGTTGAACTGATCGATAATTACGTTGAGGAGGCGCGTAAGCAGGGCGTGCGGGTGGTCTTATTGCAGAATACCGAGCGCAGCCAAACGCTTATCAAAGTGGAAGAACTGTCGCCTACGTGAGAGGAATGGCCTCGTCTATCAGCATAATGGGTATGCCGTCGTCGATCGGATATAGAAAGGCGCCGTCCGCGCGCACCAGGCCCCCGTCGAGAGGCTTGTCGACTTTCTGACCGCCGCGGTTACTCAGTTCGCCGTTGGCGATGCGTGTATTGAGCTGATCTAACAGGCTTTGTTCGGCTAGCTGGACCGGTGATTTATCTTCAGGGCAAGCGAGGATGTCTAACAGGTCTTGGTCGATCATTTCATTTCCGTTTCGAGAAGGTGTTTCTTAAAAATAGCACGATGTGAGGCGAACGACAAGCGAACTCCCCCATGGGAAAAAAATGCCCCATGGGGGAGTTTTTTGCCTCCTATGGGAGTCGTATGCCAGAAAGCTAATTGTATGCATCGACTGATTTTATTTCATAAAGCTATTAGAAATAGCGATATACGAGCTAATTGTTGTCTGCCGTTGTTGGGCGGCCTAATCCTTGCTTAGGGATAGGAGACGCGGGAAGGCCGCGATTCATCACTATCTTGGGGGTAGGACAACAAATGGAAAATACGGAAACGCAGACGAATGTCCGCAACGAGCGGTTGGCCTTTATCGTCGAGCGCTGCTTGGAAAGCCAGGCCGCATACAAGCTTTTCGATATGCTGGCTTCGATATCTGACCTAGAGCCGGATGCCAAAGTCGAGTACATGGGACTTGTGCGTGAATCGGGTGCTTATAGTGACGAAGAAATCGATGCGATTGAGCGATTGATTACCAGCGGCGCAGCGCGTTACTTCAAGCGAGTAATAGATCAGGTGCGCGAAGAACAGGTTCAGCGAGAGATTGAAGATATGCTGGTGTAGAACGCTCCGATTTACTTGTTGGTATCGGAGTCGTATTAGCGTGCGTTTAAAACAAAAAAAACGGGTCCCGGCTTATGCCAGTTCCCGTTTTTAAGTATTGGTGTCGCCCGGTTCTTAGAGCGTAATGCCTTCCTCTTTGAGGAATTTCTGTATGCCTTTTTTGTTGAGCGTGCGCAGCGCACGAGCGGAGAGGCGTACTGTGACAGTGCGGTCTTCTTCTGGAATATACAGGCGCTTGGTAATCAAATTGGGTTGTTGAACGCGCTTGGTCTTGCGCTGAGAGTGGCTGACGTTGTTTCCCACCAGCCCCTTCTTCCCGGTCAAACTGCATTTTCTGGCCATGTTGACTTCTCCTCTAATAGACTCCAAAAAATAGTTTGTGTGTGCTTATAAGTCAAGAGTGTAACTTGACAAAGCAGAGCCTCTCCCCCACCTTAAAAATTGTCCTAATTCTGTCATACCTCGTAAAAAGATACCGATTTAACACCCTGATGAACACGAACAAGTGGCTACGCTGTGCGCTCGTCTTGAGCGCGATGCTGGTAAGTGCGCTCCACGCGCGCGTTGAGTTAGTGGATGAGGGTCCCGCCCATAGTCGCCTCGAATACCGACCCGACAGCCAGCAGGCCAGAGAAGCAGGTAGCACGTTTCTGGTGGGAGTTCCCCCAGAATCCCAGGTCGAGATTGCCCGCGTAGAAGCATTTGCCGCCGACGGGCGCCGTATCGACATCGGAGATGCCAACGATTGGGTATCCATTGCCGGCGATGGTATGGCACGCCGACAGCGGGTCGTTGAACTCGCGTTTGAATCTCTGGTTCGAGACGACAAATCGACACCGATTGAGCGCTTAGTCGTCGATCTCGTCTACACCGGTGACTTTGTAGCAAATCTATCAAAAAACGCGGCGCGTGATCCGTTCGCCGAATCCTATTATAGCCAAGTAATTAGCAATTACCAGCAGGCCGCTCAATGGCGCCTGCCGCGCGCGCCGGAACGAGTCGCTAAGACGGTCCAAAGCACGGGCCGCTGGCTGCGCGTTATAGTAGGCGAAAGCGGCATGTACCGCATAACGGGAGAAGACCTCGAGGCGGCGGGGATCGCGCTCGCCGACGTCGATCCCAAGACGCTTCGCCTGCTCTACGGCGGCGGTCAAGCGCTCTCG
>JAYOKQ010000118.1:1677-12521 GCA_038119905.1 Gemmatimonadota bacterium | reverse complement strand
GAGAGAAAGCCGTTTGCTATGTGTGTAAATAGAGCATGGTCCTCTCCAATAGAGGCCATGATCCGCCCAACGTCTACGCTGGCTTCAGGGCTACCGACCTTCTCATTTCCCAAATCACTTAGCACGCGATCAATTTCCGCCATGAGCGCATCGACATTTATCGGCTTTGTCGTATAGCCATCCATGCCTTCTTTTACGTAGCGTTCGCGATCACCAGCCATCGCATGTGCGGTGACCCCAATAATCGGTAGATGTCCACCGACGACCTCTTCTCTTCGACGAATCGCCTTTGTCGCTTCTACACCGTCCATGACCGGCATCTGAATATCCATCAGCACACAGTCAAATGAGGCACTGCTGATCATCTCCAACGCTTCTTTTCCGTTGTTGGCCAACTCGAGCGTGTAACCACGCTTACGTAAAAAGCCACTCGTTACGATTTGGTTAAAGCCGTTGTCCTCAACAACGAGAATATGGTAGCCTGTTCCTGATCTGGATTCTACCTGTCCATCTGAAACAGCCTCTTTGGAAGGATCTTCAACAGCTACAGGTAGCCACACATTAAAGGAAAACGTGCTTCCCTTTCCGGGCCGACTCTCCACCGACAAAGATCCATCCATCATCGAAACAAACTGCTGCGTGATGCTCAGGCCTAGCCCTGTTCCACCAAATTTTCTCGTGATAGTCGAATCAGCCTGGGAGAATGCTTCAAAAATAAGCTGCTGTTTATCTTCGGAAATCCCCACCCCCGTATCTTCAACGGCAATGCGCAAATCCGCACGCCCATTGCTAATAGCGGCACATTGAATGCGCAGACTTACGTATCCTTCCTGCGTAAACTTGATCGCATTACCCAAGAGATTCGTAATTATCTGACGCAGTCGCGTAGGATCACCGATATAGCGGTCCGGCACGTCTTGCCCTATATAAACATCCAGTCCAATTCCATTTTCTTCTGCGCGCAGCTGAAAAATCTGCTCTACATTGCCGATGATTTCACGCAGATGAAAGTCGACCTCTTCCAAGGTCATTTTTCCCGCTTCGATCTTGCTCAGATCGAGTATATCGTTGAGGATATTCAGCAGAGATAGCGCCGCTACGTTCACCGCCGTTACATCTTCTCTTACTTGGGGATCTAACGTCTCGTCGAGCATTAGATCCGTCATGCCGATAATCGCATTCATCGGAGTGCGTATCTCATGGCTCATATTGGCAAGAAATTCACTCTTGGCACGACTGGCATCCTCTGCAGCTTCCATGGCCTCTGCCATTTCATCTTCTGCAACGCGGCGCTGTTCGACTTCTTTTTCCAACGTCTCATTTATGCGCTGCATATCCTCATACAACTGAGCATTTGCACTGTGCTCTTCTTCGATGCGCTCGACGAAGCGCCGACTCAAGCGATAGGCGAGAAAGAGCGTCACGAGGGAAAATAAGGCGAACACCAGCGCGATATTTATTGCAAAATTGTGTTCGCTCTCGACTACGCCCGCCCGATCCTGATAGAATCGCACCTTGATGTCAAACCTATCCCATATCCGATCTGTGAAGGCCGCCTCTCGATCGGATGTGCCCATAGCATAAAGCAATGTTTCATCTAGCAGAAATTCTATGCGTGAGCCGCGGGTATCATCCTCTACATACGATCTGTTTAGTGGATTGAAGAGACTCGACAGCGGCATACGAGCGATAAGAGCCCCTTCGGAGTATCCGTTCACCATAACAGGTACTCCCAACAGCCAACTATACTGTCCATCTACGCGGTCCAATTGGACGAATCCCTCGTGATGAGCGACCAACAAGGGGGCGATCAACAGTTGATCGAACGGACCAGATGCGCGTCCCGTCGCAACGAGTTGTTTGCCCGAGAAATCCAACAAGGAGTATTCCACAGCACTACCCAACAGCAGTGAGTTATCGAGCAAATCGACGGCATTAGACAGCATGCCAGCAGGCTGGACAACCGCATGACCAACTACAGCGGTCTGCGCAAGCGTTCTCAGCGCGATCAGGTGGTAGTCTGCCTCCTGCTCTATTTTACCCGTAATCAGCCCCACTTTGCTATCGACAAACGCAGTGTACTGCTCGTCAAACCGCTCATTCAACTTATTGGCTGCCCACAGAACAAATAGCAGGCCCGACACCGCTAGTGTAATAGATAGCGGCAGTACAAACTGACTCGTGCCGAGCACCTCGAGCGGCTGCTCACGGCCTTCCGCATATGTGATTTTTTTTTCTGACATGCGAACCCTAAGGGTGACGTCTACTCAACCTGCTCCAAAAAAATCTCGCCATTTTCACCAAAAGAACCCATCGTAAAGTCGGGTTCCCCCAGAGCCTCGTGGGCATCGGGCGCATCTACAGAAAACGGGGAAAAAGGCTCTCTATACGTTTTTAGCAATCCTTCCACGCTGCCATCAAGGCGTTCCAAGGCATCGCGTATAGTTCGACGATCCACCTTGATATCACCTGTTAAACCAGCCTGTTCGACGGCGCGAATAAAGATTTTCCCCAAGTCGTACCCGTGCACAAAACCCGTCGGCGCTTCAATATCTCGAGGTTCCGAAATTTCGCTGGGAAACAGCCACCGAGCACGCTGCAGCACTTCGTAGCCGCGCTGTTCCTCCTGCAGTCCCAAAAAAGAAAAATTCGTCTGAATGAACATTAAATCGATCGTGTCTTGAATCGGTCTAACCGCCTTTTCAAAAAAATCGCCGCCCGTGATACCCCAATGACTAACGACCGCAACCTCCACATTTAACGTCGATATCGCATTAAATAGGACGGCCGCTTCAGGCGCGTTAGCGACGAGTAAGATGACATCGGCTTCCGCCTCTTCTATGCTGCGAACGATCGCACGTGCGCGCAGGTCACTCAGTCCCCAATTAAACCACGCATTGCCGACAGGAGACACGTTCATTTCAGCTAACGCAGCCCCCATCGTGCGTTCATTGGATTTCCCCCAGCCCGTTTCTTCCAGTAATAAATAAGGTCTTTTGAATGCCCTGCGCTTCAACGCGTGATGTACCATAACCCGACCGGCTTTAGTGTCGTCAATCGAAAGACGAAAAATCCAGTTGGTTCCATCCGTATAGCGCGTGATTGGCCCAGCCGCTGCCCACGGATCAAGCAGCAGAATTTCTTGCTCATTTATAAAATCTCTGTGTGCCAACAGAGGCGGTGAGTGTAGCCCAGAAAAAACCGCCAGTGCATGTTCGTCTTGTAAATACTGTTCTAAATTGCGCTTTGAGCGCGGGGAAGAGCCTCGGTGGTCTTTGCGGACAATTTCCACTCGTTGGCCCGCCACAATAAAATCGACCTCACTCAGCGCCGTTTTTAAGCCGCGTTCGATAGAAATCGACGATTTCTTTAGCGAAGAGCTGAAATCTGCGTCGATGTAAATGCGCAGCGTATGATCGGCCGACCCTGAAATCGGCAAGCACAGCAGCGCAACGAGTAGCACCATCATGATTTTTTTCACGGAATCCACGTCCTATAGTTTGGCGCTGATTCCAGCGGCTACACCGATCCCGTCCAACTTCGCATTGGCGTCCTCAAATCCATTGTAGCGCGCCTCGACTACCAAGCCGAGAACAGAATGAAAGCGATAGGTCAACTGCGATTCGACGACCCAGCGATTGGGTCCGTTTTCTTGGATATTTAGGTCGGCAAAACCCGCTATACTCAGCTTGGGACTCAGCGGCAGGAAATGCACGATACTGAACTGCTGGCCCGTCTCGTCGGTTTCGTAGGGAAACAAACGCCACTGCAGCCAGCCACCTTTCAACCCCACGCGCTGCAGGCCGTGCCTGTAGTTGACGCCGAAGCGCAGCATGTTGTTACCGCTGTCGTTTCCCTCGTTATACTCCACCTCGACCCCCACTCCATTGAGTCCTGCAATCCAGTTCGGATCAATACCCCGCCGGAGTCGATACTCCATGAAGTAGCGCGTCAGGTCCAAGCGTTGATCGGAGGCCTTCTGCACTCCGTGAAAATCGGTAAACCCCCAGATATTCATGTTCCACGGCAGATCAGACACACTCGTCAGCACATTGAGGGTGTTGTAGGAGCGCGAATCGAAGTAGTAGGTCAATTCGCCTCCCGCCTGCACATCTCTGGGTAAAGCAACGCTGCCTACAACGAGTGTACAGCACAATAGAAACGCTTTGTCGAAACGCATAGGGAAGACACCTCCAATGTATGGTATCAAATTAACCTATATACCCTCAACAGAGTGTCAATATCCTCCCCCCCCCAAAAAAAATGGCCTAAAGCGCGAATACACCCATTTCCCCGCTCATCCAAGCGCACTATATTTTCGCCTCCCCTCAACGACAAGAGAGCGCGACTATGCAGACTATGCGAATGTTCGTTTTGATCGCTAGCACCATCTCCATTCTCCACACAGGAGCACATGCACAGATGCCCGGCACCCAAATCGCACCCTATTTCGGCTACGAAGACTGCCTAATTTTGGAAAATCAAACCACGCGCGTCGTTCTAACAGAGCACGGCGGCCGCATATTGGAATACGCGCACAAAGGCAACAACGCGATCTACCTCGATCCGTCGCAGGAAGGTTGGATCTACACGCCCGGAGAACCGACGGTTGACCCCACGGGCGGCCGCCTCGACATCGGGCCGGAGACCACGATCCCACCTCATCCCGACCTATGGTTTGGCCAGTGGACGGGCCAAATCACCGGACCGCGCGCGGCGCGCTTGGTAAGCGTCGAGGACGCAGCGACCGGCGTCCAATTAATACGCGATGTCGAACTGGACGAATACGGCACGCATCTGCGCGTCACGCAGACGATCAAAAATATTTCCGACAGCGAGAAGCACTGGGCTCACTGGAGTCGCACCTTTGGCACCGGGGGCGGTATTGTGCTCATTCCCCTGTCTAGCGAAAGCCGTTTTCCGGGACACTACATTATGTATGGGCCCGGCCCCGTCATGAACTACCGTCCCGACGATCCCAATATTCGCATTCGCGACGGCTTTATCGAAGTGCTCGCCACGCCCGAGCGCCCCAAATTAGGCATGGACTCTATGGCCGGCTGGTTCGCCTACGCCGAGCGCAACGATCTGCTGTGGGTCAAACGCTATCCGACCTACCCAGATCGTCCCTACAGAGAGATGGCTGGCCTGACGATTTCCATCTGGTATTACAAGGATCAAATGACCGAATTGGAGCCCATCGGTCCGCGCGAGCGCATCGCCCCCGGTAAGAGCACGTCATTCACCGAAGATTGGTGGCTCTTCCCCTACGAATTTCCCGGTGACCAAGCAGTCGACTTAGAGGCCCTCAAGCTGTTGGTCGAAACACAGGCTCGCTAAGTTTCATACCCACACACACAGCGGCCCCACCTCCACATGGGAAGTGGGGCCGCTATATGGGTGAGTTAAGCTCTGTTTAGAGCAATCCCTCTCTCTGAAAAATATCTCCGGCAATCGCATAGGTCGTTCCATGCATCGCCATTACCACGAGCCCGATGTCCTGTGCCAGATAGCCACCGGCATATAGGTTGGGAATATCGACCGACTCGTAGTTGTGGGGGTGCGTGCGCAGCTGGTGCACTTGAAAGCGATAGGCATCGCGCTTGTCAAATAGCGACAGGGGACCAAATCCTTGTAAGAGCGAGTAGTCCGCCCAGCCGCCAATCTCTTTGACGACGTGGTCGATCTCTATGGTCCTCGGACCCGTGGGCGTGCTCAGCGACACGGAGCCGTTGGCCTCTATGCGCTCAATCTGCGTGCCATAGAGCGCTTCCATCTGCCCCGATCCCTCGTGTAGGATATCGGCGATGCGCTGGTAGTAGGGTAAATACAGGCTGTCGTTGATCAGCTGCCAGTGGACCTGATCGGACTGGCGCATGCTGTAATAAACCTTTTTTCCCGCATCGTGCAGTTCGGTCGCAGCCCAATCACCCGAGCGCCCGCCGCCCACGACCAGGACGCGCTCTCCGGGCACATCTGCGGGCTGATCGTAAAATGGAGTGACAAACGGCAGGTCTTCGCCATCGACATCGAGCTGGCGCAGCTTGGCACGCTGACCGGTGGCATAGACCAGATAGGTGCACGTATAGACCGATTCTTCACCCGTCTTCACATCGCGCGCGCAGACCTTAAACCCTCTATCGTGCGGAGAGACCGAGTAGACGTCCTGCCATGTGCGAACGTGGTCCTCGACGTCAAAACGCGCGGGAATACGGTGGTAGTATTCGATGAGGTCCGTTTTTTTGATCAGCGCGTTGACATCGATATCAAAGCCCGTTTCGTCAGCGTGCTGAGCGAGCGGGTAGAAGGCAAATTCCATCCACTGCCCCGGCGACAGCGTCAGCAGATTGCGCGGTGCGTTGTTCCACAGTCCGCCGACCTCTTCCCGCGTAAGCAGCAGCACGTCAACGCCCTCTTGCCGGCGAAATTCCATGGCTACTTGATCGAGACTTTCAAATAGCTTGCGCGGATGGTGCAGCGCGCGAAATAAATCGACCGGCGCCATACCACGGGCAACGACGTCTTTGAAATCGAGTCCGAGCAGAGAGCCATCTACCTGCTGCAGATAGTCGGCCAAGGGGCCGTAGCGACGAGAAAACGTCGTGCCCGGCCGAAAAAAGGGCTGCCAGCCGGCCAGCACGGCGGCCAGCGGCAGGCCCGCCGGTCCACCGCCTATAACAATTACCGTGCGATGTTCTAACGCCATATTCGGTTAACTCCTGCGCACATGTGACTACGCACAGCGCCGTGTGCTCTGTTTTCACTAAAAAAGATAGGTCGCTTCATCGCGTCAAACGCCGCGTCGTATATGAATTTCCTCTGGATGGCGGCTCGAGATATACATAAATTGCCCACCCATTATCCGCCGTTGACACTCGTTCTCCACGGAGGTTGCATCCATGCCCACTCTAGTAATCTGTCTGCTGTTCCTACTCCTATCCGCCACCCGATCCGAAGCACAGCACGTCGTATGGCCTTCTGAGCGCGTGGCCGATCTGACCGCCGAGTGGTCAGGCGAGCGCACGGCCGATGGCCGGCCCCACGTTTCCGCTGCGCTGCTCGAACGCCTAAAAGGCCTCTCCATGGAAGAAGTCTGGGGATCCCTGCGACGCAAGGGCTATACGCACCAGTTTGAAAACTTTGCCGGAACCCAGCAAAACGGCTGGGAAATACTCCACCCCGACCAGGTAATGACTGGGCGTGCACTGACCGCACAGTTTATGCCGCTGCGCCCCGATTTCAACGCTTACGTGCAGCGTCAGGCCGAGAGCGAGGGCACCAAGACGCCCGTGACCAATTACGCACCCATTATCAAACTGATGGACGGCGATATTTACGTTGCCGATAGCTACGGAAAGATTGTCGATGGAACGCTGATCGGAGACAATTTGGGCAACGCGATCTACGCGGCGAGTAAGCGCGGCGTCGTATTCAACGGCTCCGTGCGCGACGTCGAAGGCCTGTCGGAAATTGACGGCTTTAACTTCTGGATTCGCGGCTCGGATCCATCGGCCATACGCGACATGATGGTGGCAACCATCAATGCGCCCATCCGCATCGGACGTGCAACCGTATTACCCGGCGACGTCATACTGGCTAAATCGACGGGAGTCGCCTTTATTCCGCCCCATCTCGTTCAGGAAGTCGTCATTCGAGGCGAGTACATCGCCCTGCGCGACGCCTACAATTTCTTCTGCATTAAGACCGGCAAATACGAGTATGTCAACGAGGCGTTTGTCGTCGATGCGGAGATATTCGAAAAAGATTTTC
Organism: Gemmatimonadota bacterium; assembly: GCA_038119905.1. GTDB lineage: Bacteria > Latescibacterota > UBA2968 > UBA8231 > UBA8231. Next base: position 4,751 of record JAYOKQ010000118.1, on the reverse strand, counting down.
GCACGTGGCTAGCAGAGAAAGCCGATCTGCCAATGCCCAGATCGGAGCTCGATGCCTATTTAGAACAGCTAGACCAAGAGAAGACCAATCGCTGAGATCGGACCAACTATCTGATAGTAGACTAGGGCAAAAACTGGTTGGCTCGGGCTAGCTTTTCCGGCAGGTAGGTATCGATTACGTGGTTGAGATCGTGTACGGCAAAGGCCTGTTGCTCGGCGCGATACCCCATCTTTTTCAGTTTGAGCAGCGCATCCTGCCACTTCTTATAGTGCTGTACAAAGGGATCGTTTTTGAGCGCGTCGTCAATGCGCTTGATATCGACTTCGGTCATTTTGTGCGTCGGCAGCCCGTACTCCTCAATGTCATCGGGCGTCACGCCGAGAAAGTGGGCACGTGGCACGCAGAACGCTTCGTTGATATGCGCCGCGTTGCCCGAACCGACCTTCAGCGTGCGGTATATATTGCAAATCCCATAGGGATCGCAGTCGACGAAGGCATAGGTCGGAATGTTGAGATCTTCGCTCAGACGGCGTATAAAACGGCGTGTCGCACGCGTGGGAACACCGCCCATTGAGATCAGGATACAGTCGGCCGTGCGCCAGTAGTTGTGCTTGACCAAGCGCTGAAACATACCGGCCGTTTCGATGGCCAGCACGAACTTAGCATCTGATTCAAAGCGCAAATGCTCGACGGATATGGGAATTGAATAGGCGCCTGAACCAAACTTGGTGCAGTCGATAGCCAGCTCTTCGTTGCTGTCTCGATCGACATCGTATACGACCAACCGCCCTGCCACTTCGCCGCCTTTTTCTTCCGGAACAAAACCCAGCTGCTCGCGGTTGACCGAGAAAAAGGCTTCTACATCATCGAGCACGGCGTCGGATTCGGTCTGTTCGGCAAAGCGTATTTCTTCGGACCAACCTTTAGCCACGTAGTACGCTTCGCGCTTGGTCGCAATATCATCGGTCTCAATCAAGTTCTTCGACAGCGCAATCATCTTGAGCGACTGCGCGAAGGTTTTGACGGTCGAGACGGCCAGCGAGCGCTCTTTGGTTTTGCGACCTATCTGAAAAAAACCGGCCTTCGGATCGAATTTAACGTTGCTCAGATTGCGCAGCGGAAACTTCATCGTCGGCTTCTGCTTACGCAGTATCTTGTCGCGGATGCTCTTGGCTTCTTTGGCAATCTGCTTTAACAGGTCCTCGTTCACGAGCGGCTCCTCTCCAATAGCCCCTGCAGGTTATCCTCTACGCTCTGCGTCTTCTTGTCGCTATCGCCGGTAATCTCCTGCAACGCTGCGGCAATATGGCCAATATACTGAGCGATATAGTCTTTCTTTCGCGCCGCTTCTGCATCGCGCCGCATCTTGCCAATATGCTCGCCGACCTTGCGTCCACATTCCTGCACGCCGAGGCGAATCTCTTTGATGATTTCGTCGTAATGCGCGACGGCGTCTTTGCTCTCCGAGGTAAAGGGGACCCAAACCGAAGCCACGTGCACCATGACTACAAGAGGCCCCGTCGGCAGCGAGTTATTGCTCTGGCTAATGCGATAGTTGCGCCAGTCCGTATCGATCAGACTGCGCGTAATGGCACAGGCCGAAGGCTGGTAGAGCAGCGGCACGCGATTGGCAAAGCGCATTAACTGCACAGAGCCCTCTGGGTTGATATCGCCCCCATAGGCAACGGCCACTTCTATTTGAAAGGGATTGCCGCGATAAACGGCTGGCGGTCGCGTCGTCGATGCGTAGAATGCGGCATTGACGTTGGCCTGCAGCGAAGCCGTGAGCAACTCCTCACCGATCGGCACAATACAGTCGGTCGGTGGACGCATCAACTTAGTGGCATTGATCGCCTTAAATAGGCGGTCGCTCTCTTCGCGGGCAATACTCTTGGGGCGACCGTTGGGCTTGAGGTCCGCTTTGGTGCAGATATCCTTGGCCACGCGCACAGATACGCGAGAAAACTCTTGGGTAAGAAATCCCTGCAGCGTGCGGTGTGGCGTGCCCTGCAGCATCTTCATCAGCACCCCTAGCTCGATGCCGTGCGGATGGGGTTTAATCTCCTGGGCTTCTTGGGGCATATCATCGCTGCTGCGCTCGTAGAACTCTTCGCGCCCATCGGGTGCAATATAGCGCAGGCTCAGATGCGGATTGGCCAACGCCGTCTGGCGCAGGTATTCGTCTACCGATTGGCGACCGCGCTGGTAGCGCGCCTCCATTTCAATCTCGACCTGCGTGCCTTGAGAACGATCCCATTCTACCTGCTCCTCGCGCACGATCTGTGGCCGGTTGCGGGTCGTATCGATCTGCATTTCATAGTAATTAGCGGGACGCTTGGCACCCGTCCGCGATATGACCCGCGTCGCCTTGCCCGTCGTCAGCTGCCCGTACATGCTCGCGGCGGAAATACCGATGCCCTGCTGTCCACGCGACATGCGCAGGCGGTGAAATTTGGATCCATAGAGCAGCTTGCCGAAGATATTGGGGATCTGACTCTTGACGATACCCGGTCCATTGTCGCACACGCGCATGATGTAGCGATCGTCAGCCACCTGCGTCAGCTGCACCTCGATATCGGGCAGTATACCCGCTTCCTCGCAGGCGTCGAGGCTGTTGTCGACCGCTTCCTTAATACCCGTCAGCAGCGATCGGCGCGGATTGTCAAAGCCGAGCAAGTGGCGGTTGCGACTAAAAAACTCCGAGACGGAAATTTCACGCTGGCGCGCCGCCATTGACTGGGCCGTCGCCTTGCTGCTCCGTGCGCTGCGCCCGGGTGTCTCTGCCGCGAGCAAATCCATTTGGGCTTCCTCTTTCTTACCCATTCAAAATCCTTGTGCTTTCGTGCAAAAATAGCCCCGCAACCGGGTAATCACGCCGACATCAGATAGTAATAATGAGGGAAAAATGCGCGCAAAAACTAACGCGGTCGGAGAGAGATTGTCAATATATGAGAAATGTATATACAGCGAAGCTTCCGCGCGGTTGACAAATGCGCTGTTGCCAGCATACTCGTCTCTGCGCATTACCCTCCCGTGGAGCGCGTTGTGCTGGCTAGCTCGGCGCGCTCCACACC
>JAYOKQ010000118.1:0-1577 GCA_038119905.1 Gemmatimonadota bacterium | reverse complement strand
CGCATTACCCTCCCGTGGAGCGCGTTGTGCTGGCTAGCTCGGCGCGCTCCACACCTTAATCCACCGCACGTGTTCCTATCGACTGGCAAAGAGCCGCTGTATGATCGCGCGATGAGCCGCCGGTATCTCCGCTCCATTCTCGTGCAGTCCGTGCAGTCCGTGCAGTACATCTCCTTTTTCCAACCGCTCATCACGCATGTATTCAATCAGCGCCTGATTGCGATTTTCTGGTAGATTACGATCGATTATCACATAAAAACTGGCCAACAGCGACAGCGCGTTGATCGGCGGCTCCTCGCGCTCGATCCGTCTATTGGCCCCATTTTCCATCACCTGTAGAGCCGCACGAAGAATAACCTGACGCTGTCGGTCTTGCGGATCGATGCTGTCGATGATATCGCGACAGGCGCCCGCCACCCGATCGCCCAGTTGGGCTACATCCGCAACCAACTCGCCATAGGTATCCAATCGGTCCAGCCGCAGCAGCACACCGGCCAAGAGGTCGAGAAGGTCTGGATTGCCGCCGTCTATTTTTCTGCGTTCGCCAAAGACCTGCCAGCGCGCGCGCAGGCGCTGGGGATCATACGAGAAACGCGTTGGGCGCTCCGGCACGCGCGCGGCTAGAGCATCTATAATCTCACGCGCATTCTCGCGCACTACGAGCTTTTTTCCACTGCTCAACTCTGCATACTGCGGCAGAAACACATCGTGATACAGCGGATGGCGATCCAGTTTGCGCACAACCTCCCCGAGTAGAAAACGAGTGAGATCAGAGCCATAACTATCCTGCCGCAGATAGTGTTCCCAGAGGGTTTCCATCAGACCGATGAGCAGTTCGTCATCGCGCTGCGAATACGCCAACAGCGAATCTAGTTCGATAGCTAGCTGCACGGCATCGCTGCCGCCGCCCAGTTTGAGCAGGCGAAACACAGCCGACTTCGCACGCCTAAAGGATAGCCGGTGTCGATTGGTGTATACGTCCGCTAAATCATCGAGCTGGTCTAAGTGTAGCAGCTGGCGAAAATCCAGCGCGATACTTCCATACATCGGTTCGCCAGGCCCGCTCGAATAGCGCAGCAATCTGTCTTTGAACTCAATGGTCGGATAATAACCGCCTCCCCAGTATTCGCCCTCGGTCCAGCCGATATCAATAAACCCTTTAATACCCGGCGCACCGCGCTCGAGCAGTTGGTCCATCAGCGCGTCGCCCTTGATCTGCGCACTCACGCGAAAGCGCGCTACATCCTGCAGGTCGTGCTGAAGATCGGCCACGCTCTCCGGTTTGACTAACTGGCCCAACCGATCGGCCGCAGCAAAGGCCGCCGGATGCACAATGTCTCGATCGATATCGTAGTAGCGCGGATAGCCTAAGGCGACGCGAATAGAAAAGAGCTTTAGGTGCGCCCATTTGCGCTCGATCTCCTCGTCAAAAATCGCATCAACCCACGCATAGGGGTCGCGCGCGTCTTCTCGCTGAATCGAGTAGAGGTGTTCCTCATACGTGTTATAGAAAAGATTGAATTCGCACTCCGGGTCTTCCGTATGCAGCAGATGTTTGTTGAGCTCTTCCATGGTGC
>JAYOKQ010000117.1:3174-12612 GCA_038119905.1 Gemmatimonadota bacterium | reverse complement strand
GCGTACGGTAGCTTTGACGTCCTCTATCGTTGCGATCGGCCCACATCAATACTTGGTCAACCCCGGTAGCGTGGGGCAACCGCGCGACGGGGATTGGCGTGCCTCTTACGCTATATGGGATACGGGCAAGAATGGGGTTGAACTGCAGCGAGTCGAATACGCTTTAAAGCGGACGCAAGAGAAGATGAATGCATTGGAATTTCCGCAATTTACGATCGATCGCCTCGCGCAGGGAGAATAATGCGTCCGCATATGCGCGCGCGCGTCCTCAGAGTCTCCGGACAAAATTGCCTGGTTGAAATAGAGGGTGAGCAAGTCTCGTGCAGGATAAGGGGGCGGTTAAAAGAGGGCCGTCGGTCGATGAATTCGCCCGTCATAGCAGGCGATTGGGCCGAACTGGCAGGGGATCCGCAGGGGGGATATGTAATCGATCGAATCTACGATCGTCAAACCCACTTCACGCGGGCATCAAGCGGAGCTCGCCCATTGGAGCAGCTCGTCGCCGTTAACATCCAACAGCTCATTATAATAGCATCTGCACGTCAGCCTGCACTACGGCTAGGGTTTATTGATCGAGCTATTGTCGCAGCGCTCAGTGGCCATCTCGCGCCGGTTATCGTTTTAAATAAAGTAGACCTAGATCCCAAGGAAAGGTATCGCATCAAGCTCGATGTGTATGCCCAACTCGGGTATCCCCTGCTGTTCACAAGCGCAGAGAATGGACGTGGAATCGAGGCGTTACGCCAACTGCTCGAGGGAACAGAGTCAGCCATTGTCGGTCAATCTGGAGTAGGCAAATCTTCCTTGCTGAACCAGATTGAGCCCGGTTTAGCACTGCGCACACGGGAAATTATGGCGCAGCACGACCGCGGTAGGCATACGACAACGGCCGTTCAACTCTATCCGTTGAGAGGAGGGGGCTACGTGGCGGATACACCCGGAATAAAAGAGCTCCATCTCAGCGGTATACAACCCATTGAACTGGTTCATTATTTTGATGATTTAGCTCCGTTTATAGATCGCTGTCGCTTTCGCGATTGCACCCACCTGCACGAGCCTGATTGCGGTGTCATTGCAGCTATAGAGGAAGGGACATGCTCTCAGGTGCGCTATGAAAGCTATGTGCGTATAAGGGAGAGTTTGAGCATATGACGGAACTATCTATCCGTAAACTAGTAAAATCATTTGGTAACTTGCTCGGTCTTCGCGTTGTAGCTGGCCACGAAGGGTTAGATCGCGTCATCAACAACAGCGATACCTATCGTCCTGGTATGGCTCTAACGGGCTTCGTTGAACTGTTTACGATCGATCAGCTGCAAATACTTGGTAATACCGAGATGGAGTATTTGCGTAATTTGGCGCCCCATCAGCGACGCGAAGCGCTAGAAATCATCTATCAATTTAACGTGCCTTGTGTTCTTATTACAGGTCGTGGGCGAATGATACCTGAATTGCGCCAGCTCGCCGAAGAATATGCGGTGCCTCTACTTCGTTCTGAATTTGAAACGGCACGCTTTAACCACCTGTTCCACTTTTACTTAGATGATGTGTTTGCTCCGCAGGTGACGCTGCACGGCACCTTAGTTGATGTGCACGGTATCGGCCTGTTATTCAAGGGCCGCAGCGCGATCGGTAAGAGCGAGGTGGGGTTGGATTTGGTTGAGCGAGGTCACCGGCTCGTAGCCGACGATGCGGTTAATATAACCCGTAAATCACAGGGAATCCTAGTCGGCACTAGCTCTGAATTGTTGCGTGATCATATGGAAATTCGCGGTATTGGAATTCTAGACATCAAGAAGATGTTTGGCGTTCGGGGAACGCGCAGACAAAAGCGCGTCGAGGTCGTGGTCCAACTCGTCGATTGGGATGATCAGGCAACCTACGAGCGGGTGGGTATTGAGGATAAAACCGTCATAGTATTAGGTGTAGAGCTGCCAGAGGTAACGATCCCTCTGTTTCCGGGCAAAAACATTACGGTTATTGTGGAAGCGATAGCCATGGATTATCTGCTGCGGATTGAGGGGCATTATGCCGCACGAGAGCTAAACAAGCGCCTTCTTGAATCGATGAATAAAAAGACGAAATAGCTCCATTCAAACGGCACGGCCCTTGCTAATATCAAAAATACATTGGGATGTAAAAATGGACCATGCCGTTAATGATAAGGGCCTATTTGTGTATAAATCATTGAAAATAATAATTATATCATCTTTTATAAGCTTTGTGTTTGGACTTTGTTCGAACGTCTTGGCCCAGTCGAATGTTGCGGTAGATTCGTCGATAGAGGAAGAACTGCGCCAGCACCTAAGAAAACTTGACCGCTGGGGTATTGTGCAGCTGTTGCGCACAGAGCGAGCCGTCGATGAAAAGCAGAAGGAGCGCGCTCAAGCCACAAGTAATCCCGACGAGCTTGCTCTCCTCGCAGAAGACGAAGACAGTGGGGTGCGGTTTTATGTGGCTTCAAACCGACACGTCCCACTCGATGTGCAATTACAGTTAGTAGAAGACGCGGAAGAGGTGGTTCGAGGAGGAGTGGCCCTTTCGTTGCGTTTTGAGAACGAGGATTCGGCTCTTCAGGCCGAGTTGAAGCAGCGCATTTCGCTGCGTCTTGCAGGGGATTCCAAGCCTATAGTTCGACTTGCACTGGCCAGCAATACGACGTTGCCCGAACTCGTGTACGATCAACTTGCCGCCGACCAAGATCCCATCATACGTCAAAAACTATCAGAAAATGTCAGGGTTCCACGGTCTACGCTGACAATTTTGGGCCGCGATGGAGTGGCTACCGTTCGCGCAGAGGCCGCAGTGCATACCAACATGCCGACCGCGCTGCTAGGCGAGCTCAGCAGAGACTTGGATCCCTTCGTGCGCACGGCGGTGGCGGGTAATATCAATACGTCTGTTGATGTGCTGGATTCGCTGGCATTGGACGGGGAAATACCAGTTCGCTTAGCCGTTGCTCAGCACCCGCTGACCTCAGCTATTTCCCTGGATATATTGGCGAATGATGCCGATCTGGGTATCCAACAACAGGTGGCCCAACATCCACGAGCTGGAAAAGAGTTGCTGCTATCCTTGGCTGATTTTGAGCGCGATATTCAGGTGCGCCAGCTGGCACGCAAGCGGCTTGAGCCCATTCTTCGGGGCGAAATTCGCGAGGATGTCCTCGAGCGGTGGGTTACTCAATAGGGCCAAATTAACCTCTGTCTGAGGTGTCATCCGGCAGGCCCATCCCCAAGGCGTTCTGCAAATTTGCAATGACAGTATGAAGCGCAGCTACTTTTTTTCGCAGACTCTGCTGTTCTTTTTCAACCAATTCCTCCCTTTCGACTGTTTCTACTAGTTTCGTTCTTAGTTCCGACGCATCTTGTTGGTCTCTATGTATCTTGTCTCGGAGTTTGCGGAGGCGGATTGAGGTTGCGTATTTAGTCAATATGACGAGCGTGAACGTTAAAAGAGTCCAGAGCATATCTTCCAGTAATTCCAGTCGAGACGTTTGCAATTGGGTTATACGATCAAGAATAAAGGTTCCGTAAGTTTATGACAACAAAGCGCATTATCATCGGTTTTCCCTCAACAACAGAGGGGGGGGGAGCGTACGGCGAACGCTGGAATGAACAAAAGCTTAAAGCACAGCTCGTTCATGGAAAAAGCAGTATACAAAGCGGGTGTTCGCTGGCTTTTTATGCCTGCTCCGACAAAACATTTTGGATCCAGCAGGCATATGAACGGGGCTATTCTGTAGTGGCAACGCACCCCCTCTGTTTAGAGGGGGCCATGTATAGCGAAGTGCAGCGTTTTATGGAGCGGCGTCAGGAAGTAGATATACTCCATGAATATGTCGATCCGACAGTAAATTTAAGTGAATATGTGGAAGGGGTGGGCGGTTTAATCTACTGCGAGGCGCAGGTATACTGTGGGAATGAGGTCGGGTTAATGCAGTCTATGTTAGAATGGATCTACCTGTTTAGAATGCACTTAGGTCCAATAGATGAAATCTTCTGTCGATCGAGAAACTTAAAGGGGACGTCTGAGGACGCCGATTGTTATGTCGTCCATCTGAAATTGGCGAATGGTTTGGAGTCGCATTGGTTTTTCTCAGCACTTGGGAATAATCCCAAGGCTCATTTCTCCTTTTATGGGCGTTTGGGGGTGAAAACCTTGGACGTCGAAATGCCGGCAGAAGGTGTTGTGCACCGTATCGACCATCGATCGCTAGTCAGAACATATAAAATTTTTCAGTGGATTTTGCAGGCTGCCCGCTTTGAGCGTTCGGTCTCTTATCGAGAAGCGGTCCGTTAAGTGGAAGAGCCTTCTCGTAAAGTAGCCGTATTGTTGTTCGCATCTCTGTGGGCCTGTATCGGCATTGTAAACCTCCTGGGAGACCATCACACACCCGTTCCCTCTTTCGTCGTGCAATCGCTAGCAGCGAAGGGGAAGATAGCTCGTGTCGACGCGTTGCCGGAGGTTTATCATATTGAACTGAATGGACCTGTTCGAATGGTCATCGAACGTGGCCCCATCCATACAAAATGGATTTCCTGTATCCGCCATGACTCAACGGCTACGCTCGATACTCTTTGGAATGCCTATAATATTCCCCTAACAACGACATCGAATGAAGGCAGGTACGGTGGAGAAATTCTTTTCTTGTCTTTTATAATAGGAGGAATAGCCGTCTTGTGGTATAAGGCAAAAAAAGACCGCCGGGATGGTTCAATACGCCAGCGCATTGAAGAGGCGAAGGCAGCTTACGAACGGGGGGAAATAGATGATATAGAGTTTGCGCGGCGGATGGAAAATCTTTCACCTCTTTTATAATTCGCATATATTAATTTATGTAAATATGAAAAAAATAAAATTATTAGCTAATAACATTATCGATAAAATAGCAGCGGGAGAAGTGGTGGAGCGGCCAGCATCTGTCGTCAAGGAGTTGGTTGAAAACTCGATTGATGCAGGGGCTCGAAACGTGCACGTGCGCGTTATGGCTGGGGGAAAGCAGTCGATAGAAGTGAGTGACGACGGTCAGGGAATGAGCTCGGAAGATATTGAAATATGCTATTTGCGTCATGCAACAAGTAAAATGGAGAGCCCGTCGGATCTGTTCAATATTCAAACGCTTGGATTTCGCGGGGAAGCGCTCGCTAGCATTGGAGCCGTATCCTACATGACGATTGAATCGCGAAGGCCCGAAGACAGCGAAGGAACGCGACTGGTGATTGAGGGTGGCGCTGTGCGCGAGTTGCAGCCCGTAGGTAAGGCAACTGGCACTACAATTGCCGTCCGACAGCTTTTTTTCAATACCCCGGCTAGAAGGAAGTTCCTGCGCCATATAGATACCGAAGCTCGTCATATACACCAGGTTATTATCCAATTGGCTGCTGCCTACCCGGAAGTTGCTTTCGAACTGCACCACCAAGATCGAAGTGCGCTGCGTTTCTCCGGATCATCACGCCTTGAACGGGCTGTAGATTTAATGGGCATTGAAGAGCAGCAACTCATCGAACTCGCACACGAAGGGGATGGAATTCAGCTATACGGAGCTCTTTCGAAGCCCGATTACACGGTAAAAAACAAGGCCAAGCAATATTGGATTGTCCGTGGGCGACCGATTTATTCTAAGGCGCTTACCGATGCAATTTATAGGGGATTTAGTCATTGGCTTCCCGAAGGCAACCATCCCGCGTTTGTGTGTTGGTTGGAACTCGATCCGCGGCAAATAGACGTCAATGTCCATCCGGCCAAACGCGAAATCCGCATTGCAAACGAGCGGGCTATCGTCGAGCAGATTCAATCCACTGTTCGGGCGGCTCTTGCCCTTGGCGAGGAACTCCCTTTAAAGATGGGTGATCATGCCAAGTCTACCCAACCAATCGCACTTGATTTATCAAGTAGTGTGGCGCGAGAAGAGATGGGAGATCTTCAGATGGGCGAGGCAAAGAAGTCGGCTGTTGAATGGGTAGAGCCACTAGGGGATATCGCGGATCAACCAAAGCAAGAAGCGCTCGTTTTTCAGGCGGGGAATACGGAGGAGCAGTCCACTGAGCACTGGAGTGGACCGGAGAGTATTTGGCAAGCTCACCGCAGATATCTACTATGTCCGATCCGCGATGCGCTGTTAGTCATTGACCAACAGGCTGCTCATGAACGCATTCTTTACGAAACGGCCCAAAGCGCGGAAATGCTTGCCCCGAACGACATACAGCAGCTACTTTTCCCCTTAGTCCTGCGTCTTGGCCGACAGGAATACAGCCTAGCGCTCCAGCTAATTGACATGCTGCGCGAGGTTGGGTTTGAAGTGCGCGACTTTGGCGAAAATGCCGTTGTTGTAGACGGCATACCTGCCCAATTGAAAAACTGGAATGACGGACAAGTGCTGCGTCGCGTTCTGGCTGATATGGTCGAAGCGGGATCGCCTCCAGTCGATGAACGGCGAGAACATCTACTGCGGTCGTATGCTCGGCACAGTGCTGTGAAAGATGGTGCCGAACTGCAGGAAGAGGAGATGCAGTATATTGTTCGTCGGCTGATGGAATGTCGCGAGCCCTATTTTTGCCCGCGAGGAAAGCCCACCGTCGTAAAGGTGTTGCGCCGCGATCTGGATCGATTGTTCGGACGCGCTTAACGCCGGGCCGTCATGTTCGTTTGATTTCGCCCTGTCGATGGCAGCTGACTTGGTGAAAAAGAGAGCTTTCAGCGATTTGCTCTAGTGCTGGCTGTTTGGAACGGCAGGTATCTATATCATATCGACACCGGGGTGCAAAAAGGCAACCTTCCCCAGAGTGCTCTATCACTTCGGCGTCTTCCTCCTCTTCTTCAATTAGCCACGGGGCATGGGGATCGGCTGCGGGAGCAGCATTGAGCAATACAGAAGTGTAGGGGTGTTGTGGATTGGTAAACAATTCTTCAGAAGGTGCTTGTTCGACAATGCGCCCCATGTACATCACAGCCACTTCATCACACAGATAGCGCACGACACTCAAGTCGTGAGCAACGAAAAGCAGCGTAAGATCGAGGTCTGCTTGCAGCGTTTGCAGCAAGTTTAGAATTTGCGCCTGCACTGAGACGTCGAGTGCCGATACGGGTTCGTCTGCGACGATAAGTGAAGGACTTAATGCCAGCGCGCGGGCAATGCCGATGCGCTGGCGCTGGCCGCCTGAGAATGCATGTGGATAGCGTCGTATGTAGCGAGGGTCGAGACCGACGCGCTCCATAAGTTCACTGACACGTATCTCGCATTGACGGCTTGACCACCCGTGGGCGCGTAATGGCTCCGAAATTAGATCGAGAACGGGCATTCGCGGGTTGAGTGAAGAGTAGGGATCCTGGAAAATCATCTGCATTTCGCTGCGGACTTCTCTGATTTGCCCACGGTTTAACTGGGTCATATCAACTATTTCGCCGCTCGATCTTCTAAAGAGAATGTGTCCCTCGGTTGGATCTAGTGCGCGCAGAATCATACGCCCCGTCGTCGTTTTTCCACAACCGCTTTCCCCAACCAATCCCATGATCTTTCCCTTGGGGAGCGAAAAACTCACCCCATCAACCGCTTTCACCCAGCCAACTTGGCGTTGAAGAATGCCCCGGCGTATCGGAAAATACTTTTTAAGATTTGTTACCTCGAGGATCGGATGATCGGTATCGGCTGTTTCGGCCATCCCTTATTCCTTCCCGTGAAGAAAGCAGCTAGCGCGGTGCTGGGGACCGACCGTGCTGTGCACTGGCATCTGTTCATGACATATCGATCCCATTTTCTGTGCACATCGCGTATGAAAAGGGCACCCCTGTGGCAGTTCGTATGCGCTGGGCACGCTCCCTTCAATAGGTTTTAGCCGTTCGCTTTTATGCGTCAAACTGGGTATAGAACCAAGAAGAGCGGCCGTATAGGGATGCGCCGGAGCATCAAAAATCTGCTCTACCGGACCTTCTTCGACGACGCGTCCCAGATACATTACATATACGTAATCGACGGTATGGGCGATCACGCCTAAATCGTGAGTAATTAATATGAGGGCAAGTCCGAGGTCTTTCTGAATGCGATCAATGAGCTTCAGAACGCGGGCCTGAACGGTTACATCGAGTGCGGTCGTTGGTTCATCGGCTATTAACAGGCGGGGATTACTGGCCAGTGCCATGGCAATCATAGCGCGTTGTCGCATGCCGCCTGACAGCTGAAACGGATAATCGTCAATGCGCACCGAGGGGTTTGGAATGCCTACCAAGTCGAGTAATTCAACGGCCCTCCGTCGGGCCCCAGCGTGGTCCGTCTGCGCGTGGAGCTCTACCATTTCCCCGATTTGGTTGCCTATTGTGTGGACAGGCGAGAAGGCGGTCATGGGTTCCTGAAAAATCATCGATATATCCCCGCCGCGGATAGAGCGCATTTGTTCGCTTTGCGCATCCAATTGAGCTAGGTCTACCGCCGACTCGTCGCCCTTGCGTCGATAGAGCATGCTGCCACTCGTAATGTGAGCAGTCTTAGGTAGGATGCGCAGCAGGGCATTCGACGTCATGGTTTTTCCGCACCCGCTCTCACCCACAATGCCGATCGATTGGCCCCGGCGAATGCGAAAATTTACGCCGTTTAGTGGTCGCACAGAACCTTCATCCCGCTCTATCAATACGCTCAGGTCCTTCACGTCGAGCAACCACTGTTCCGCATCTTTTTCCATGAGTTTATTTGCTTGAATAGGGGTCTGCAGCATCGCGCATCCCGTCACCCACCACGTTAAATGCCAATACGGCGAGCACCACAAACAGCCCGGGTAACAGTAGCCAAGGGGCCATAGCCACAGCCTGAAAATTCTGCGCTTTTTGTAGTAGCACGCCCCAACTGACTACTGGGGCACGAAGGCCAATGCCGAGAAAGCTCAACGCGGTTTCTCCTAGGATCATACCGGGAACGGCCAGCGTAGCCGAGGTGATGACATGACTGAGAAAAGAGGGCAGCAGATGCTTGAAAATGATGGCAATCTCTCCGGTGCCGGAAAGGCGTGCCGCTACGACAAAGTCTTCCTCGCGCATGGAGAGAAATCGACCGCGGACGACTCGGGCCAAGCCTGTCCACCCCATAAGTGATAGAATAATGGTTACGCCAAAATACACGCGCAGGGGAGGCCAGTGAGCCGGCAAGGCTGCAGAAAGGGCCATCCAGAGGGGCAACTGCGGGATGGCCATAAGGATTTCAATCGCGCGTTGAACGATAATGTCGACCCATCCACTATAGTATCCGGCGAGACCGCCCAATAGAATGCCAATAAAGAAGGTAAGGGCTACGCCTATGAGGCCAATGGTAAGCGAAATTCGTGCACCGTAGAGAATGCGCGTAAATACGTCGCGCCCTACATCGTCTGTGCCAAATAAAAACAGAGGTGCTTCATTGCCGGCTACAAACAGATGTGTGACCATGGGGAAGAGGCCCCAAAGTCGATAGGG
>JAYOKQ010000117.1:0-3164 GCA_038119905.1 Gemmatimonadota bacterium | reverse complement strand
AAAGTAAATCGAATGTATCTGATCTGTGTCTTCAATATAGGAGCGCTCCCACTCACCGGCGTTGGGATCTCGTTTGATACCATAGACAAAGGGCCGCATATGGAAGTGACCATTGTGGTCAAAGAAGCGAACCTCTTGCGGTGGGCATAACACGTACTGTGGATTTCGCTGTTCAGGGGTATAGGGTGAAACAAGTTCGCAAACGGCAGCTAGCCCATAGAGTGCAATTAAAATCCAACTTCCGACAAGGGCCAACTTATGGCGACGGAAGCGCCACCACATCAATTGCCATTGGGAGGCAAGCGCTGCATCGCGCTCTTCTGTGCGCATCTCAGCAGGACTGGCTGTTTCTTTTTGCGGCAAGTGGATCTCTTTACTCATAGCGAATCCGGGGGTCTGCTATTGCGAGTAAAATATCTGAAATAAGAGTGCCCAATACGGTCAACACGCTTAGCATCAGCAGAAAGGAGCCCGCAAGATACATATCTTGGTTCATAAGAGATTCAAGTAGGAGAGGTCCCGTCGTAGGCAGACTGAGCACTACGCTCGTTATGGCCGATCCGGAAATGAGCCCGGGCAACATCCACCCAATGGTGCTGATAAAAGGATTTATCGCAATGCGCAGGGGGTATTTAACCACCAGGCGGAGTGGGCTCAAGCCTTTAGCCATGGCCGTCGTTACATAGGGCTTGCCCAGTTCATCAAGTAAATTGGCGCGCATGATGCGCATTAAGCCGGCCATTCCCCCTACGCCGATGACGAGAGCGGGGATCCATAAGTGGCCTAATAGATCGACGCCTTTAGCCATGCTCCATGGTGCATCGGCATATTCCGGGGAAAACAGCCCGCCGACGGCAATACCAAACCATTCGTATCCTAAATACATGAGTACGAGTGCGAGTAGGAAATTGGGCGTAGCCATGCCCAGAAAGGCGACGAGGGTTGCAGCGTAATCCATGGCTGAATACTGTCGAAGCGCCGAGTAGATACCAACAGGGAAGGCGACTAGCCATGTCAACAGCGTTGCTGACGTTGTGATGAGCAAGGTGTAGCCGAGTCGCTCCCAAATAAGATTATTAACGGATTGGCCGTACATAACAGAATAGCCCATATCGCCCTGCAATAGGCCGCCAATCCACTTGAAATACTGTACGTGGAGTGGATCATTGAGATGGTAGCGCTCGCGCAAAGCCAAGATTTGCTCTTCTGATATTTCTTGTCCTTCGGCCTGTAATTCTTGTAGCCGGGATGTGATGATATCGCCAGGTGGCAGTTGAATAATCACAAAGACCAGCACTGAAATGGCGGCGATGGTCGGAATCATGATCAACATGCGTCGAATAATGTAGTTCACCATTTTGAATGGTCCTGCTGTATATACCAGGTTTCGGGATAATAAGGCCATGACCAGCGTGAATCCCAGCCCCAATAACCGTTCCTCGGGACGTTTTTAAGGCGGTTGTGCACGATGACGGGATGGGGCCCCAATCCAATTATACCAATGGCCCAAATATTTTCTGCTTGACTCCGGAGGATCTGTTTGCCTGCTGCGATCCGCTCGTTGATATCGGCCGTGCGTCGAAGAATTTCCCACCAATCAATCAACTGCTTGACGTTATCTGGGGGTTCCATGCCTCTGGTTCCCTCAGAGCGATACCAGCGAGACCATTCGGCCCAGTGCGTAATCTCTTGGCCTATGTGCATCGGGACATACCAGAAGGGCTCGATGGGAAATAGGATATCCGCATTGCGGTCAGCGTGCCATAGGCTCATATCCATTACACCGGCCCGTGAGCGTATGCTCTTAAGTGAACCGCTAATTTGCCGGCTGTTAACGTGAATGCCCACCTCGCGCCAGTGCATGGTCACCAATTCTACGGTGATCTGTTTAGGCGTTTCACCTATGCTGTATTCCAGCGTTATTTCAAGGGGTGAGCCATCTGGTTTATCGCGTCGTCCATCGCCGTCAATGTCCTTGATATTCATTGCATCAAGTAGGGCGCCAGCTGCGATGGGATCAAATTCAGCATAAGCAGTAGCAAAATGCGGCTCAAAATAACTGCTAGAGGGGACCACTGTAAGTTGCCTGGGCACGCCCTGCCCATAATATGCTATGTGGTTAATCTCATCACGATTAATGGCGAGTGAAAGAGCTCGCCGAAATCGAACGTCTTGAAAAATATGGCGCAAACTCTCATCTGGGTGAGTCATATTGATCATGAGGGCTACGTCGGAACCGTAAGGTCGTGGCCAAAGATATGTTTCGTAGCCGTTTTCGCGCTCAAACTTTTTAAAAAGGGGGATATCTGAGGTTTTGAATTGGCGGCCGGCAAAATCGACTTGACCGGTTGAAGCCTTTGCCGTCATGATTTCAGCGCTGTCTACGCGCTGGACGTCGATGAAGTCAATGTAAGGAAGTTGATTGCCCTCGGGGTCCACCTTGGGGTAATATGGATTTCTCCGTAGGCGCGTCCGCGTGGACGTGCGGCTCACGACGACATAGGCTGTTTTTTCAGGTCGATGAAAGACCATCAAATCATTTGTGTTGTTTACAGCTTGGAAATAGGTTCGCCAATCCTGTAGGCCCAGTTCAGCGGCCTCTTGTTCAAGAAGCTGTATATCCCTAAAGCTTGGGTGATAATTGCGCATAAAATGAGCAGGAAGGGAGAGTCGCCATCCGCTATGTGCCAGGTATTTAACAAAAAGGGGCTTGGGATCGGGGAAATGGTAGCTGAATGAATAGTCGGTGTGTTTTTCAATGCGTGCGCCCTTAAAGCGGGGTTCAACGACAGGGGTAAGACGCTTATCCATGAGGACATGTTCGAACCAGAAAACGAAATCGTCTGCTGTTGCCGGATGCCCGTCCGACCATTTATGTCCTTTGCGCAAATTAATGGTTAGCGTCCGAGAGTCGTTGCTATAGACCGCACTTTCTGCAAAGTTTGGCAAATTTAGCCGCATTTGCGGGTCCGGTCGCAACGGTCCTTCTGGGACGTTTAACAGCTGTTCGCCGGCGTGAAAAAGTTGGGCCGTGCCGCCATATTGACCAATTCCATCAATGGGTTCAACGACAATAGGATCGTCGGGAAGTCGTTGCTCGACGGGTGGCAATTCGCCTCGCTCGACTAATTCATCGAGAGACGGCGATTGGTGAAAGGTCTTTA
>JAYOKQ010000116.1:0-12614 GCA_038119905.1 Gemmatimonadota bacterium | reverse complement strand
AGGGCGAGACCTCACAGCAGGTGCGCCACCGCGTAAACGCCGCTCGCCAACGGCAGATCGAGCGCTTTACTGGAGAAGCTATTTACTGCAATGCGCACATGGGACCGCGTCACTTAGAAGCGCACTGCCAACTCTGCGCGGCAGGTGAGTCCCTATTGGCCACAGCCGTAGAGCGACTGGGCCTTTCAGCGCGGGCCTACGACCGCATACGCAAGGTAGCGCGCACCATCGCCGACGTAGAAAACGCGTCACACATCGCGCCCAGCCATCTAGCCGAAGCCATTCAGTATCGAAGCATGGATCGAACCAACTGGCTATCGTAGACGCAGGCCCTGCACGCGATGTGCTCTACATCCAGCGGCGAATCCACGCCCCTTGGCTAGCGATTTTCTCCGCGTCGTCGCCTGGGCCAAACTCCTCTAATGACAAACAGCCGCCATAGCCGACGCTCTTTAGATCGCCGACGATCTGGGCAATGTCGGCCACGCCCTTGCGCACGTCACTAAACTGCCACTTCCACTTGCTCCGACCAGTCTCTTCGTCGATGCCGTCTTCGACCGATACCCCGTTGCCGATGTGACAGTGCGCTAGATAGGGTCCCAGTATTTCCATGCCCATGCGCGAATCTTCCAAGCCGACGCGCAGCATGTTCGGCACGTCGTAGATGGCACCAATGTGCTGGGGATCCAAATCGCGCAGTAGCTCCAGCGTGCGCGAACAGCTCACGGCGACCGTGCCGACGTGGATCTCGTAGAGCACTTTGACTCCGTATTCGCGTGCGATCTCAACGAGGTCAGCAAAACCGCTGCGCGCGGCAAGAAACTGCGGCATATAGGGCGCAGTCCGGTCGTGGCGCGGTGCGCCGATGCGCACCATGGGCGGACAGTCCGGATCAACCGCGACGGCGCCGGCAAAAATCTTGCGAATTACGTCGTCTTGCCCCAGTTGAACATTCGGCGCGAGTGCAGCGACCCGCACGCCGCTGCGTTCGGACGCCGCCTTAATAGCCGGCGCCTTGTCGACGATATTGTCGGGGCTAATATCGGACAGATGCCGGCCCCAAAACGCCGGCTCGGCACTTTCGTCATCCGGGTTGTAGCGACAGCGTAGCTCGACGGCATCGTAGCCGGCAGTCGCAAGCTGGTCAAAAGTTTCGTCTAGCGTCCAGCGCGGTAGCATGACCGATGTGCAACACAGTTTCATAGCGAACTCCTCTTGGTTGTCGTCCGTCTCCAAGTAAATCCGACATCGCCCTCAGATCAAATGGCGTTCTTGACAGCAAGACGGGCGCAGAGCAGACTTAGCGCTGTTTACTGAAGCCCTCTCTACGAAGGAGCCCTATCATGTCACTCGATCCACGCGTTCCCTGGTATGAAGCTATTGGCGACGTCACCGTAGAAAAAAAACGGGAAGGGAAACCGCACGCTGGCAAGGTGCTGGCCGCCGTGCAGGCGCACGCCGACGACATTCCCTTTTTCTGTGCGGGCCTCGTTGCCAAGCTCGTTGACGAGGGCTATACCGCCTATCTAATCCAGACGACCAACGACGAGAAATGCGGCCCCACGTCTAGCATCGGCGATACCATTCGGCGCAACGAAGAGGAAATCGACGTGTTGGCCAAGGAACTGGGATTCAAGCAGGTCATCCATCTGAGCTATCGCAACCACTTTCTCGACGAGGCATCGCCCATTGAGTTGCGCGCGCGGTTGGTTTACCTGATCCGCGCCCTAAAGATCGACACCATCACGACGTTCAGCCCCTGGGGACATTGGGAAGAAAACCCCGACCACTACATAACGGGTCAGGCCGTCGAGGCAGCGCGCTGGATGGCCGGCATGAGCAAAGACTACCCTGAACACATCGCCTGCGGTCTGCAGCCGCACGGCGTCAAGGACCTCTACTACTGGACGATGCGACCAGGCCAGCCCTACAACACAGCCGTTGATATCGAACCGTACATAGAGGAAAAGATTGCTTCGATGAGCGCCAACAAGTCGCAGGGGCCGGCCGGGTCTCACGGCCGCCGACTCAAAGAGCGACTAGCGGCAGAGGGTAAAAAGCTGCCCGAGCTAGGGGATGACGACGAAACAGCGGATCGACAGTATATCCGCCTATTTGGCCTCAACGAGTATGAAAAGATGGGCCAAGACTACGGCTTACAGTACGCCGAGTACTTCTATTACATGCCCCCGGGCGGCACCTTCACCGGCTCCATGAGTCGCGCCGACATCGACGCCTATATAGAGCAAAACGCCGTCGATCTATAGTCAACGCACCGGCGGCTAGGACGCCTCAGGCCGGACTGGCCGCCGGCGCAGCACGTTCTGCGCACCTTTTTCTCTACGCCCCAACGAGCCCACGCATTTTCTGCCTAGCCCTAGGTCGCTCGCGCCCGCGACGCACCTTCTTTGACCAAAACGCAATAGGCTCTCCCACATATACTTAGCGCCTTATTTTAAAAAGTTTTATTTCGTGGCACCGCGCTTGCTTAAGCTCCTGCGGGAACGAAATCGCGCGCCTCCCCACAGGCGATTTCGACGCACCGAGCGGCCCACAACTCGAATTGGATGCAGCACGGTGCGTGCGGGCTGAAGACTTTTTATGGCAAGGAGACGATGAGGATGGAGGCCATACAGTTGGAGATTGGATTGGAACTCGTGCCCTACGTACAGGGCGATAGTACGGCAGACGACAACCTAATTAGCAGCATCCGCCAAATGCGGCGGGATATGGAAAAAACGGATCGCTACAGCGTTCCCCCCATACGGATATGCGACAACACTAGCCTACCGCCGCGCGGCTTTCGCATATTCATCTACGAGCGGGCGGTGGCCGGAGGCGAACTCAGCTACGCGCACGGCGTAGCCGAACTGTCCTCCCATTTGGCGCGCAACATTCGACAGTACGCTATCTAAAATTACGGGGTAAACTGAGGGGCCGCTGCGCAATGCGCAGCGGCCCTTTGTGCGTACTCTCTGCTACAAATGCACTCGGTTCATAGGCAACAACAGAAACGCCGTGCCATTTACAGCCGAGCGTGAATTTGCTTACCTTTGCCCAACACCACGGGAATTGACGGGAGAACTACACGGTGAAGTTAACGGAAGAGCAGAGAGAAATATTTCGCAC
Organism: Gemmatimonadota bacterium; assembly: GCA_038119905.1. Classification (GTDB taxonomy): domain Bacteria; phylum Latescibacterota; class UBA2968; order UBA8231; family UBA8231. Next base: position 9,485 of record JAYOKQ010000116.1, on the reverse strand, counting down.
GCAGGGATTCCTCATCGCGCGCGGGGCGCTCAGCGATGCGGATCTACAGCCGGTAATTGATGAGCTATCCGCTTGGATTGACGCACGCGCGCGGCAGCTGCAGACCGAGGGTAAACTAACCGACCTACACGAAGACGCACCCTTTACCACGCGCTACGGCCTGCTCTTTAACCAGTGCAAAGAGATAGGCAACGGCCTCGATATCATGCACTACCGCGGCCGCGCGATGTTCGAATTTTTGCACAACGACAACCTGCTCGAACTCCTCGGTTCGCTGCTCGGTCCCGAGCTGACCTGCAACCCCATCCAACATCTGCGCGCCAAACCGCCCGTGGCCTATGAAGGCAATGCGGGGCCGTCTTTTCACAACGCGCCCTGGCACCAAGACGCCGGCGTGATGATGGCCGAGGCCGAAGGATCGAATATCATCACCTGCTGGTTGCCTATCGGCAACGCCACGCAGGAAATGGGCTGCATGGAAGTGTTGCCCGGCCTCGTCGAAACCGGCTACCTAGAACACCAACGCGAGGGCGGCACTACCATCCGCCCCCAGCTCATGCCCGACATCGAACCCGTCGTCGCCGCCTGTAACAAGGGCGATATCGTGCTGATGAGTTGTTTTACACCGCACCGCTCCACGCCCAACTACTCCGACGAGTGCCGCTGGTCGCTCGATCTGCGCTACCAGCCAACGGGCCAGCACACCGGACGCACGGGCCACCCCGACTTTGTCGTGCGCTCGGCGGCCGATCCGTCCAGCGAAATGCGCGACTACGATAAGTGGTGTCGCCTGTGGACGGATGCCTTTGAAAATCCCAAAGGATACGTTGGCCACCGCTCGCAGTGAGCGGATCATTCCCATCTATAGCGGTCCAAAACGCGACGGTATGTCCACCGGCAGACCGCACTCGGCCGATTCGTAACCGGCCTGCACAACGGCTAGGCTGCGCCGCTCTGAATAGCCCGTCGTCGGACCTTCGACGCCGCGCATAATGCCGTCGGCAAAGGCGGCCATCTCCAAGGCATAGGACGACAGCGCTCCGTCCGGATAGGCCATCTGCGCTCCGTCGTGCGCATCGTTGTAGACGCAAAATCCCGCCTCCGTAGCGCGTATACTGCCCCGATCCCCGTGCAGCACATAACCACCTAACTCGCCGTAGAGCTTCACTTCGGGCGTTTGTACAATGTGCACGTGCACGCCGCTCTCCAGCGTCAACAGGCCGCTCATCGTGCCCTCTATATCGCGGCGCTGGTAGGAGCTGGCCTTGTGTTCCTGCACGTAAACCGTGCGCACTTCACCCAGCGCGTAGCGCATCTGCGCGACGGTGTGGATACCGTGCAGAGTCCAGGTGCCGCGGCCACCCTGCGCTGGTTCAGCTAGCCAGGCACGGCGCCCCGGATAACCATAGGTCGGCGCGCGAAAACCGTTTATCAGCGAAGCCGAGACGAGTTCGCCAATAAATTCTCCATCGCGCACTATCTGGCGCAGACGTTGGGCCATGGGCACATAGACGGCATTCTCTGCCACGTAAAGCTGCACGCCGTTGACCTCAGCTGCCTCTATCATGCGCGTCGCTTCGGCCACATCCATGGCCATCGGCTTTTCCACCAACACGTGCTTGCCCGCCTCGGCCGCTGCAACTGCCTGCGCACAGTGCAACGGATGCGGCGAACAAATTGACACGGCTTCTACAGCGGCATCGTCGAGCGCCTCTCTGCAGTCGATGTATGTCTTTTCCACCCCGAGGCGCGCGGCCTGCTCGGCCAAAAAGGGGGCATCGACGTCGACCAAACATTCTACGACGAGACCGCGCCCGAGCTCATCGATCGCCTCAACGTGACGCGCACCAGCCCAGCCAACGCCGACCACGGCAACGCGCAGCGCTTCCGCGGACTCGGATCCTTTGGGTGGAGGCGCTACCATCCGCTGTGCTCCACACCCAGCGTGCGCGCGGCGGCTAACATATCCTCCAGCGTCGCCGAATTGAGGGGAATGCCGTCGCGCTGATACGCTGCGCGGCGCAGAAACTCCAGCTCGCCAGCTACATACAGGCGCTCCACGCCGGGCGCGCGGCGACTGGTATGCACTTGGTCAATGGCGCGGTCGACGCGCTCTTTAAAACGACCGATCTCCTCAAAGGCCGCCACGTTGATGGCCATGAGAAAATGGCCGTCGGCCCCGGCCATTGGTCCTGCTTCCATATCGCCCAGCTCCGTGCCGTAGGCTGCCCCCGACAGCATCGAGGAAAACACGCCCATCAGCATGGCAAGCGACACGCCTTTGAACGCGCCGATGGGCATGAGCAAACCGTCAATAGCGGCTGCCGGATCGACGGTCGGCCGCCCGTCCGCATCGAGCGCCCACCCCTCGGGCAGCGGTAAGTTCTTCTGGTGGTGAATGCGAATCTTACCGTGCGACGACCCGCTAAACGCCGCATCGAATACGATTGGATGCGCTCTGCCAGCCGGCACCGCGACACCAAGCGGGTTAATGCCGACAATGCGCTCGCTGCCGCCCCACGGCGCCATCGTCGGCAGCGCATTGGTCGTCGCCCAGCCTATCATGTCGTGTGGCAGCGCCTGCATCGCGAAATAGGCCATGGCACCGCAGTGGTTGGACCCGCGCACGGCCACGGCTCCGATACCGTGCAGGCGCGCCTTTTCAACGGCCTGCTGCATGGCGAACTGGCAGCCGATCTGTCCCATTGAGTTGTTGCCATCGACCACGACACAGGCACCCATCTCGCGCACGACCTGCGGTCGACCGCGGGGATCAACGCCCTCAAGCGTGAGCTTTTTTACGTAGTCCGGCACGCGCAGAACGCCGTGCGAGTGAATGCCGCCCAGATCGGCACATACCAGCGAATCGGCCAGCAAATGCGCATCGTCGTTGCTCATACCACAGCGCTGAAAAATGGTCGATACCAAAGCCAGCAGTTCGTCGGCGTCAACCCGCTTTCCCTCTTCCCATGCTTCAGACATTAGTGCTCCTTCTGCGCGTTCTCTAATTCGGCCACTATGACCGCTGCCGTTGCCCGATGGCGCTTAGGCATTCCGTGACGTGCCGCAGACAGTCGCCCTGCAACGTGCTCAGCAAAATCGATCTGCTCAATCAGGGCATCGCCGCTCCAACCGGCCCGCAGCAGCTCGGCGACCCGATCTCGCACACCGGACAGATAGTCGGCTGCCCAAGAAATCCAACCGCGCACGGCCGCGGCTCCATAGACGACGGGACCGTGGCCCGGCAGCAGGATCTCTATATCCATATCTAGCAGTGCGCGCAGGGTGGTCTCGAGCACCCGGCTGTCACCATCGCCTATCGCCGGCACGATCCCCGTGACGACCGCATCGCCGCCAATCAGCAATTTGTGCTCTTCGACGTAGGCGCTGACGCCGTCTTCGCTGTGACCGGGTGTGGGAAAGAAGCGTGCGCTCATGTCCCCCAACTCTATGCACAATTCGTCTGTATAGACGACGGTCGGCATAGCCACTTCGTCGAGCAGTTCCTCGACAGTACATCCCTGTCGCTGCGCCCAGTCAACGGCGTGACGGCGGATGACGCCCGGCGTCAGCGCGTGTGCGTAGACCTCACCATCGGCCAAGGGCTTAGCGCCTAGCACGTGATCTCCGTGGCCGTGTGTCAGCGCCAGCCGGTCGACCGCATAGCCGCGCGCGCGCAGGAAGTCGGCCATGGCCTTGCCCTCGCTTGCGTAGGTTCCTCCGTCAATGGCCAGCGCGCCGCGCCGGCCCAACAAGAGCGCGTTTTTACCTTCGGCGACCTGGTGCGCTGCGCTGTAAATACCAGGGGTTATCTCCTCAAACATAATTCCTCTCTTTTAGACACAAAAAAGCCGGCCCAATAGGACCGGCTTACATGCGCCTAATGGCCCATGTCAATCCACGTCTTCTGCCACCTCTGCAGCCAGTTCGGGCGCATGTTCTACAACCAATAGGCGCGCATCCGCAGCGGGGTATCCTTCGGCCATATGAAAGTCCACAGCACCCATGTACTTTTCGTGTGGGCTCTGGGCGAAAACCGCCTGAAACAGGCCGGGATATAGAGACTTTAGTTCCAACCGCGCCTGCCAAGCCTGCAGGCTGCGATGTTCGGAGCAAAAGTCCTTAAACTTCTCTTGAAAAATCTCTCTGTAACTTTGCATGGCACCACCCTTTCGCAAGGACAGCACCGCCTCGGCCGGCAATGTACTCAATCAATGGGCGAATCTCAAGAAAAACCACCGCTCGACCCGAACGGCTCAACGGGAGACCAACCCCACCTCCGTAGCAGATTTGCGCTGGCCCAAACCCCACGTATCTTTGGAAAGATCATCGGCACATTGAGCGCCTAATAATATGAAAAAGATTCTAATTGTAGAAGACGAAGCCATCGTCAGTCTGGATATGAAAAACAGACTGGAGCGCATGGGCTACGACGTCGTTGGCACAGCGGATTCAAGCCAAGAGACGCTCGAACTGGCACGCGATAGCCAGCCCGATCTGGTGCTGATGGACATCCATATTCAGGGCGATATAGACGGCATTGAAACGTCTGTGCTCCTGCGCAAAGAGATGGATATACCCGTCGTATTCCTAACCGCCTACTCCGATCGCAGCACCATGAAACGGGCCCAGGCAACCGGGCCTTTTGCCTACATACTCAAGCCGTTTAAGGACCGCGAGCTCGACATCACAATCGAGATTGCCCTGTATCGCCACCAAGTTGAAAAAGAGCTACAGGCAGCGCGCGGTGAACTCGAATTGCGCGTACAACAGCGCACGACCGAGCTGGCCCAAGTAAATGAACAGCTGCGCCAAGAGATAGCCGAACACCAGCGCGCAAGTGCGGCCAACGCACATCTCGAAGAACAGCTGCGCCAATCGCAAAAAATGGAAGGACTGGGCCAGCTAGCCGGTGGCATTGCGCATGATTTCAACAATATGCTGACCATTATCAAAGGCTATAGCGAGCTAGTCCTCGGCAGCATTGACGAGTCGGCAACCATTTACAGCGACGTCCAGACTATCGGCGAAGCCTGCCAACGCGCTACGGCGCTAACGAGCAAGCTACTGACCTTTGGCCGGCGCCAGCCCATGTCGCCTGAGACGTTCGAGCTAAACGATACCATTCGCGCCGGGCGCAACATGCTGGACCGCGTTATAGGCGAACACTTCCACATGGAAACGACGCTCCACGCCGAACCGCTCTACGTGCACGCCGATCCAACTCTCTTTGATCAGGCGCTGATCAATCTAGTCGTCAACGCGCGCGACGCCATGCCAGACGGTGGTCAGATCGACATCACGACCGAGCACCGTACCCTAGATACGCCACGCACCAGTCGCTTTGTCAATCTCACCCCGGGCGAGTATGCGCTCCTCAGCGTGAGTGACGTAGGGGTAGGCATGGACGAAGAGGTAATACAGCGCATCTTTGAGCCATTTTACACCACGAAGCAGCAGGGCAAGGGGACGGGATTGGGCCTGTCCATGGTCTATAGTATCATAGAGCAGAGCAAGGGCCAGATCGATGTGCGCAGCGAGCCCGGTGTTGGCACGACGTTCGATCTATACCTGCCGCTTTGCGCAACGCCCGATGCGACAGAAGCAACAGAAGCAACGAAGCGCACTGTAGCCCGAACAGACCAGCAACGCACCGTGCTCGTGGTCGAAGACGAAGACGTTGTGCGCTCTTTAGCCACACGGATTCTTTCCGAATATGGCTTTGAAGTGCTGACAGCAGGCAGCGGTGCCGAAGCCCTGACGTTGGTCAAAACACACGGTAGTGCAATTGATCTACTGCTGACGGACGTTGTCATGGCCGGTATGAGTGGCCATCAGCTCGCGCAAAAGCTGAGCAACCTACAGCCATCCATCGACATTCTCTATATGTCGGGACACGGCAATGAAGCGGTCGTACACCACGGCATCGAGCGCGACGATATGCACTTTCTGCAAAAGCCGTTCAGCCCGCAGCAGCTGATCGACAAGGTGCACGAAGCGCTGGCCGAAGGCGCCAACGCGAAGAGCCGTTGAAAATGCCCCCGAGGTGAGAACGTGAAGATCGATCACTTACAGAGCGAACAAGAGCGCACATCTCTCCTTGCGCAGTACGACGAAGCGGCCCAACAACTGCTGCAGGTCGCGCGCAGTGACGGTCATTTCAACGGCGAGGCTGCCATCGAATGGCCCGGCGGCAGCGACCCCAGCGTCGACGATTTAGAGCTGCGTGCGCGGCTAATTGCAACTATTCACGACGGCATACCCACCCGCAGGGATCAACGCCTGACAGATGCCCACGCCCGATATACTCAGACGCGACCGGCTTATCACAAGGCCAACCGACTTTTTTTAAAAGTGCAGGCGGATTTTTGCAACCAAGGCGAAGGCGACGAGCGCGATTTTGTCCAGCTCTACCACGAAGTCTATCTACAGGCCCTCGGCCGCGACGACCCCATCGAGTTAGACGAAGGTGAGAAGGCACTTGTCAACCTGCGCGTGGCGCGCGTGCCGCTGTCGCACGCCCATTCCGTAGCTGAAAAAATTGGGGCTTCCGAAGAGGAAGACCCGCGCTGGCAGCGCCGCTACGCGATCGAGCTGGACGGTGTGACACACGAAGGACCGCTGCGCACGCTCCTGGAGTCCATCGCCGAAGCGGTCGTCGACTTTCTAGCCGCGGGCGAGCTACTGGCCATTCGCTACAACACGTTCAGCAACTTTATCTGGCTAGGCATATCGTGTTGGAAGGCCATTACCGACGTGGAGCTGCTGCTAGCCCGCTCCGACCGGACCGCAGCACAGGCGCACGATGCGCTGACGCAAACGGTCTTTACCGGCAAAGCGATGCTGCTACAATTTCTCCATGCCCACTTGGAAGACCCGGCCCAGATCAAACCGCGCGAATACTGGTACGGCCAGGAATACAGCTATTTAACGCGCGACCTAATCGATCTATCGCGAGCCATCGTCCGCGATGCCAATCGCCTACAGCCCGCCGCCATTGAGCTGCCGTCGCTGTTGGGCGATGGCGTGCAGGGCCGCTTTTTGGAGTACGGTGATGTGGGCCAAGAGCGACCGCTGTCGACGTGGAGTCGCCGCGCGCGCCTGCTGCGCTGGGCGCTGCTCTTTCGCCGCACTGGCCAGCGCAAAATGAGGCTCTTAAAGTCCGGACTTGAAGAGAAAGAGCGTCTGCGCCATGCCTGGGAACAAAACTACGAATGGGCGCGCGAATCGCTGCGCATCTTCGACATCAACGTCGACATACACATCGATCCCCTCTTCGAGCCGGTTGCCCGAGATCTAGCGCTGGGATCGGGCCAGCGCAAGATCCTATTTCTTCCCACGCACCAAAGCGTCTTCGATCATCCGGTGATGAACTACGTGCTCAATGATCCGGAGTTTATGCGCGCCTTGGGCTGGGACGAGCCAACTCCGTGCACCATTTTGGCGCGCTCGCAGCTAACGGCCATGGGCAGCCTAACCGTCTTTGGTCGCACGTTTACGCCCATTGGCTTTACGCCAGAAGAAGTAGATCGCATGATGGAGGAAGCCGACGGACACGTGGTTATGTCTCGCTCGGCCGACACCGGCAGCCCGACGCAGCGCTTCGCCAAGCTACTCGACAAGCGCCCGGGCGTGGTCTATCCAGCCGGCACGACCTCGTCTTATGCGCTGCAGTGCCTGCCCATGCAGCACGGACTTTTTGCCCACCTGCCGCCCGATCTGGTGCTTATACCGCTGGCTTTTCGCGGTATTCATTCGCTGTGGCCCAAATGCCCCAAGGGCAATCTGAACATTCATCCCGGCCGCGTGCAGGTCATCGTCGGTCCACCGATTCTCGGGCCGACCACCCTGCTGCCGCGCAAGCGCGCGCTGCGCACCCAACTCGAACCGGCCACGCTCTTTCAGGCAGTGCACATCGCCGACCTCTACAACCCAGACCCCTCGGCCTAGCGAGCACACGACGGCCATCGGGCGCTACCCCTTACCTACATAGCGGAGCTTGCCATGCTGAACGTAGCCGTGTGCGGCCTGCGCCGCGGCGCGGGATTCACCCGCGTCTTTCCTCTCTTCGACGATTGTCGCCTCAGCGCGGTCTGCGATCTCGACGCCGATTTGCTGCGAAATTTTGCCGCGCACCATCCCGACGTGCAGTGTACAACCACTTTTGAAGACATGCTGGAGACGCGTCCCGACCTATGCGTTGTCGCCTCACCCGTTGCCCTCCACGCCGAGCAAAGCATCGCCGCGCTGCAAGCCGGCTGCCACGTTCTACAGGAAGTCTTTTTAGCCGAAACGCTCGAACAGTGTCGCCAGCTATACGATGCGGTCCAGGCGCATCCAAACCAGAAGTTTATGCTCGCCGAAAACTGCTGCTACTGGCACTTTGTGCTGGAGTGGAAAAAAATGTGGCAGGCCGGTCAACTGGGCCACTTAGTGCACGGCGAGGCCGAGTACATACACGACGTGCGCGCGCTGATGAGCGACGACGGGGGACGACCCACCTGGCGAGCGACGCTGCCACCCATTCACTACCTGACCCATAGCTTGGGTCCCCTACTGTGGATCAGCGGCGCGCGCGTGCAGCGGGCCATCGCCCTAGCCACGCCGTCGCGTCTACAGCCGGGTCCCGATCACTACGACAGTGAAGTCGCCCTCTTTCAGACGGAAGACAGTGCCACCCTCAAGGTGCTGACCGCGTTTCGCGTCGCGCGCGAGCCCGCGTTTCACTACTACTCGCTCTACGGCACGCAGGGCTGTCTCGAAACCCAGCGGCCGCCCGACGAACTGCGCACCAACGCCTTTTTCAGCGATCAATCAGAAGGGGGTATGCTGGAGTGGCCCCTCGGGCGCAACCATCCCGATGCACCAACCGGAGCCGATGCCGGCGGACACGGTACGGCCGAGTATTATATGGTGCGCGATTTTCTAGACTGTATTCGCCGCGACCTGCCACCACCCATTGATATTGTCGCGGCCCTCGATATGTCGGTGCCCGGCCTATGCGCTCACCAAAGCGCGCTGGAAAACGGACGTCCGATCGACCTACCCACCTACTGGCGAGCATAAAAAAACCCGGGGCGTGGGAGGCGCGCCCCGGGGTGTCATATGGAGTAGGTACCGTTTCCTTGGGGATGTAGATTTCAGGTAGCAGCCGATATGAGTATGCTCGCGTCAGGGCTGCCACCCCGCTAATAGGATGCCCGTATTCCTCCAGACCGGACACCGGTGCGAGCCGTAAAAAAGTTTTGGTGTATAGCGCCGCTTTTCACAGCGCTAAGTTACTTGCGATGCGCTATTGGACATGCGCATTCTTAATATCACTTAATACTAAGTATCGGCACGCCGCCTGCGGTCTTGAGCGTTTTTTTATGCCCCATTGATCGACCTAGACCGGCGGTTGCCGTCTATCCCGCACCGGCTTATACTGTCGCGCCCGACAGCACTAGGCACACCGCAGCCCGCCGGCCGCTCTACAGGAATCATGG
>JAYOKQ010000115.1:0-12640 GCA_038119905.1 Gemmatimonadota bacterium | reverse complement strand
CCGTAAGCGTCCGAAGATCGATGCCCCGTTCAGCGGCGATCTTACGCGCTTTAGGCGAAGCACGGTAGGGACGTTCACCCGAGTTAACCGCTGGCTCTGGCCCCGTTTTATTTGAAACCATGGTCGGATTCGGCCCGGGAGTCGTTTCGCTATGTTCGGCACTGGTTATGGGCGTAGGATCCGTTTCAGCCTCTCCGTAGGCTGAGATATCTTCTTCGGGTGTTCCGATTAACCCGATCAGTTGGGAAACGGCCACTTCTTCGCCCTCGGCATAAAACGTTTTAAGCAAATGACCGTCAGCTTGAGCCTCAACTTCCATCGTCACTTTGTCTGTGATGATTTCCAAAAGCGGCTGTCCCTTAACGACAGCGGCACCGGTAGCGACTAGCCACGCGCCAATTGTGCCCGTTTCCATCGTCAATCCAAGTTTGGGCATTACTACTTCGGTAGCCATAATATCCCCTGTATAACCAAAAGCCCGATGGGCTTATCGTTTGGACTTTTTCTTTTTGTTTGGCGAAGCAGCGTCTTTCTCTTCGCTCTGTATTTCCACGTCGGGGGCCAATAGATCGTTTCTGGTCGCGCTCTTACCACCTTGAACGAATTTGTGATAAAAAAAGCTGCCCCAAATGATTACAATACCAATAATCGACACAATCATAATCGTGCGATCGGGTTCAACCATTTCTGTTTCCATTTAACGCTCCTTTACCATATCGCCGCATTGAGCCCCCTCAACCCTTTGCTTTAGTTCCTCCAAGGCCCCCATGACTGAAGGTACGAGCTCACGGCCCTGGGTCTGCTTTAAGCAAACAATACGAGGGGAAGAGAGATCAAAAAAACGGGTCTCATCCCCTTGGACAAGGGCTACTGCAGGCACCTTTAACGCGATAGCCGCATGCAAAAGATCGACGTTTGTAGCAACTAAAGCGGTGCAGTGCCGCAGACGATGGGCCGCCTGGAGAGTTTCACCTTTGTCCACATAGTCTAGGCGATCACCAAAGTTTTTTCTAAGATAATTGACCGCTCTTCCATTTGCGAGTGAAAAGAAAATCACCGGGCGCAAACCACGGTCTTCCAAGAGGGGAATCACGCCGAATAGATCACGGAGAGGGCGAAATCGGCTGTTATCGGATCCCATATCTAAGCCCACGCTAGGAGCCCTTACCTGCGAATCCGAAACGGTGTCTTGCGGAAGCATCCAGTCCCAAACCTCCCCCTCCTGCAAACCGATCGTTTCGAGCATGACCCGGTATAGATCCGGTTCGGATCGCGCTATGCTAGGGACGGCCATTTCAATATTAAAAGAGGGACCAAACGGACGCGCATATCCGATGCACAGTCCAGCACCGCTATAATGACAGATTTGAGCCAGACGGAAGCTGCAGTCCGTTCCCAAACAGAAGGTCAGATCAAACTGCTCCTTGCGCAGGCTAGCGCAAAGAGATCGCGTTTCTTTTGCTCCGAGCGATAGCCCTAAATCGCATTCAATCAGTTCGTCAAAAAATGGAATGAGGGAAGCCAATGGCCCTAAGCCTGGATGCACAAGTAGCCGCAAGTCGGCTTGGGGATAGGAACGGCGAAGACTTGAATAAACGGAGGAAGCAAGGAAAAGCCCCCCCGCTCGATCGCTGGGAGCAACGAGGATCTTTTGTGCCGACTGCAGACGCGAAAAAAGGTCAAGCGACTCGCTGCTGCGAGTTGGATAGAGTGACCGGCGCAAGGCCAGCCGATCAGCGAACGTTCCTCTTTCCCAATAAGATGAAGCCAAGCCACCCCGGTTTGTTACCAATCAACAACTCATACAACTCGGATGGCATCAATCTAAGAAAGGGGTCTAAAAACTACCAGTGCCGAGCCCCAGCTCGGGCAAATTCAACCAGCTTTTCCGTCTCATCTTCCCCAATCCGCCCCAGTCGATCTGGCACGTTGAGCCCCTCCATCAAGACGCGGCTTATATCGCGAGAAGAAGGTGCTTTGGGATTGTCAATAAGAACGGGGCGACGACGTTCGCATGCATCCAGAATCCTGCTATCGCTGCGGACATAGCCGATGTATTCCATTTCAACAGAGAGATATTCGCGCACCAATCCAATAAATCGCAGACGCTCTTCAATCTGTCCTTTATTCCGCACGCGGTTTAGAACCAAACGCGGACGAAAGGATTTCAATATATATCGGGCCACACCACCAGCTTCCACATCGGTCCGTTCGATCTCATCTAGCAATTCGCTCATCCGCCCAACTTTTCTACCCGCACCCCGCGCAAACTGCTCTATAGTCGTGCGCACATCCTCTTTTTTATTGAAAGCCCTTCGCAGTTTACGATAAACAACATTCTTTATAAAACCGTACGCATCGACGCGCGAATGGGGCTCGGGATTACATACGATAATTCCCACATCTGAAAGCGAGAACAGATCAAGGGTATTAAAGGAAGTCCCCGCTCCCAGATCGATCAGCACATAATCAGCCTCCAACATCCCAACATGGCGCACGATTTTTTCTTTTACGCCATAGGGCAGATTAGCCAATCCGATCATTTCATTGCCGCCGCATATGAGCTGTAAATTTTCCAATGGCGTCGGCAACAGGACGTCGTTTAAGGATTTGACTTCACGGGTTAAGAAATGACTCAGACTTCGAGCCGGTGCAATCTGATCAAAGAAAAGATGCAGGTCAGCACCTCCCAGATCACCATCGAGGAGAATAACTTTATGGCCCAATAGAGACATACCAACTCCCAAATTGGCCGTCAGCGTCGATTTTCCGGTTCCCCCTTTACCACCTGCAATGGGTAAAATAGCTGTGCCGGGAACGACACCGCGGGGACTAACCGTCTCTGATGATGTCATATTATCAAGGACGAGCTCGCTGCTCATCGCATGCTCACTTTTTTAATTTTAAACTCAGTTTAGTTGAATCAGTCCCTAAAGAAATGGCTCTCTTAGGCTACCTTCCACACTTTTAGGCACCATCCTATATTTAGTGATCGGCAACAGGTTCATTTTCCTTAATGCCTTTTCAGTCTATCACTTACTGCAATTACAGGATATCGACGTGCCAGTAATCACCCGCGATTTCACCGCGACCACATTTGTTGTAGACCGCCAACAAACTCTGCTGCTTTGGCACAAAAAGCTAAATGCATGGCTTCCTCCTGGCGGACATATTGAAGAAAACGAACTTCCCGACGAAGCAGCTTTACGCGAAGTGCGCGAAGAAACAGGCCTCGTCGTAACCCTTCTCGGCAGTCAGCGACCTATGGACAATGTACTCGTCCTCCATCAGCCCAACTGCATTCTCTTAGAAGATATCAGCGAGAATCACCAACATATCGATCTCGTATATTTCGCTCGAGTCGTCAGTGGGACGGCTCAATTCAACCCCCGAGAATCTACGCGCATGCGGTGGTTTTCCTCTGAGCAACTGGAAGATCGCGAAATTGCAGACGACATACGCACCCTCGGCCAACAAGCCATTTCTGCCTGTTTTCCTACCAGCATCTAGATCATGGACCAGACCACGCTTATTTACCACCCCGATTTTGCGCTCCACGACGTTGGGCCGATGCATCCAGAGCAGCCCGATCGCATCCTTCAAGTGCTACACGCCCTAAAAACAGCGCCGATATCCGACCAAATCAGGTGGGAAAAGGCCAGAGAGATAGATCCCGTTTTACTAAAGTCAAACCACACCAAAGACCATATTGATTGGGTTCATAGCCTCGTTGCATTGAAAGGCATTAACGCCGTGACCCCAGACACCATGGCCTGCTTGGAGACCCCTCGCATAGCTCGCCTCGCGGCAGGTGCTGCAGTTCGAGCCGTAGACCTGGTCATGGCCGGACGGACAAGCAACGTCTTTTGCGCCGTTCGCCCCCCAGGGCATCACGCCGAGTCGGATAGAGCTATGGGATTTTGCTTTTTCAACAACGTGGCCTTAGCCGCACAGCGCCTACGCGCTCAACACAACTTGGAGCGAGTGGCCATTTTCGATTGGGATGTTCACCATGGAAATGGAACTCAGCACAGCTTTTATGAAGATCCTAGCGTTTTTTTTGTTAGCATACACCAGTTTCCTCATTACCCAGGCACAGGCGCACACAGCGAAACGGGCCAGGGTCTCGGTGCTGGCTATACGCTCAATATTCCCGTGCAACCTGGCGCCGGAGACGCCGACTATCTGCGCAGTTGGGATGCTATTATTGCCCCAGCCCTTAGGGCCTACCAGCCGCAATTCATTCTACTTTCTGCAGGTTTTGATGCCCATTTCCGCGATCCACTAGGTAATATCCAGGTCAGCACGGAGGGATTTAATCAGCTATCGCATCGCGTTCGCGCACTAGCGGAGGAATTATGCGAGGGGCGACTCGTATCCATCTTAGAGGGTGGGTATGATATCGAAGCACTGTGCGCATCCGTCAAAGGACATGTGTCCGCATTAAGTATGACTAGTCGCGATGCTTTATAAATTCGTGGATGTTCACGCGGTAATCGATTGATCCCAGCTGCTGTTGTACTGATTCGACCGTATGCTGATAGCGCTGTTTCAACAGCATATCTACAAAACGCTGAGCCGGCCGACGCTGTGGATCACTGAGATAAAAGCGCCCCCCCGGTTGCAATAGAGTGCGCAGCACGCGATTTAGATAGACGTGGTTTTTCTTTTCGTAGACGACATCAGAAGCGACAATACAGTCACAGGGCTTACCCACCGGATTACTCCAATCCAAATAGGCTACCCGATGGCGATCGCCAACTCGGTTAAGGCGAGCGTTCTGACTAGCAAAGACCAGCGCATCTTCTACGTAATCGGTCGCCTCGACCTTCCATCCCAACGCTGCGAGTGCAATGCCGACAACGCCTAAACCACAGCCCAATTCGCGCGTCCATCCTCTCGCTATTTCGGGGCGCCGTTGACATAACCAACGAGCTAAAGCCAACGAGGAGGGCCAAATTTCAGCCCAATAGGGAAATCGCTCTACCCTTACCATACGCCCCTCCTGCTCAACCATGCGCTCGAGCAATGCATAGGAATCGGCGACTTCTTGGATTTTTAACTCCACGCCCTCGGCCATCGACCATACGTTTTCGACCGTAGTATATTTTGAAAGCGTTCGTGCGATTTGTTTTTCTGAAAAGCGTCTCATGCGGAAGGGAAGCTCATTGCAATTTAGACCGTGTTTTTTCGATCTGATCTCGATTCATATCAACCGTGTGCTCTTCCGCTGTAGTGAGGGTCCCGGGCGGGAAATACGGTTGGCGGTACAGCGGGTAGGCCTCGCTGCGCATATGCGCTAAGGGTTGGTGCCCCTGCCGGCGTTTCCGCTCATACCGAAGAGCACCGACATCGACTGGACCGACAACAATCTTCTCTCCAGGTCCGGGATCAGCCTGGGCTAGGATACGTCCATCGTAGTCGACAATCATACTGCCACCAGGCCATGAGAATGGGGCATAATGCGCAAGAGATGCGCCTTGGTTAGCCGCTACTACGTAGGACATATTCTCAAGTGCCCGGCAGCGATTTACGGTAGTCCACCAGTTCATGGGTTCGGTAGCTCCCCAAGGATCCATGTAGGCCGACACGCGAATCAGCACTTCCGCACCGTTGGCCACTAGCTGTCGCAGCACTTCGGGAAAGAGCCAATCGTAGCAAATGGCAACCCCCAAGTTGCCGATCGGTGTGTTCGCAACTGGAAACAGCTCTTCTTCGTAACCCTCCAAGTCGTGCGGACTGGCGTGCACTTCCCATGGAATCCACGGGTTCACTTTCCTATACGTATAGAGAATGCCCTCGGGCCCAATTAAACACGTCGAATTGAATACTTTGCCTGGCCACTGTGGGTGCTCCTCCAAAAAAGTTCCCGTTTGGATGAATACGCCCAGTTCGTTTGCCTTTTGCTGGTATTGTTCGGTGTATTCGTTTGGAATAGGCACCGTTAAGTGTTTACGCAACTCACTGGCAGTCGAGTAGATCGGAGCGGCATGTGCGAATTCGGGAAAAACAACGAGACGGACGTCCATAAACGGCTCATAACCACTGACAGCCATATCGATCATCTCGAGCATACGCTGCACGTTGCCCCCTATATCGCCCCTTTTCTTAGGGTTGGGACGATCAACTTGACAGGCGGCGGCCGCATACCGGGGGATTTCGGCTTCCATTTACTGGCCTCCCTCTTTTTTCGTCTTCCAGATTTTACGCACACCTCGCCGCACGCGTATCATTTCGGCCACGACGCTCACGGCAATCTCCTCGGGGGTATCGGCACCGATATTCAACCCCACGGGGGCAAATACACTGTTCAGTTGGGCAGAATCTATTCCTCTCCGCTCCAGCACTTTCCACATAAGCATTTTTTTTCGCTCACTCCCAAGCATGCCAACGTACCGAGCCTTTGTTTTTACTGCACATTCCACAACAACTTCGTCATATTGATGGCCTCGGGTAAGAGCGACGACGTAAGACTGCTCGTCTATATCCAACTGTGAAAAAACATCTTTTATATCTCCGGACATACACCGGTCGGCGTATGGATGGCGTTCGGGATGAGCAAAAGCCGCTCGGTCGTCGATCAACACTACGTAGAAGCCCACGTTCTTAGCGAGAGCTGCGACCTGACCTCCTACATGGCCTCCACCAAATACATAAGCGATCGGATGCGGCAAAAAAGGTTCTATAAAAAACTCACCTGCCCCATCCTCCAACGTAACTAAGCAGCCGGTCCCCTTTTCCTCTACCCCAGATCCAAGCATTTTCAGCTGTTCGTGCGAAGTCGAGGTTTCCCCCAACATGGTTCCATCAAGCCCCCACAAAATGCGCGTTGCGCCGTTTAACTGAGTGGCCAATATACAGGACTCCCGCGCCGCGCGAGCACGTGCAATCTGTCTATATAGATTCCCACCTTGCTCAGGGCTGATACACTCGGTGTATAGGCGGACTGTGCCCCCGCAGTTCAACCCATTTTCTCCGGCCTGCTTTTCCGTCATAGTATAGCGCAGATCGCAGGGAGTTCCCGTGCGCAGCGCTTCTTGTCCCGCCGCATAGACTTCTGCTTCTAAACATCCACCGCCGATGGTCCCAACCAATTCTCCCGTCTCCAAGACGAGCATTTTAGCCTGATCGCTCATGGGAATCGACCCCGTGCTCCATACTAGCGAAGACAGCGCGACAGACCTACCACACTCGATTTCATTGGCCAAGCGACCGATCACATCTTCCATTCTATTTCTCGTGTATTCTATTTAATTCGCGCTGGTAATCTTCTGGAGTATCCATGTCGTCCAATATTTCCGGTGCATCTACTAGTATTTCAGCCGTATCCTGTGGATTTGATCGCGTTATAGCATTTAGACCGACCCCTTCGGGCAGAGCGAGAATAGATGCCCCATACGAACGATGCAAAAAGAGCGGATGACCTCGCCTTTCTGAACAAACGGGTATGACGATCCCTTTGTTACTTGTTTCCGCACCGCGCACGACTGCGTCGACTATTTCCCCCCTCAGAGAAGGCTGGTCACCCAGGCATATCAAAAAATCCGCATCCTCGCCAATGACCTTAACCGCCGTTTGCACTGAACTCAGCATCCCCTCTTGATACCGAGGATTGTGGACACAGGAAATAGGCAATCCCACCAACGCCTCTTGGACGCTTTGCGCACCGTGTCCAACCACCGCAAGGACCCGTTCAAAACGGGGCGTTAAAACTTCCCCAATTTTACGAACTACCGGTACTCCGCCAATGGGAAGAACTTGTTTTAAACTACCCATGCGAGTAGCCATACCCGCAGCGAGGATTATGCCAACAATGTTGCTGTTTTTTTTTGTCATGAGTAGAGTGTATAAGGGGGTGTTTTGAGTGTCAATGAATTCAGTCGCCCAAGCCCTTTCCCGCTAACATACCACTCGCCCAAGCCCACTGGAAGTTGAACCCACCCAAGTCGCCGTGTACTTCCAGCATTTCGCCCGCAAAATACAGTCCGGGGACAATGTAGGACTCAAGCGTATTGGGATTTATCGCATTTGTTTTAATACCGCCTATTGTGACCTCCGCGTATTCAAAACCTCGAGGTCGAAAAACAGGGATTTTCCACTGAGTCAGCAGCTTAGCGAGCCTCCACCGATCTTCCTTCGACACAGACGTTACCGACCGGTCAATAGCGAAGCCACCATGGCGCAGAATAGCCCCAATTAGTTTGCTGTTTAGTAGACCACTAAAACTGGTTAAGAGCGTCCGGTGTCCGTTGCGAGACCACCGATCTTTTAACAGTTCGCTCAGCGCTTCTGCGGTCATGGTGGGAAATAGGTTAACTTCCAGGTCGACGGAATCTCTCGTTAATTGAGGAACGATTCGCGCACTCAGATTGAGAATCGTGAACCCCGAAACGCCATAGGCAGCGATCAGCAGATCGTCGTGGTCTATGATCGACTCGCGCCCCCCCAAAGTCGTGCCGACCTCAGCTACGACCTTCACCCCTTGCATAGCCTTTAAATACTTTTCTTTACTTTCGAGCGCGACGAGACCGGGCAAAAGCTCCGTTAATTCGTGACCGAGCCCAACGGCCAAATCCATTCCCAAGCGATCCGCACCCATCTTTGGCGCGCTGATGCCCCCACTCGCCATTACAACGCGCTCTGTGGCATATTTCGTGCCCGCAGTGGTCTTGATATAGAATGCTTCCAACGGTTCAATGGACGTAATTTCTGTTTCCAAACACACTTCAACTCCCAAAACAGCCATACGATCAGCTAGAACATCGACCACGGATTGCGCCTGATTCGACCTCGGGAACAGCCGACCCCGCTTTTCTTCGTGCACTTCAACCCCTAGATCGGCAAAAAAAGCTAACGTGTCACGCACTGGAAAGTGACTTAACACAGCACGCATAAAATAGGGCGGAGCTCCGTGATAATGGCGAATATCATCAGCGCTGATATTCGTCAGATTACAGCGGCCATTGCCAGAGATAAGGATCTTCTTACCTAACTTATCTCCCTTTTCGAAGAGAATGACCCGTTGTCCCCGGCTAGCGGCTGAAATCGCAGCGACCATACCCGCCGCTCCCCCGCCAATAACCGCTGTATTCCACATATTCAAATCCTGTTAACTCCTGATTCTAAAGCCAACCCGAACAATAAGTTATACCTATTTGGGTTTTGACGATATCCCTCATAACCATCTTGACACTGCCCCTTCTTATTCATAAGTTATTTATCTTCAATTATATAGTCATTTTGAAAAGCCCACTACGCCCTTTACGGAGTTTTACGTTTTTCATGGAAAATCAATCGTCTAATACCGAGGCCGAATCAACCCAGCAAACGCCTTCCATAATCGCTCCACTAAAAGAAGAAGCAGAAACATCCATACGCAAAGAGGGTATTTCGTATATTTTTGAAAGTCGGTCGGTTTCGGCAGTCATTAACTTCGTTTACACCCCTATTGACGGCACCTTTTCCGATATAGAACTGGAAATCAATAACACCCCCCCCATTAAGCCCGCTGAAGAGGGGGGGATGGTAGTTGAAATGGGGGGCCGAATGATTGCAGCCGATAGTGAAGAAGTAGAGCGCCATTTTATATCCTGCGAACAATTGGAAAACTGCGTCGAAGCTAGGTGGCAATGGGTCGTAGACGAAGAAATTGCCAACTTCCTCTACCGTTTTTCGATCAGCGGTAAATCCCTCATCGTAGAAGTCGAGGGCGGCAACGGTAAAGCAGCAGGCGTGTCGCTTGGCCGAATTATCGATGCATTAAACCCCAAACTTATCGCAGTTCCCTACTTCAACTTTGGCGAACACTATCCCCGACTACTGTGCACCGCAGGCACGTTCGTTTCGAGCTTTCTCGATTGGAATGTGAGCCAAGCGACAACACTCTATTCGGTCGACGAGGAAACGGCCCTGCGGGACACGCGTCTCAACGGGGGCTGCACGTACGAAAAGAATAGTAATGGCCAGCGCGCTGGGCTTGTCGAGCGTTTCGTGCTAACCGCTTCGACCGAATTTGCCGAAGCATTCCCGCACATAGATTTCCCGAAGCCAGCGGCTCAAGCTGATCCGTCCATAGCACATAAGGCCTGGTATTCAATTTCCCATATAGAAGCTTCCGAAGAAAGCTATGTGGAAATTTACGAGAATCTGCGGGTGCTGAAGCAGATGGGTTTAGAGGATATCCTAGTCAACCACCCCGACGACACTTGGCATGACGGCGGCGAAAGCAAAACCTTTACTCTCACGGCGGCCCCTATAAAAGGCGGGGACGACGCGCTGAGCGAGTATATTGATGCCGTCGATGATCTGGGGTTTCATACGACGCTACAGACAAATTTCCGCGAAATTTCTGGCGAACACCCCGATTGGGCACCTGAATGTGGCGCGAAATCTTTAACGGGCGAACCCGTTTTAACTGCCCCCAACGCCTATTTATACAAACCATCTTTAGCCAAAGAAAAAAGCCAAGACCACCTGTCCCAGTTGGTAGAAAAATACCAACCTTCCACACCATATATCTCCACACACGCATCCGTTGCCCCCTGGGATTTTACCGATTGCGATGTTCAAACAGCACCTTTTCCCACATTGAGTTCCTCTCTGCGCCTACAGAGGGAATTACTTGGCGAACTAGCCGAGCGTTTCCCCTGCATTGGCGACGGTGGAAACCACTGGCAGTACGCCGGACTTCTGCAGGGTTTTTCAGCGAGAATGGTAGGAGCCAACCCGAGTCAACTCCCCCCCCTCGTAGACTTCGATCTGCAAAACCTGCACGGCCAACATATAAACGCCGGGCTCGGCACGATCGATCAATACTTTGGCCTTTCCATTCCCACAGAGGAAAAACACAGTCGTTCCAACTATCTGAGTCGCTACATAGCAGCCACAGCCGCTTTCGGCCACGCCGTTATGCTGCCTGATATCACCGATTGGGGGTTCGCCTCTACGGTGAAATCTTTTTTCATGCTCAAGGGGCTACAAGAACAGTATTTGGATGCAAAGGTGGAACGCATTCGCTACCATCAAAATGGGAACTTGACCACCCTAAATGATGCACTTCATTCCGGTGCGTTTGAACTGGGACAGCTCCGCATTGATTATGAAAACAAAACCAAGATTTATGCCAACTTAGGTAATTCAGTTTGGTCGATTGAGGAAGAAGATACGACCTACGAACTGCCGGCAGGCAGTTTTTGGGGACAGACGGCCGATGGGGCCCTACTTGCCTATTCCTCACAAACCGAAACAGGTCGCCTTGATTTCGCCCAGTGTTCTGAGTATCTGTTTATTGATGCACATGGCACAGAAACACATCACGGCCCCATAAGCTTGGATGGCGCAGCTTTGGTCAAGGAACGAAAATGGGAGATTGACGTAGTCCCCATGGACTGTAAAATACCGACCATTATCGATGTAGCTCATTTCTGGCCGGATAGAAAACTTCCACCGCTGCGTCTTTTGGCCTTCAAGATGGACGAGGAAAGCCCCGATATATACAAGGCCGATATGCAGGGGGATAAGGTTATACTTCCCAACATAGACGGTGCTTACATGTATCGCATTACGCTACCCGAATGGATGGTTGAACCCGGACATTAATCGAGATATTGACTTATTGACTAAAGGTCTTTTCTCGCCGCAACTATGCTATGACAGAATTGGACCAGACCGAAAACACCTTTGGTTCGGAGGAAGAGCTGAAGGCTACGATAGAGCAGTTAGCTGACCGCATCCAAGCACTTACCGATTCGACGGCGGGAAAAGTCGAGGATGTCGCCGAGGCGCAGCAAATGGCGCAGACCATTAAACCGCATATCGATCGGCTAGCTTCGCTTAATGCCCTGCTTCTGCCCATCGACCGCATAGTTGCAAAGCGGCATCAAATCCACGACCTCAACGTTCGTATAGAAGATGACATAGCCGCGGTTGAAGACATAACCCGAAGTCTCTCCAACACTGAAGACCCCCTACTCAGCGATCTAAACAATGAAATAGCCGCGGTAAAACAGGACCGTAAGCTGTATATCGAGGAGGGTTCGGCCAGCAAGAGCCGAAAAATAAGTTTGCCAAAGCGTAAACGAAAGGCCCGGCCTGAGTCCCTTGAAATACTGCCGATTGAAGAGCGTTTTTCACGAATCCTTTCCGAGCGTTTTATTTCCTTAGACACGATCCAGTCTGTGTTTTCGGTTAGTTTTTCCTCTACCCAGGTGCAGAAATACCAGCAAAACTTAGAGCAGTTATGGAACACACTCTTCAGTAAAAGCGAGTTCAGACCCTACGTTGAGCAGAGTGCACTCGAGCCTTTGACCACGGCCTTTAGCGATTACGCAATTCTTTTTCGAACGGCGCTTCTTCAAGAGTCTGAACCTACTACCCTATCGTCGCTGCGCGAGTATTTCCCCGGTTTCTTCATTCAGGGACAAAGCAGGGGGATGTGGTATAGCAAACAGAGCTTTTACCATACCCCGATGCGAAAACCACACTGGGCCCTTATAGACAAACAGTACCTTAATTGCACATTTAAAAAACCCAGCCTACGGTTGAAAATGTATGCCAAAGCCAATGGACTTCCCCTAAAAATGGTTCGGCAAAAAACAGCACTCGAAGACACCTATGATCGAATCGCTACAGAATTAACCCT
>JAYOKQ010000114.1:0-12791 GCA_038119905.1 Gemmatimonadota bacterium | reverse complement strand
AAGCGACATCACCGGTAACAGCGATTCCGTTGGGACGTTGCAACTGGCCACTTTCACTCCCTGCCATACCGCGCCGCGAAGCGAGTTGGCCACTCTGCGCATCGACGAATAACACGTCGTTCCCCCGCTTTGCCGTAATGAGAACCTGGGGATCTCGTCCCACTGCGTCCCAAAACACGGGTGAATCGATATCCCCAACAAAAGACTCCGTGATAAACAACGGTTCCAAACGAACGAGAGCCGCATCTTCCTTTTTCGACACTGCGGCATTCATCCAATGCGATACGCCTCCACAGCCTAAAAACATACAGCCTACAGAGAGGATAATCACACGTCGGACGGCACGTACTATTCTCCATAGACCGCGAACCGACTGGAGAGACACATAACGCTTGTAGCCTAACCTCATAGGCATATTATTAACTCCGCAGCTGTATACTGATTCGAATAAAGCGCCCTACATACGAAAACATCTGCTCTTCTACAGGCTCTGTAGGAGTTAACGGATGTCTATTTCACATCGTATGTATGCGGCAGAGAGCCGCGCATTTATCTCCCTGCCGCACATAATACGCTTACATATCGAACTTCAATCCCATCGTAAAGCGACGGCCGTAGTATTCGACCTGCATTGTCCTATCGACCTCACCTTGATAAAACCGCAGCGGCTGGTCGAGCAGATTATTCATATCGACAAAGATCCGAAACATAGGACTAACTGCGTAGGTTGCGTTTATATCCAAGTGGGTCTGCGAATCGTAGTAGCGATCATAGAAAGCAGATTTACCATATCCACCCGCTTCGATAAAGGCGCTCGTATAATTAAGCGACGTGCGCGCAGTAAATCCTTTGTTCTCATAGGAGATCGAAGCATTTAACGCGTGCTCCGCGGTCCCGGGCAAATTCAAATCTTCGTCATTGCGTTGACCCAATTCACCTTTGGCTTCAATTGACGAAGTCGTCAACGTATAGTTGCCGTAGACTCCCAAACCCGGCACGGACTCTATCTGTTTCTGAGCGGCAATCTCAAGACCTAAGAGCGTTGCGCTATCGCCATTCTGCGGCTGAATATAGTCTAGCTCTATGCTCTCTCCGTCCGAATTAAGTCTGGATCTCTTGGTTTCTTGTTCGTAAATGAAGTCGCTTATGCTCTTATAAAAAACTCCGGCTGATAGGATACCCACGTTCGAAAAGTAACGCTCGGCCATCAAATCAAAATTCATAGACCGCGTCGGCTTTAAATTGGGGTTACCCTGTTGCCATTCCTCATCTTCAAAGGAAATAGCGCTATACGGAACGAGATCATAGTAATTGGGTCGAGCAATTGTATTCGTCCAAGCGAAGCGGATGAATGTCGCATCATCGAGTGAATACCGCATATGCAGACCCGGCAAAATTGAAGAAAACGTCTGATCTCCCGAAGTCGGCGAAATTGTCTCGGTATCCAAGTTGAGTTCGTTGCCCTGATAGTCAACTGCTGTCGCTTCGTAGCGCACGCCTGCTACCACATTGAGCTGCTTCGTGAACTGGTGGTCAACCATTAGGTAACCAGCGCTCACCGTTTCTTCAGCCGTATAATTACCGGAAGCAAACTCATCGTATACTGGCGCCATTGAGAACGAGCCATTTTCCAACTGAGTCTCAGAAGCGCCTAACGAACGGGCTTCTGGCAAATTCAGCTGACCCAACTGCGCAGCATTTACAAAGGTGCCCACTTTATAGTCTCCGGCACCATAGCTATCTTCAGAATAATCTTTTGTAGCGTCGTTACCCGTGCTACTAAGGCTTCCCATCGTCTCATAGATGGCTTCACTATTCCCCACGGGCTCCGCCTCAAAAAACACGTTGTCTCGCATCTTTTCTTTGGCGCGAATACGCAAACCCGTTTTAAAGGACAGGCCGAACATGGGAAGCGTTACGTCGATACGGCCTCCTCTGTCGGTTTCCTCTGTAAACTGATGCTCTTGCGTTATCTCCTTTAGGGACCAATTATCCAATGCTAGATCACTAGAGCTAAAAGCATCTACCTTGGGCTCTCGTTCGTCGGCTGTATTTGGAACGACATCAACATCTTTGACTCTGTAGGATATATACCGTTCAAACGGTCTCTCTTCTGACGCTTTAGCTGTCGACGCTGTCCAGTTGAGATTGGCCAAGCCCAATGAATGTTCACCTGATAGTGAAAAGGCATTTGTTTTCTGTTGTTCTAAACGACGATCTTTGTTATCGGCGTGGCCACCCTTGGTCTCTCTGCGGATTTCAGCTTCGGTAGATATTCCGTTTGCATCAGGTAGAACCAAGTCGCGAAAGCTAACGCGGAATCGATTTTCGTAGTCGTCTCGATGGTTGAGTATGCTGCTGAAGGCCAGCTTATTTGCGGCATCGATTTGATAATCAGCCTTAAGCGACAGACTGTTGCGTATGCGCTGCACATCATAGCGGCGAATCTGCATCTCTTCCATAAAAGCCTGACCACCCTCTTCCGCCCATTCCGCCTCTACGTTATCCGAGCCGAAGTCATTGTTGTGATACGAACTGCTGAAGACGACGCCTAGCTGGTTGGAAAGAAAGCGCTGAGAGAGAACGAGGGAACCATTGCCAATCGGCTTGCCGCGCAGCGTTCCATATCCTCCACCCAAGGCACCAGCAACGCGCAATCCTTCGCCTGCTGAGCGCGTAACAAGATTGATTGCCCCGCCAATAGCATCGGCATCCATATCGGGCGTGACAGCCTTATTCACTTCAACGACGCTAATCATATCCGAAGGAATCAAATCAAGCTGCACGGCACGCGTTTCGCCCTCTGCTGAGGGAATGCGATCGCCATTTAGCATAACAGAATTGAGCCTCGCTTCCGTTCCTCGCACCAAGCCAAAGCGGGCCTCCCCCTGATCGTATTCAACAGACAGACCTGGAATGCGTTTTAGGGCATCGCCTATGTTAGCATCGGGGAATCGCCCGACCTGATCTGCGGCCACAACATTGGTGATATTGGGATTGTGCATCTGCGTGCTCAGTGCACGTGCTTGGCCCAGCAACTGTTTACCAATAACAACAGTCTCTTCTCCTTCTAGGACTTTGGGCTGCAGTTGCACAATCAGCACGCCATTTTCTGATACTTCAACGCGCTTTGTCTCGTAACCCAAATGACTAAACTGCAGTTCAACGCCGAGTTCGACTGCTTCAGTAAAGCGAAAAGCTCCATCTGCTTTTGTCACGATGCCGTCACTGCTATCTACAACAATTACATAGGCACCCGGTATAGGCAAACCGTCTACTGCATCAACGACGCGACCAGAAAGTGCGTTTCCTTGCGCACTGACTTCAGCGTTGCCTATAGCTAGAACAGCAAATAACAATGCAATCCATCTCATAGCTTTTCCTCCACAGAGTGAATGGTTTCAATTTGAAAAAATGAGGAGAAAAAGTGTTACAGAAGATCGTCGCGACTGTTACATTTTTACGTAAGATATCTGATAGAATCAGATCCATATTGTTTACATATACGTCCAGACCCCACCCACCAATAGGCAACGTCACGACAAACAGATACCGCTCGTTCTAAATGACAGATGGCAGATAGAACATCATACCATACGCATAGCGCGATACGTGCACCGTTCTTATTTTGGGTACGTTATACTATGTATCATTCTGGATTAAAAATTAGAATATGACACGACAATGGCTAGATCATTTAGGTGATCCACGGACAGGCGATCCGCTGCAACTGCAGGCTATTTTCCGCGAAGATGAAGAGCACATACTAGACGGCTTATTGTCTAATGCGCAAGGCGATGTATATCCCATCATGCGCGGCGTGCCGGTCTTCGTCGAAAATATAGGCGAATTATACGGCGGCTGGGTAGAGACATACCGCGCGCAGATCGGAACCATTCCTACATCGTGGACGGATGGGGCCTACGAAGCCGGCACGCGCAAGGTGCAAGACAGCTTCGGCTACGAGTGGAGTCGCTACCACCGAGTCATACCGGACTATGACCAAAACTACGTGCATCAGACGGGAATCGACGACGCATTTTACAGCGGAAAAACGATTCTCGACGCCGGCTGTGGATACGGCCGGCACGTTAGCTATATATCAGGTGTCGCCGATACAACGGTCATTGGCATCGACCTTTCTGAGGCCATCTTCATCGCCTTTGACAAGCTGAAAGGTCGCGAGAATGTCGTGTTGGCACAGGGGAATCTGTATCTGCCCCCTGTCCGCCGCGCCCACTTCGACTTCGTCTACTCTTGGGGCGTATTGCACCACACGCCCGGAGTTGAGCAGGGCTTCAACGCCATTCTCGGTGCGGTTGCGCCAGGCGGACAAATCAGCTTCGGCGCCTACCGCAACTGGAGCCGGATAGGCACGGCCTTCCAACGAACGCTGCGCACGCTTACCTGCCGGCTGCCCAAGGACCTGCTCTATACTCTGTGCTATGCCAGTGTGCCGGTCAATGCGCTGTATAACCTTCTACTGCGTCACATTCCCGGCCTGCGCGAGCTAGTGCGCGTATTTATCAAACCTGCCTCTGATTGGCGTATCTGCCACACGGACACGTTTGACTGGTGGCATCCCTATTACAACCACTATCATACGCTCGACGAGCTGCGCGCTATGGTCGAACGTGCCGGCATGGCGCTGGTCGCCGACGACGTCCCCTACAATTCAGTGCGTGCAGCTTTCACAGAAACCGCCTCATCGACATGAGCAGCGCGTTGCCCAAGCTCGTGCGCGCCGTGCGCGCGCTTCCTTCCTTGGGACGTCATGCCGCTTCGGTAGCGCTCGGCCGTCGCATCAGCGAAGCCTGCATGAGCTATCAGGGAAGCACCGATGCACAGCCCACCGTCGTGTTGAGCTTTGACTGTGACTTTCCCGTTGATGTGGAGGCGCTGCCTGCGCTGTGTGACACGCTCAGCCAGCGTGGCGTACACGGCAGCTTTGCCGTAGTCGGCCAGTGGGTCGACCGCTATCCTACCGAGCACAGCGCCATTGTCGGCGGCGGTCACGAGTTGATCAACCACTCGCACACCCACCCCAATTTGCGCAATACGGCCTATGATTTTTCCGCCAGTGAAGAGTTTACCGAGCGCATGTTTAATGCGCTGTCACGCGCCGAGCAGCTCGGCGAACTGAGACAGTGCCACGAGGCGGTGCGACGTCACTTAGGTGTGGAAATGGAGGGTTGTAGACTGCCGCACTTTGGCAACCTAGCGCCGGAGACAGCCTATGGACTGATGCGCGAAGTGGGCTACCGCTTTTCCAGCTCACTGCTTGCCGTGCTCTCACCCACGCTAGGCACTCCATATACGCCGTTTGAGGGCATAACGGAAATTCCCGTAGCCGGCTGCCCTCAGCATCCGTTTACCGCATTTGATACCTGGCACTGTCTAGTGAAAGACGGCGGAAGACACTCCGCCGAGGGGGCATTTCTTCAGCTAGCGCTCGACGCGCTGGCTAGCTGTGAAAGGAACAATGCGCTGCTCAACCTCTACTTCGACCCCAAGGACGTCGTCGACCTGCCGGCGTTTTCTCTCTTCTTAGATGCACTAGATGCATCATCGGCGCGCGTCGTCACCTATGGGGAACTGCTAGCAACACCGGCCGATAGCCCCGACGCAGACTAGGCGGCTACTGAGCAGGATAATTCGCGCGGATTTCTGCTCGAATAAGATTGGCCAGAGGACGTGCACCAAAGGGTTCGAGCGGTTTGCCGTTCACAAAAAAACCCGGCGTCTTGCGCACCCCAAGTGAATTCGCATCGGCCAGGTCCTGCTGAATAATGGCCGTAATCGCCGGATCGTCCATATCCGCCTTAACGCGCTCAATATCCAGCCCAACCTGCGGCAGCAGCGGCCATACGCGATCGATCATAACGCGGTGGTTCTGTGTCCAAGTGCCCTGCTGTGCATAGAGCAACTCCAGCGTTTCCCAGAACTTATCCTGCCGTCTAGCCGCCTCCAAAATGCGCACCACCGTTTCGGATCCCTGATGAAACGGCGCGTACCGTAGAACGAACTTGATTTGTCCAGGAAAGGCATCCAAGGCCTGCTTGGTATAGGGCGAGAACGCCGCACAGGTCTCGCAGGCCGGATCGGAGAACTTAACTACGTACACTTTCGCATTATCGCTGCCGAGCGTCGGCGCATGCGGACGCACAAAAATTTCGGCATTGTCTTGCGCGATAGATCCGAGTTGCTCTACGCGCCGCGAATCGTACCAAGATTTACCGATAAAAAATACAGCGACTAACCCAACGACTGCAGCGACAAATACCGTGCGCTTCATGTAGTAGTTCTCCTATGACTAATAATCAATAGCGTCGATAATGCAGTAAAAGCCAGCAGCGACAAATAGGGAATCGAAAGGAAACCCAACAGCTCAATATGCACTTCGCTGCAAGAAACACCCTGGCTGCAGGGCTGCATATCGTCCGGAATCCAACCGGCGTAAATCATTGAGTGATATGCAGCCACACACCATCCCACACTCGCCAACGGCAGGGCGTAGCGCACCGCGCTCGGATCGAAAGGAAAGAGCCCGCGCGCCAAAATCAACACCAGCGGAAACAGACAGATGCGCTGATACCAGCACAATAAGCAGGGGGCAAAATCCATTACGTGACTGAAAAACAGACTGCCTAGCGTGCCGACAAAGGCGATCAGCCAAGCGCAAAAAAGCACAAGCCAGGCTATATCGGATGTATTTGCTGTTGATGTCGGCGATTCGGTGGCAGTCATTGCGCTCTTCCCAAGCTCTATGGATACCCAGAACGTATCTATGCAGCCGTCGATCGCAATCGACTAGACACGCGCACCAGCACTAGGCCAGCGCCGTGTAGACGCGCTCCTGCTCACCGGCGACGCGATCCCAGGTAAACTGCCCGGCCCAGCGTCGCCCGTTGGCGCCCAAACGCTGCCGCTCAGCGGGCTGGTCGAGCAGGCGCTCTATCGCTTCTGCGAGGGCACGCGGATCTTCGCTCGGCACGAGTAGACCGGTCTCATCGGCCTGTATGGCGTCGCGCAAACCGGGAATATCGGTGCCGACTACCGGCTTGCCAGCAGCACCCGCTTCGATCGCGACAATGCCCCAGCCTTCATAGCGCGAGGGCATGCAAACGAGCAACGCCTCGCTCATGAGCTGCTTTTTCTGCTCATCGTCGGCCGGTCCGTAAAGCAGGACGCGATCGGCAATGCCCAGTGATTCTGCCAGCGCGCGGAGTTCGCGCTGGCGCTCCGGAGTGCCGCGGCCAGCCAATATCAGACGCACGTCGGATCGGTTTACCTCGGCCATGCCGCGCAGCAAAATATCCAACCCTTTGGTGTGTATATCCAGCCGGCCAAAGTAGAGGATATAGTCGCCTTCCGCCCCTCCCGCTTCAAAGCAGCTATCGTCAACGCCGGTATAGACCAGATGGAGCTGCGCGCCCACGCCCATATCGGCCAACTGCCGCTGTACGGTGGGGGAAATCGTCAGAATGTGATCGTGCTGGTGCAGCACGCGACGCTCGGCCCAGCGGGAAATTTGGCCCACGATGGGAAATTTCTCGGTCGCGTGTTCGCCCATAAGGTGGAAAAACTCGAGCAGGCTGCGCGAGCGCGAACCGGCAGAGGCCGTCAGCGGCGCATAAGCGGAAAAGCCATAGACCCACAGATCGTATTCACCTCGGGCAACTTCGGCTGACGCAGCCGCACAAAAACTGAGACGGCTGAGCGCATAGGAACGAGCCGAGCCGACGCGGCGAATGCGCACGCCATCGCGCTCTTCTTGGCGCAGTGCACCAGGGAACGCACCAACTAAGACCGTTATGTCGTGGCGCGCGCTCAGCCGGCCGGCAATCTGCATCGTGCGCAGTGCACCACCACCGCCGCACCAGGGATTTTCTACGTCATCGTATACGGTGTGAAGAATCTTCACGGTCTACCCGACCTGCGTGTGAGCGATAAGAGACCTCCAAACAGACCTGCGGCCAAAGATACGCCCATGCCCAGCTCCTGTCACTGTGCAGCTCCCTCCATGAGCGGTTCGTAGCGGACGCAATCACCTACCACATAGTCAACGACTTCGATCCATGCTCCCGGCGCTACATCGGGCAGCGCACGATTGAGCACAAGTCGCGTCGACTGCGCGTCTGGATTGATCGCCTCCTCAATCTCCGACCATGCCTGTCCGTGCACTAAGCGCGTCGCATGTAGGTTGCCCGTGCGCGCAGCGACAAAGTGGTCCAACGTTACCTCACGATCGGATACGTCGCGTATCTGACCGCGACCTAGCAGCGAGTCGACATCGAGCGTCAGCCGCTGCCGTCCGTCGTCCAACGCCTGCATCGCCTCAACGCGGTAGGTGTGACCGCGACCGTCTGCGTTGACGATAATGCGTGCACCCACCTGAGGGCATATGCCCTCTACGTCCACCGTGCAGCGCTCCCGGTCGAGCGCCACGATGCGTCCCTCTACGGAATCGATGCGACGCAGCATGTGCTCTGCGGTTTCAAAGCGCTCGGCTACGGCGTAGGCACAGCCGTCAACCACCCAGCCAACGCCCCCAGCTAGCGCCGCACCATCGCCTAGTTCACAGCGCGGCTCTTCAGGATTCCAATAGATTGATACGGTCCGACCACTTCGCGTTACGAGGCGCACGCCGGCCGCTTCTCCCGTTCCGCTTATCGATTCAACGGCAGCAAGTGCAGCCGTTCCAACGCGCGGCTCAAAAACGAGATCGACGCGCGTGGTAGGCTCGCGCTCCGTGGGCCTGCGCGACCACAGCAGCCCCTCATACATATAGCGGGAATCTTCGGGCGCGCCGAGCGTAGCCGTCGAGCGCGCGCACATCAAATCAATATCCGCGTTCGCATCGACCTGGTGTATGTCGAGCAGCACGTCCTCTTCGTGGCGCGACTGCCACTGCCCTCTCCATGGCGCAGCCCCCTCGTAGCGGCGCACCGCATCCATGTAGGCGAGAGCGGCCATATCGCCGTGCTCAATTTGATCGATCTGACCGCGCTCAATGGATGCACCTGCCGCCGTGCCCCCTTGCTCCGCCCAATCTCCCTCGCCGACAAACGCGCCCTCCAAGCCGCGACAGCAGCGCCAGTGCGCTTGGCCACCATCGATCCGCATCATATCGACGAGGGCGACGCCGTCGCCCTCTGTCTCGACCAGAGCCAGCAGGCGGCGCATTTGTACGCCGGGGCGATACCAGCGCATGGCCTCGGTATCCCACGCCCAGCGCTCGGCTTCGACCTCGATGAGTTGGACGCCGTCAGCCCGGGCAAAGCGCCGCAGCCGTCCCCGTCCGGCCAGCGCTTTGAGAAAGTAAAAGGGCGTGTCCGACGGCCAGTCGATAGGCGCAACGTCTCTGACCACCCCCCAGCCCGTATTGTGAGTAGCCCAGTGTCCCTCCCAGCGCGCAACGCTCGTCCACGATTGCGGATAGCCCAAGTCGCTCAAAAAGGGACGGCCGTGCGCAAAGAGCTGTACGTCGAGCAGATCCATGTGGCGATGCAGCCAGGCATCGCCATACACCACGCCCACGGCCGCGCGCTCAGGCGTTTCGTCGGTGCGCAGAATGGCAATACCTACTCCGTCGTGCACGGTCGTGCCAAGGCGGCGATAGGCCCCGTCGCTAACCTGCAGCGCGCGCACCTGTGGATCGTCGAGCTGGTCCGTCGCCAACGCCAGTAGGCGCCCACTTTGCGGCGCATAGGACGCGTCCTTGAGCGGGCCCTGGACACCGGCCGACGCTCCGTCGCCAAAGCCAAAAATCGCCTGGCCTAGTAGGACTGTCTCGTGCGGCGCAAGGGCAATGCGCCGAGCCCGCTGCGGCGTCAGCAGCGACGGATAGCGTTCGGAAGGATAAGTCGACGGATGCAGCGCACGCAGTCGACGTAGATGCTGTTCCAATTCGAATAGACCGACGCTGTGCGTATCGTTATAGCCACCCATCGCCTCGGGTGGCGTTCCGTCGGGAAAAAAGTTGTTCGACGCGAACGTGCGCAGCCGCTCCTGGCTGCGGTCGTAAAGCCACGCCAAAGGATCCCCTAGGTCGTCCCGATCGAGCCCCTGTAGCAGCACGAGCGCCCCCACGCTCGCGCGGGGAAAGTTGCTCAACCCACCGCCGTCCATGAGACACTGTAGCTGCACGGCGAGCATCTCTTCAATCAGCTGAATACCCTCGCTGGCATCTCCGAGCGATAGGCCCAGCGTCCGAGCGGCCTGCAGCCAGTGCCCCTGAGCGCTGTGCATATGGGGCCATACCGCGTCATAGGCCAGCGCCATGGTCTGCGCGACAATGGGCACGTCGATACTGTAACGCAGCAATCCCTTGCGATAGAGCGCAGCGACAGGATCGGCCTGTGCGGCCCAGTCCGTCTGCCCCCAATTCCACGGCTCCTCCTTCTCTTTAGAGGGTCCGTAGCGAAACTGTGCGGCCGTCGCTACGTATAGCGTCTCTTGGGCATAGCGCAGCAGCATAAGCACCAAGCGATCGACCGCATTCGACGGCATCCCTTCCCTGCGCACGTAATCGGTCAGCGCGGCTATCCCCGCGCCAAATGCCGCCACCTGGTTGCGATGAAATGTCGCGGCAAACAGATAGATATGACCGTCTTCGTCGACGTAACCAAAGCCGTCGTCGGGATGCGATCCACCGTACCAGTCACCCTCGTCAAGCGCATTGCTGGGCGCCTCAAATCCACACGATGGACAGCGGGCCCGCGCGCCCTCTCCCATACTCGGCCAGCTCCACGGATAGAAACCGTGGTGGGCAAAGATCGCCCGGCCGCAGCGCGGGCATCCCTGCGTGACGTTTACGTAGTGAGCCTGGGGGCGTTCGGATGGAGGCAAGGCGTTCCACAGGATCTGCTCGCTGCAGTGGAGCCACCAGTCCAGATCCGGCGCATCGGCTCTGCCCGACAGCGGCATATCCTGCAGCGTCTGGCGCATTTTACGCGATGTCCACGCCGAACCCAGCGGCCAGCGCCGCGGCCAGTGCACCCCGTTATACTCATGGGGCGTGCGCAATCCGTCCAGATTGCATACGCCGATCGATTGGTGGCATTCGGCTGCACCCAGTCGAGCCGATACGGCATAGATACCGGCCTGTTCAGGGGCGCGCAGATAGAAGTAGTGCGCCCCGTCCGCTTCGGCATAGCGCCGGTATTCGACGGTAAAACCGGGACAAATCAGCTCGACGTCTCCTCGACACACTACGGGCAGGCGAAAGGAGCGGCCCGCCATAATGCACCGCGGATACCACGGGATTTCTACAGATATCATGGAAACTCCTCGATGGGCAAATCCCTACAGCAGCGCGCAAATATCGGGCACAGAGGCCGCGCCTGTCGTTCCTAGCTGGTGGATGGTGTGCGATGCAGCTGCCATGGCAATCCGGCAGGCTTCTAGCGTCGTGGCACCAGCCGCCAGCGCGACCGTCACGTTTGCCGTTACGCTGTCGCCGGCACCGACGATATCAATCGGACCGCGCAGCGGCAGCGAGGGCACATGACAGACGCTGCCATCGGGGTCGGCCGCTACAATGCCCTCTTCGGCCAAGGTCACAAAAGTCGAGCGACCGTGACGACGCGCCCATTCGACGGCCGCCGCGCGCACAGCCTCTTGGTTAGGCAGGCTCGACGCGCCCATCAGCACAGCCAACTCGGCGTCGTTCATTTTGAAGTTAAGCGGAGGAAACGCGCCAAGTCCGCGACGAGAATCGGCCAGCATCGGCACGGCGAGCCGCGCACTCGCGAGCGCACCCAACGCAGCGCACACCGTCTCTGTCATCACGCCCGTGCCGGGTACATCCGTCTGCTCTAAAGCAATCAAGCCGTCGGCGTGCGCCCCCAATGTAGCCACAGCTTCGGCCAGACGATGGCTCAACTCTGGCGGCGTGGGCGACCAGTTTTTGCTGTCTAGGCGGGACAGCTCGCGCGGCCCATCTCCTTCCAACAAGAGCGGCTTGCAGTAGGTAAAGGTCCTTCGATCCGCTGCGCAAAAAAAGGCATCCATGCACACTCCCGGCATCTGTGAAAGCGCCCGGCGTAGTTCATAGCCTTCGCCGTCGTCCCCACAGTAGCTCACCACGTCGATGCGCCCCACGCCGAGTGCAACCAGATTGGCGACGACAGTGCCCGCACCACCCGGCTGCGCGCGCACGTTCAGCACGTTGTGCACGGGCAACCCGGTCTCGATCGATGTCTCCGTTCGCGCGGGATCGATTTCCATATAGCGATCCAAGCATAGGTCGCCTACCACCACCACGCGCAGGTCGGCATAACGCTTGGCCAGTGCGGTAAAACGCTCGACTATCATCCGTTCATTAACGCGCGGTGGAGGTGCTGGACAAATGCAGCATTATCGCTTTGGACGTATTGCATGCGGCCTCCCATACGCGAAAAACTCTTGCAAAAACGCAGGTAATAGGCCGGCTCCGTTTTGGGCGGCTCGCCCTGGCGCCAATCCCAGCCCCCGCCGTCCTGCAGATCGACAACGTAAATGGCGTGATCGTCAACGACGGTCTTACCGTCCTGTAGGCGCAGGTTATTGACACAGCTCAGCGCTTTTTCGAATACCTGCGGCCCCATGATGGCCGATCCTACCGACAGCGTAACTCCGCCCTGTAGCCGGGACAGGCTGCCGCCAAACAGCTTAAAATCCCATTCGGCGGCCCGACCAATCGCCGCACCGCTAAAAATGGGATGATTCGAAATAATATCGTAGCCAATGCCCGGATGCACGCTAAAGGGCACGTCGTACTCCCAGGCCGCTGCGATGATCGAGGCGCG